>CAJCJH010000063.1 GCA_903970615.1 Rhodospirillales bacterium
TTCGAATCGGTACGCGATGTGATGACCAGCGCAACCCTGCTGGCGCTGGTGGACTTGCCCTTCGTCTTCCTGTTCCTCACGGTCATCATGATCGTTGCCGGGCCGCTGGCCTGGGTGCCGTTCCTGTCGATTCCGATCGTGGTCGCGGCGGGTCTGTTCTCGCAGGGCTATCTGTCCAGGTACACCAACGAGAGCATGCGCGAAGGCTCGCAGCGGCAAGGCTTGGCGGTGGAATCGATCGAAGGTCTGGAGACTTTGAAATCGCTTAACGCCACCGGATGGGCGCAGCAGCGCTGGGAATATTACTCGGCCAAAGTCACCGCCAGCGGCCAGAAGCTGAAAGCCGTCAGCACTAATCTGGTCCAGTTTTCCTTGCTGGTGCAACAGCTCAACACGGTTGCGATCGTGGTCTGGGGCGCGTATCTGGTGAACGATCCGGTGCCGGCTGCGCGCATCACCGTCGGCGCGCTGATGGCTTCGGTGATTCTCTGCGGCCGCGCGATCGCGCCGCTATCGCAGGTCGCCATGCTGATGACGCGCTTCAATCAGGCGCGGGTCGCCATCTCGGGCATCGACAGCATCATCGAGCGCCCGCTGGATCGTGATCCCGGCCGTGTGTATGTGATGCCGCAAAAATTCCGCGGCGAGATTTCGGTCAGCAATGCCGCGTTCAGTTATCCGGCCACCAGCTCGCCAACGCTGTCGCAGATCAATCTCGAATTGAAGCCCGGCGAGCGCGTCGCCATCCTCGGCCGCATCGGCAGCGGCAAGTCGACGCTGCTGCGCGTGTTGGCCGGCATGTACGAGCCGGCGCAGGGCACCATCGGCCTCGATGGCATTGAATTGCGCCAGATCGACCCCGCGGATTTGCGCGCCAATGTCGCCTTGCTCGGCGCCGCGCCGCGGCTGTTCAACGGTACGCTGCGCGACAACTTCGATCTCGCCACCATCGACGAGCGCGTGCCCGACGAAGCGATCATGCGCGCGCTACAGCGATTCGGTCTCGATGCCTTTGTGCGCAGCCATCCAAAAGGCCTCGACATGCCGGTGGGCGACGATGGACATGGGCTTTCCAGCGGTCAGAAGCAGCTGGTCGGGCTGGCCCGGTTGACGCTGCGCAATCCGCGCGTGGTGCTGCTCGACGAACCCACCAGCGGTCTCGACGAAAGCACCGAAACGCGCGTGCTGAAATCGCTGATGGAATGGGCCGGCACGCGCAGTCTGGTGATCGTCACGCATCGGCCGCAGGTGTTCGCCATCGTCAACCGCATCGTCGTACTTGATGCCGGCCGCATCATGCTCGATGCGCCAAAGGATGCCGCGCTGCAGATTCTCGCCAAAGGTATCGTGGTGCCACCGCGGCAAAGCGCGAATATCGACAATGCGGTTGCTGCGCCCGCGCTGGCCACGCCAGTCCAGAGTTGAGTCCGAATCCGAACCGTTCCTACAGTCCGCATGAAGCCTGTATCCCGCGTGAGTTCCTGAGTCGCCATGTCCAAATCAACACTTCCCGCGCAGGTCCGTCAAGGCGATCTGCAACTGCTGAACGATCTCAACGCCGCGCTGCAGCAGGAGCGCCACTGGGGTTTGTTGACGATGGTGGCGCTGATCTCGGCGCTGGTGATCGTGTTCCTGATCTGGGCCACGTTCAGTAATGTCGAAGAAGTCACTCGCGGCCAGGGCAAGGTGATTTCCAGCAGCCGCGAGCAGGTGATCCAAAGCCTCGATCCCGGCGTGATTTCCGAGATGCTGGTGAAGGAAGGCGACATCGTCGAAAAGGATCAGGTCATCATCCGTCTGGACAGCAATCGCAGTGGTGCGCTCTATCGAGAAGTCGAAGCCAAGAAGCTCAGCCTGGCCGCCGCTGCCGCGCGCCTTCGCGCGGAAGCTTTCGGCACCAAGATCAAGTTCGATCCGGAAGTGCCGGAAGACATGCGCCAGCGCGAGCAGGAAGCGTTTGAAGCGCAGACGCGTATGCTGAATGAAGGCGTGGCCGGCATGGAGCAGAGCAAGAAATTACTCGATCGGGAAATCGCCATCACTTCGCCGATGGTGACGGATGGCGTGATGTCCGAGGTGGAGCTGCTGCACATGCAGCGGCAGTCTGCCGATCTGAATCTGCAGATTCAGGAGCGCGTCGCCAAATTCCGCACCGATGCCAACAGCGATCTGTCGAAAGTCGAGGCCGAATTGGCGCAGGCCACTGAAAATGCTGCTGCCCGCGACGACGCGCTGATCCGCACTGAAATTCGCGCGCCGCTGCGCGGTGTGGTGAAGAACGTGCGCATCAACACGGTTGGCGGTGTGGTGTCGCCGGGACAGGATATCCTCGAAATCGCGCCGCTGGACGAAACCCTGCTGGTCGAGGCCTATATCTCGCCGAAAGATGTCGCCTTCATCCATCCCGGTCAGGACGCTTTGATCAAGCTCAGCGCCTACGATTTTTCGCTCTACGGCGGGCTTGAGGGCAAGGTCGAATTCCTGAGTCCGGACACGCTGCGCGACGAGCGCCGTCAAGGACCAACGCCGGGCATGGCGCCCGAAGAAGCCTTTTACCGCGTACTGGTGCGTACCGGCAAAACCAGCTTGACGGATCGCAAGGGCAAGCCGCTGCCGATCATTCCCGGCATGGTCGCCAGCGTCGATATCAAAACCGGCCGCAAGACGGTGATGCAATATCTCATCAAGCCGATCACGCGCTTGAAGCAGGCGATGCAGGAGCGCTGAGTCTTATTCGGCGTTGGCGTGACGATTATTCTTGAGCCATCACTTGCTGCCGCGCCGGACGCGCTGCGGTTTTGCGCCCGTGATGTTTGAGGCTTTTAACAGACTCGACTGCGCATCTGCCGGCGGCATCAGCAAGACGTGCGGAGTAATGCCGAAAGCGCTGGCGATGTGATCGATCGCATCGACGCCGACGCTGAGTTCTTCGCGTTCGAGTGCGCTGATGTGCGAGCGATGCAGCCCGCATTGGTTGCCGAGTTCTTCCTGCGACCAGCCGAAAATGGTCCGCCCCATCTGGATATTGCGCGCCAGCGCCCAGCGCGGATTGATCGCGTCGAACTCCGCACGGCTTGCGGCTGGAACTGTCGCGTTCTCGGCGACGCGTTCCGGCGCTGCGCTGGCGGCCGCGATGGATTGACTCAAGCCGCTATTGATCGCGTCCAGCAGATCCTGCTCGCGGAAAGGCTTTTGCAAAAACTCGATCGCGCCGGCCTTCATCGCGCGCACGCTCATCGGCACGTCGCCGTGGCCGGTGATGAAGATGATCGGCGTGCGATCGCCCAAGGCGCGCAAGTCGTTTTGCAGATCAAGCCCGCTCATGATCGGCAAGCGCACGTCCAGCACCAGACACGAAGGCCCTTGCGCCGGCCGATGCTGGCGAAATTCGATCGCGGAAGCGAATAATTGCACCTTCAATCCGACCGAGCGCAGCAGGTTGCCCAAGGCTTCGCGCACCGAAGCGTCGTCGTCGACCACGTAGACCACGGGCTCGATCGCAGGATCCAGCCAGGAGATGGCATCCGGATTCGTTGTGGTCACCTTGCTGCTCAAGCGCCAATCTCCTCGGCGCACTGAAAATCTGGCATGCGGATGTTGTGCAGTCTTGATCGGGATTTCATCGTCGGCATCATCCAGCGGCCAGTCGCGCATCGTCTGAAGTCGCAGTTGAGACATCTGGAACGGCATTCACGTCAGCGCCGAAATCCTCGCCGGCGATTGAACGAATATCTTGCGCGGATTCGGACCACGGCTGGCAGGGCAGCAGCAGCCGGAAGCTCATGCCCTGCGGCGGATTGCGTGAAGCGAACAACTGGCCGGAGTGCGCCTCGATAATCGAGCGGCTGATCCACAAACCGAGACCGGTGCCCTCGGCCTTGGTGGTGAAGAAAGAAGTGAACAGCTTGTCGAGATCGGCGTCGTCAACGCCGCAGCCGGAATCGCGGATATCGACGAAGATGCCATCCGCATCGCCGGCTTGGCGCGCGGCCTGGATCGTCAATTGCCGTGGACGCCCGTAAACATTGGCCATTGCGTCGATCGCGTTCAAACTGAGATTCAGAAATACCTGCAGCAGCTGAATGCGTTCGCCCTGAATCTGCGGCAGTGGAGCTTCGATTTCGATGGCGACATCCACTTTGCCGCGCCGCAGTTCGCCTTCGATCATCTCCAGGCCATCGCGCACGATTTCGCTGAAATCCAGCGTTTCAAAGCGTGCTTCGCTCTTGCGCATCAGCGCCCGAATGCGCGCGATCACATCGCTGGCACGCTTCGCATCGCGCATGATCCCGTTGAGCGTGCTTTGCGCCTCCGGCAGATTCGCAGCGTCGCCGCCGAGCCAGCGCAGGCAGGCATTGCTGTTGGTGACGATGGCCGAAAGCGGCTGATTCAGTTCGTGCGCGATGGACGCTGTGAGTTCGCCGATAGTAGTCAGCCGAGCGGCGTGCGCGAGATTGGCACGCGCAGCGATCAGCGCTTCCTCGGTGCGTTTGCGTTCGGAATTGTCTTCGCAGAAAGCAATTAAGAATCGCGGAAATTCGGTGGTGCCGGCAACCAGCGCAATGTGGATACGCAGCCACGCGGTAGCGCGGCCCGGCAGTTGCCGCTCGATCTCGATCTCGAAATGCTCGCGCCATCCGCCGAGCAACTCGGCCAGGCGCGTCTTGAATTCGGCGCGGCTGGATTCCGCGGAATATTCGTCGAGCCGGCTGCCGATCAACTCGGATCGGTGCACGTCGAGCAGTCGCAGATAAGGCTCGTTGCTCGACAGGATGTGGCCGCGTTCGTCTGCCAGCGCAACACCGATCACGGCGTTATCGAAGACGGCGCGCCAGCGCAGTTCGGCGATACGCCGACCTTGCTCCGCACGCTCACGTTCATGAACCTCCGAGCGCAGCGCTTCGCTGATTTTTTCCAGCTCGACGCCGCCCGCCTGCACGCGCGACGCCAGCTCTTCCCGCGTCTGTTTCGATTGCATGTCGGCGCGCTTGCGCCAGGCGCCGAAGCCGTTGCCGGCCAGCATCGCAATAGTGAACCCGATGAAGTTCGGTAGCTGGTCCGTATCGACCGCCAGGCTGTAATAAGGCGGATCAAAAAAATAATCGCAAGCCAGCGTGCTGAGAATCACCGCGGTCCAGCCGGAAACCCGGCCGCCGATCCAGGCGCTGGCGATTCCGGCTACCAGAAACGGAAACCAGTACGGCACATCGAACCAGTGCCGCAGCAGCAGCGTCAAGCCCAGCGCAGCGCCGACCAAAATAAACGCCACCAGCAACCTGCAGATTACTTTATTCGGCGGAATCAGTGGAGCAGAAATCATGTGCGATCGACCGGCACATTCCGGCCTTGATTCAACTGGATTCGCTGCCGCTCAAGCCGGCGATCACACATGCGCCGTAAACGCTGCATGCAACATCGCCTGAGCTTCGGCCTTCGGCATCAACAAAACATAAGCTGGCACCGAAAAAATCCTGGCGATCCGCGCGATGGTATCGATGCCGACATTCAATTCCTGCCGCTCGATGGCGCTGATGTGGGTGCGATTGAGTCCACAACGGGCGCCCAGGCTTTCCTGCGAAAGATCGAAAATAGTGCGCGCCAATTGCAGGTTTCCTGCGATCGCGCTGCGGGAAACCGCTAGTGAAGCAGGTTTGCGACGAGCGGCCACGATCAGCGGCTCTCAGAGCGCTGCCTGGACGCCGCAGTTAGCTGGATCATTTTTGCCGCCGTGGGGTGGAGTCGTCGACGCTGATATTGAGCGACGGCTGACTTAAAAGCCAGACTCCGCCGGTCCCGCGCCGATCCCCGGTGATTACAGACTCCCGGCTAAAACGCCCGATCAGCAGGATGCCCTGCGAGCCGGCAGATGCCGGGATTCTGGCCACATCTCGCTGATTACCGTTTCAGCGCAGCTCGTTTACGCCTATTTAATGAGTCGAGCAGAATCGCTAATGCTCGAACAATAAAATAATCTGACTATCGATCTCGAATCAAAATGGACTGCAATGTTAATATTATCGAACAACATAACAGTCATAAGCACCAAATTCATTATTGGATTGGCACTGAACATGCTTATTCGGACAAAACTGTTAAATATAGTAGTCGTAGTGCTGTTGTTGATAGTCGTTTTATAAAACGGGAGTATCAAGACAATGAAAATCAAGAGTTTGAAAAAGTTTCACTTACACGCAGTATTCGCCGGGATATTGCTGCTGTCGGCTTGCGCCGCCAACCAGCCAGCCGACTCTGCAATCAGGACGCCGCAAAGTCAGGTTGCGCTGAACACCTGCGGAACTGGCTCTTTCGCAGCGATCATGTCGGCCAAATTGCCGCCCAACGCGCGCCCGGGAAACCCGGAAATCTACAAAGACTGCCACTGATCTGCCGTTTGGCGGCCAGTGCCCGCCAGCTGAAGCTGGCAGGTCTGCAGCTGCGTCACTGCGAATAAAGAAGTCATCAGCTTGTTATCCAAGTTCTCCGCAGGGGACCGCGGAACATTTCATTCAGGGAGCTAAAATTAAATGAAACGTCTGTTTTTGCGCTTAGCGTTCAGCGTTGCAGCCTTACTCTGCACCTCGCACCCGGTTTGGGCAGACGCCGCTGCCGCGCCGGTTTGCGATCCGTACCAGAATTATTCCTGCCTTGATTCCTATCTGGACAAGGACGGCGACGATGTGTTCGATCGCTTTGCGAATTACTACTCGCTCGAATGGGGCCATGCTACGGCGCCGTCAGATGCCAATGCGCCGGCAGGCCGGCGTGATGGATGGCCGACCACGCCGCAGACCGCACCGCCGATGCCGTTCACCGAATGGCCTTACGGCGGCACGCAGAATCTCGGCGTGACCCGACCGGCGTCGATCGACAGCCCCTTGATGGCGGCCATTGCCAACACTGCCTTCGGCAAGTTGATGGCGGCCGGCAATCTGCAGTTCTACGGCTGGATCGATCCGGGCGGCAACCTCAGCACCAGCACTCAAAAACAGGGCGGCAATTCGCCTGCTGCGTATGACTACCGCCCAAATGCACTGAATTTTGACCAAGCCGTGCTGTACTTCGAGCGCGTGCCGGATACGGTGCAGAGCGATCACGTCGACTGGGGCTTCCGTATTTCTGGAATCTATGGCGAAAACTATCGCTACACCACCGCGTATGGCATCGCCAGCGAGCAGCTGTTATCGCACAACAACGTCAACGGCTACGACTTCCCGATGGTTTATGCGGAGCTGTTCATTCCGCAGGTGGCGGAAGGTTTGCTGCTGCGTGCCGGCCGCTATATTTCCCTGCCGGATATCGAAGCGCAGCTGGCGCCGAACAACTACATGTATACGCATTCGATCACGTATACGCTCGACAACTACACCAACACCGGCCTTCAAAGCACGCTGGCGTTGACCAAGACTTTCTTCCTGCAGCTGGGTGTGAACGTCGGCACCGAGGCAGCGCCCTGGCATTATGAAAAGAGTATTCCGAATCCCACGCAGTTCGTGACTTATACCGATCCTTCGACCGGCATCACCTACAACAACGTGCAGAACCCGCTGTATCCGGGCGCGACTTTCAAGAAAGATCCCGGTTCAATGCCAACGGTGACAGGCTGCTTCCGCTATCAGACGCAGGACGGCAACAACAACATCAATGCCTGCGCGGACGATATCAACAAAGGCACCTGGGGTTATAACAATCTGCAATGGTACGGCTTGACTGCGTATCACAAGTGGAATGACCACTGGCATGTGTCGTACGAGTTCTACACCGAGCATGAGAACAACGTGCCGAACTTGAACAACCCGACGGTGCAGGGCCTGAACAGTGCTTATGGTGTCGATGGCGCAACGCCTTTTTCATCCTTGCAGGGCATCCTGTTCAATAACCCCGGCGAAGCGCAGTGCTCCAGCGCATCGGTGTTGACCTGTACTGCGGTTTCCTACGGCACCGTGGCTTATTTCAACTACTCGCCGAACGCGCTCAACAACTTCTCAATTCGCCCCGAGTTCTACTGGGATAAGGAAGGCCAGCGTACCGGCAACAAAACCCGTTATGCGGATTTCGGACTCGGCTGGCAGCACTGGTTCTCGCCGCAGATCGAAATACGCCCGGAAATTACCTATTACCGCTCGTTTAACGCACCAGCTTTCAACGGCGACAGCAACGCGGGAGTTTTGCCCAACAAGCATACGGAAACGGTGTTGTCGGGCGACGCGATCATTCACTTCTGATCGCCTCATCCACCGTACTTCGGCGTAAATCGAAAAACTCCGCACCGGCAGTTGGATCGCCGGTGCGGGTTACCGAGTCAGCTCGGAAGCTTCCGGCATCGTTCAAGTTGCTGGCCGCGATGGTTTGCTTATTCGACTGTCATCGAAGCGCCGTAATTTTTTTTGGAGTTTGAAGGCTTGCTGCAAGCTTCCTTGGTCAATCTGTCGAAGTGGCAAATCCATCTCAATCTGTGAGCCGTGGCTCGGAAGTTCTTGAAACAATGATTTTGCGCAACACGCCGAAATTAAGCTGCTTGCGACGACTCCTTGGCATATCACAGTGGGTCGTCGTCGTTCTATTGGGTTCGACTAATACATTCATTGCCGAGCGTGTTTTTGCGGCTGATGACTCCACATCTGAAAGCACTGCTACGGCGCACAACTGGACTCTGAATGAGTTGATTGATGAACTCAAAAGAAGTAACCCGCAACTGGAGCAGGCACGGCAGGCTTATGTCGCCGCGCGCTTCCAGGTGCCGCAGGTCAGCGCCTTGCCTGCGCCGCAATTCAGCCTGCTGGAACAGGCCAATACCGGTGGCCCGTTCGATTTCAATCGCAACTCGGATTTCTTCGCGTATCCCACATTCACACAGCCATTCCTGTGGCCGGGCAAACGCGGTCTCGCCGGCGATATCGCCCGGCTGCAAGCGGAAGTGGTCGGCCGTCAATACGACAGCTTGCTGATCCAGTTGGTCGCGCAACTCAAGCTGGATTTTTACCAGCTGATGGCGCTGAAAGATGAGCTGAAGTTCATGAACGAAGATCTGCAACGGCTGGAGCAGATCAAGGAAGTCAGCAAGGTTCGTTATGCCAACAACGCGGCGGCGTATGTCGATTTCCTGAACGCGCAGGTGTCGGCCAGCAGCCTGGAAAACGATCGCTTTGCGCTGGAAAAACAGATTCAGCAGCAGGTCGAACAGATCAACAATCTGCTCGGGCATGCCTCTCAAACAGTGTTGGAGATCAAGGACGCCGAGACCAGCCCGCAGCTGCCGGCAATGTCGCTGGCGGAGCTGATCGAACTCGCGCAGAAAACCAATCCCGCAGCCACCGCCAGCGATCTGCAAACGCAGGCGGCGGATAAAAGTCTGGCGCTCGCCAACAGATCTTTCTGGCCGGATTTCGCCATTAGCGTGGGCGGCTATACCGATCCTTCGCTGGTGCATCCCGAACGCTCGCGGATGTATTCGGTCGGCGTGAACATCAATCTGCCGACCTGGGGATTTACCAAGGAACGCGCCGCGGTGAGTCAGGCGCAGGCGCAGCTGGATGAAGCCAGAGCCAGCGAAACCGCCAGCTTGCAGCAGCTCGATCTGAGTGTCGCCAATGCCTATCACGGCCTCGAGACTTCGCTGCAGCAGACGCGTTTCACGCGCGAGCGTTTGCTGCCGGAGGCGCAGATGGCCTATCGGCTGGCGTTGACCGGATACGGCAACAACGGCGGCACCGCGTTTTCCGATTTGCTAACCGCGCAAAGCAGTTTGCACGGCACCGAGTTGAGCTTGATCCAGGCCGAGAACACTGCGGTGCAGGCTTACATCAGTCTGGCTGCGGCGATCGGGCGTGATCCCGCGAGCGCGCCATGACCGCAACGCATCGCCAGCACCTTCTTGACCGCAACCCTTCGAGAAAACTTCATGGTCATTAAACCCATCCTGATCGAAATCGGCGTGTTGGTGATCGCGGCGGCAAGCTATCTGGTCGGTCACGAAACCAGGCAAGTCAGCGCAACTCCCGCAGCCACCATGCCGACAGCCGCGGTCGCCAACGCCGGACCCAACACCGCGGCGGATGCCGGCACCGCCAAGACCGGCGACAACGCCAGCGCCGAGCATGAGTTCAATGCGGACTTCGTAAAAACCGCCGCACCGGTGCAGCAAGTGGTCGACGACACCATTCCGATCACCGGCAAGCTGTCGCTGGACAAACAGCAGTTCCGCATTGCGTCCTCGCGTGTTGCCGGAAGGCTCGGCCGCATCTTCGTGTTCGAAGGGCAGGCGGTGAAAGCGGGCGATGCGCTGGCGGAAATTTACAGTGCGGATTACATCTCCGCCGAGCGCGAATATCTGCTGGCGAAGAGCTTCAACGATACCTTGTCGAAAGACACTGCGGACAATGGCTTGCGCAGCGATGCCGAAGAAACCTACAAATCTGCTGCCAACAAATTGAAGGTATTGGGCGCATCCGACGCCGATATCGCGGAGCTGGCGAAAACCGGCGAGGCCGCTGAATATCTGAGGGTGCGCGCGCCGATTTCCGGCATCGTCACGCAGCGCAATGTCGATCCGGGCGGCTACCTCAATGTCGGCGATCCGCTGATGTCGCTGGCGAATCTCGACACGCTGTGGCTGTTCGCCAACACTTACGACAGCGACTATCCCGCGCTCAAGCTCGGGCAGCAACTCAGCTTCCAGTCCAGCTCGTTACCGGGCAAAAATTTCACTGGCCAGATCGCCTTCATTGCGCCGAGCATCGATCCCGCTACGCACACCTTGCCGATCCGCTGCAACGTGCCGAATCCGGACATGCAGCTGCGTCCGGAGATGTTCATCAAGGGTGTGCTGAAGGTTGGCGCACGCGAGGCCTTAGTTGTGCCGCGCGCAGCGGTGATTCACATCCGCGATACCGATTACGTCATCGTCAAGGATGACGACAAGCATTACCGGCGCGTTGCCGTGCAAGGACATCCGCTGGAGCCGGGTCAATACGCCATCACTGGTGGCCTGACGCAGTCCGTGCAGATCGTCACCGACGGTGGCCTCTTGGTCAATGAGCTGGTCGACGAGAGCTGACATGGCCGGCTGGAGTTTTTCCGAACGACTCATCGACAAGGCCATCACCAGCCGCGTTCTGGTTTTCCTGGTGTGCGCCTTGTTGCTGGCGCTGGGCGGCTGGTCGTTCAAGCAGTTGCCGATCGAGGCTTACCCGAACATTGCGCCACTGAACGTGCAGATCATCACGCAGTGGGCCGGCCGCAGCACGCTGGAAGTGGAGCGTCAGCTCACCGTGCCGATCGAAACCGCAGTCGCCGGCATTCCGGATGTTGCCTCGGTGCGTTCGGTATCGCTGTTCGGCTTGTCGGTGGTGACGATCCAGTTCCGCGACAATGCCGACGATTTCAAATCGCGCCAGAACACTTCGCTGTTTCTGAGTCAGGCAACTTTACCGACCGGCGTGCAGCCGAGCTTGAGTCCGGACGCCGACGCCACCGGCGAAATCATGCGCTATCGCTTCGAGAGCGATAACCCGGCGATCGACATCATCGATCTCAAAAGCCTGCAGGACTGGGAAGTTTATAAAGACCTCAAAGGCGTGCCGGGTGTGGCCGATGTCAACGGCTTCGGCGGCATGGTCAAGCAATATCAAGTGCTGCCGGATCCGAAGAAGCTGCAGCTGTACAACATCACACTGACGCAGGTCGGGCAGGCGCTCACCAACGGCAACGCCAATGTCGGCGGCGGCATCATGCCGAGTGGCGAGCAGCAATATGTGGTGCGCGGCGTTGGCTTGGTGCATACGCTCGACGACATCCGCAACATCGTCGTCAGCAACGGCATTGGTACCGGTGCAACCGGCAGCACGGTGGGTTTGAATGCGCCGGTGCGTATCCGCGATATCGCCACTGTGCAGTTCGGCAACGCCGAGCGGCTTGGCCAGGTGCAATTCAACAAGCATGACGAAACGGTGGAAGGCATCGTCGTACTGCGCCGTGGCCAGAACGCCACTGAAGTGCTGGCGAAGGTTCACGACAAGGTCAACGAGATCAATTCCAGCGGGCGCTTGCCGGCAGGCGTGAAGATCGCGCCGTTTTACGATCGGCAGGAATTGCTCAATCTCACCGTGCATACGGTGACGCACACGCTGCTGGTCGGCATTGCGCTGGTGGTGGCCGTACTGTTCATTTTCCTCGGCAATTTCTGGATCGCGCTGATCGTCGCCGCGATCATTCCGCTCGGGCTTTGCGTGTCCTTCACCGGCATGAGCTGGTTCGGCGTGCCAGCTAATCTGATCTCGCTCGGCGCGATCGATTTCGGCCTGATCGTCAACGCTGCGGTGATCGTCACCGAAAACATCATGCAGTATCTCGAACGCAAGGATATGCAGGTGCGCGTGGTGTTTCGCTCGGCCACTGCCGAAGTTGCGCGCGCGATGATTTTCTCCACCGCCATCATCATCGTTGCCTACGCGCCGCTGTTCATGATGGGCGGCGTCGAGGGCAAGATATTCGAGCCGATGGCGTTCACGATGGGTTTGGCGCTGCTGGCGTCGATCATCCTCAGCATCACTTTCGTGCCGGGCGCTGCTGCCGCGATGTTCTCGCGCAAGCAGGAAGTGAATGTGCATTCGCCGAAGTTCATCGACTGGCTGCAAGCGAAATATCGCGCGCTGCTGACGGTGCTGATCCGTTATCCGGTTCGGCTCGGCATCGCTTCGCTGGTGATTCTGCTGTTGTCGCTGTGGCTCGGTTCGAGCCTCGGCACCAGCTTTTTGCCGACGCTGGAAGAGAACAATCTGTGGATTCGGGTGACGCTGCCGAACACGGTTGGCCTGCAATATTCCGGCGAACTGGCAACCAAAATTCGCATGGAATTATTGAAGCAGCCGGAAATCCGCGACATCGCCGTACAGATCGGCCGGCCCGACGATGGTACCGATTCCACCGGTGTGTTCAATCAGGAATTCGGCGGCTATTTCAAGTCGCCTGCTGAGCTGGGGCACGCAGTGGATCGTCAGGCGGTGATCCAGCGCTTGCAGAAATTCTTCGACACCATTCCCGGCATCGACGTGAATTTTTCGCAGTACATTCAGGACAACGTCGACGAAGCCTTGTCCGGCGTGAAGGGCGAAAATTCGGTGAAGCTTTTCGGCAACGATCTGCATGTGCTCGAAGCGCGCGCCAACGACATCCAGCACGAACTGGAGCAGGTGCCGGGCATTGCCGATGTCGGCATTTTCAAGGAGCTGGGCCAGCCGACACTCAACGTCACCGTTGATCGCGTTGCCGCGCAACGCTTCGGCTTGAATGTCGCCGATGTCGAAAACGTCGTGCTGAATGCGGTCGGCGGCAACGCGCAGACGCAGATCCTCGAAGGCGAACGTGTGTTCGATCTGTTCATGCGCATTCCCGAGGCCTCGCGCAGTAATCTCGACGATATCCGTCGTTTGCTGGTGGATGCCGCCGACGGCAGCCGCATTCCGGTGAGCGAAGTGGCCGACATCAAGCTCGCCAATGGTCCGTTCTTTGTCTACCGCGAATCCGGCCGCCGCTATATTGCGGTGAAATTTGGAGTGCGCGGCCGCGATCTCGGCAGCGCGGTGGCCGAGGCCAAGCAGCGCATAGCCGACCGCGTCAAGCTCGATCGCGGTTACACCATTCAATGGGATGGCCAGTTCAACGAAATGAAAGTCGCACAGCAGAAGCTGGCGCTGATTATTCCGATGGCATTGGTCGCTATTTTCGTGCTGCTCTGTCTGGCGTTTCGCGGTGTCAAGGACGCCGGCCTGGTGCTGGTGAATGTGCCGTTCGCGGCGATCGGCGGCATCGGCGCGCTCTACCTGAGCCACGAAGATTTGAGTATCTCCGCCGGCATCGGCTTCCTTTCGCTATTCGGCATCGCCATCCAGAATCTGGTGATCCTGATTACCAGTATCCGCGAACTGGCCAGTGAACAAGGCCGCGATCTCAACGACGCGGTGATCGAAGGCGCGACGCGGCGTTTCCGCTCGGTGTTGATGACAGCGCTACTCGCCGCACTCGGCCTGGCACCCGCCGCGTTCTCGCACGCTATCGGCTCGCAGGCGCAGCGGCCGCTGGCGCTGGTGATCTTCGGCGGCATGCTTTCGACCACTTTACTGACTTTATTGCTGCTGCCAGTGGCCTTTGCGAAAGTCAATGCGCGTATTAAAGAATAGGCTGCAACTTGTGCAGCCTGTAAAAGTCAACAGCATGATTTTTCGTCATGCGCACATGGCCGTGCGACGTGACTGCTTCAACCGTTCAGTTCATGCAGAAATCTCGCGCGGCTCTCCGCTCCCGGAGACCGACGGGTTGTCGTCGAGACTGGTTTGTCGGGTCTGTTGCGTCCCTAAGCGCCGCAGACTTGCAGCCTCACGATATTTTGTCCGGCACATCCGATGTTCAGTCGGATGTGCCGGGCGCTTTTTTTCTGGTCACCCAGAAGCTGAACGCTGCCATATTTTTCATTTCCACGCACCTATTCGGGTGATTCCCCGAATTTGTCGCTATTTGAAAACGCAGAATTCAGCCTGCGCAGAAGTCTGAAGCGGTGAGCCAAGCTCCAGCTCCGCCGTACGAAAAGCGGTACGAAAAGCAGTATTTGGCGCGCCAAGTTTTCCCGGACGATGGCACAGCGCTTCCGCCCTGATGTTTTGTCAATCACGGGCGCAGCCATCCGCTGCGGTGCGCCGGAAATTGTTGCGCGGGCGATGCAGCCGCTCGACCTATGCCTGCTCGAGCTGGCAGCTGATCGCAAAGGACTCACTGAAGCCGAAGCCGCGCGGCGCCTGCAACGCGACGGATTCAACGAGATCAAGCTGCGCCACGCATTCAACATTCCCACGGCACTGATCGCCGCCGGCTTCTGGCTGCCGCTGATGATCGTTGCGATGCTTTTATTGGTCTGGAGCGGCCGCACGATGATGGCAATCCTATTGATCGCAGCGGTTGTGCTCAGCGCTGGCCTGGCGCTGCTGCTGGGCAACGCGCCGTTCAAACCCGGCGCTGACGTGTCTTCGACATTCAAAAATCCTGTGCGGGTGAAGCGGCAGCTTTCCTCATCGGCAACTTCGTCGCGCGATAGCGCGCAAGCCGCGGCGATCAGCAGCCTCATCGAGGTCTCGTGTCGCCAACTGGTGGTCGGCGACATCATCGAATTGTCTGCGCCTGCCATGACCGGCTATGCAGTCGCCGGCGCTGCGATTGCGGACGTTACGATTCCAGCGGATGTCCGCATTCTGTCGGCCAACCAGCTGATCGTCGATCAAAGCGCGATCATTGAGGGATCGCCGCCGCGGGTCATCAAGCACGCAGAAACGCCCTCCGAACCCGCGCCGCAGCTCATCGACTTATCCAACATCGGCTTCATGGGCAGCCGCATCCATAGCGGCAGCGCAACTGCCGTGGTCATCGCCACGGGATCGCGCACCTATCGTGCCCGCTGCGGCAGCCAAGGAATCATCCGCCATTGCTGAAGCTGCCCGCCAGTGTGGTCAGTGCCATCGTCATCAGTGATAAGCCGCCTGTGACGCCAAACGACGCGCTCTAGTTTTGTCGGTTGAACAAGGTCGTGTAACTGCCGGAATTGGTACCGAGCAACAGCAGTGTGATCGAAGCGCTATCCGCGCTCGCCTGCGCGCTGGTGGCGTCCAATGCGATGAGTTGATAAATGCCGGCGCCCGTGCCTCCGGATGAATCCTGCAAATCGACGCCATTCGGGCCGCTATCGAAGACCACCGCAATTACATTGGAACAGGCTTGGCCCGGACTGCAAGTCGGGCTCGAATCCACCGTGATTTCGTACTTGCCGGCCGGCAGATTGAAGGGCGTGCCTGCTTGTGCAAACGTCACCGCGGAACTTTGCACCGTTGCCGCGCCCGAAGCGCCGGCGATGGGCGTGAATACGAATTGAAATGTCTGCCCCGAGTAGGCCTGCGAAGCTGCGTTCGCCACTTGCATCACCGCTTGCCCGACCGCCGCGGATGTCAGCGATTCCTCGGCGGTAAATCCGGTCTGCGTTCCACTCGTCAAGCTGCCTGCGGCGATCACCGAAGTCAGACTGCCGGCATCCAGCAGCACGTTGTTGATCGAAAAATTCTGTGTTGCGCCGCTGCTGGAATTGGCGGCTAATTGCACGACATAACTGCCTGCGGGAAAAGGCTCGACATTGCCAGCGGTACCAAACGTGGGCATTTGCGTATAAGTCCCCACGCTATCCTCGAAACTGCCCGCGAGCATCGTCGAGTCAGCGATGGCGTTCACGACGCGAAATGCGGAATTCGCCGCCGGCACAACCGGACTATCGCCGCTATCGGAAGAATTGTTATTGCAAGCCGCGAGGGAAAACGTAAAAGCCAATAGGCCTAGCGTGATATGAGTTTTAATGATGTTCTCCTCAATTATTGATATCAATTGGTTGTGAACCCAGCGAACGAATCCTGCTGATGACCTCATTACTTGGCCCGCTCAATCTTGCCAATAACTCCTCTCGGACGAAAGTCCGAAAAGTGATGTTATCGCCCGATAAGGAGTGATCGAAGGAGTATTCGGTTATCTCCTTACAAGGGGATTAATGGCTCATTGTCGCCTGAATCACTTGGGACGATACATCTGAAACCGCGCCTCTGCCGCAATCTGAAAATAATCCGCCGGGCCGCCGCCGCGCAGTATCGGTTCAGCGGCAGCGGTTTCATAAATGCCCTCTTTCAGCAGCGATCTGGCGATATGCACACCGACCACTTCGCCCAGCACCAGCCAGGTTTCGACGGTGTTTCCAGCCGCCGTTTGCAGCTGCAGAATTTGCGTGAGCCTGCATTCAAATGATACCGGGCTTTCCTTTACGCGCGGCGGTTTCACGCACCGCGATGTCGCCGGCGTCAATCCGGCCAGCACGAATTCATCGACTTCCGGCGGCACCGATGCGCAGCTTTGATTCATCGCCTCAGCCAGTTTTCGCGTCACCAGATTCCAGACGAATTCGCCGGTCGCTTCGATATTCCGCAGGCTGTCCTTGCGGCCGATGCTGGCGAAGCCGATGATCGGCGGAAAATAATTGAAGGCGTTGAAAAAACTGTACGGCGCGAGATTCAAACCGCCGCTTTCGTTCTGCGATGAAATCCAGCCGATCGGCCGCGGCCCGACGATCGAATTGAACGGATCGTGCGCCAGCCCATGACCTTTTGCTGGCTCGTAGAAGTAGATGTCGTCGGACATGATGCGGTGCTCAATCAAGCGAAAGTTTTTGCAGGAGCCCATCCCAACGCACGCCACGCCCTGCTGTTACCAGGTTCAGCCAATGCCGGTGGGTCCATCCAGCACGATCCGCACGCGACGCAGCAATTCGCTCTGTCGGTAAGGTTTGTGAATGATATCGAACTCGCTGCCGCCGGCATCGGTGCGCTCCAGCGAGAAATCTGCATAGCCAGTGGTAAGCAGGATCTTGATGCCTGGACGAATGCGCCGGGCTTCGCGCGAGCATCACGCCGTTGATTCCGTCCGGCATGATCAAATCGGTGAACAGCAGATCAACGCTCTTTTCGCCGCGCATGATTTCGATCGCTTCGCCGGCATTTTTCGCGGCCACGGTAACGTAACCGATCGCCTCCAGCATCGCCTGCGCAACGTGCGCCACTTCCACCCGATCGTCGATCACCAATAGGGTGACGATGCCGGCTTGCTCGACCACGCGCGCGTTCGTCGTCCACCGCCGGGCAATACAGGCGAATGGTGGTGCCGACACCGTGTTCGGAATACAGGTTCACCGCGTCGCCGGATTGCTTGGCGAACCCATGGACCATCGACAAGCCCAGCCCGGTGCCGTTGCCGACATCCTTGGTGGTGAAGAACGGATCCATCACAGGATCGATCACGCCTTGCGGAAAACCGCCGCTATTGTCGGAAACCGCAATCGCTACATACGAACCCGGCACGAGATCGGCATAGCCAATGCAGTTCTGCGGGTCGACCATCACCTGACTGGTGCGCACCGTAACGCGGACATCGATGCGGCTGCAGATCGCGTCGCGCGCGTTCAGCAGAATGTTCAGCAGCGCGACCTCCAGTTGTGCGGAATCGATCCGGCAGCAGATTATTCAAGTCATGCGAAATGCCGCCAGTGAGCTGCCGCAGCGCTTCCATTTTCTGCGACTGGCGCAAGGCTTCTTCGGCATCGCGGCGCCGGCTCACATCCAGCTGCGATGCGAGAAAATAAACCAGTTCGCCCTGGTCGTTGTACACCGGCGAAATGAACAATGCGTTCCAGAACGTAAAACCATTTCTGCGCCAGTTAAGGATTTCGGTGGCGATCGCGCGGCGCTGTTTGATCACCGTGCGAATCTCGTCCACCACCGTCCTGTCGGTTTCCGCACCTTGTAGAAAGCGGCAATTCCGGCCCATGATTTCTTCCTCCGCATAACCCGTCATCGCCAGGAATTCCGGGTTGGCGAAGAGGATCGGATTGTCCGGCTGCATCGGATCAGTCACCACCATCGGCATCCGCGTGGTCGCCACCGCCGCACAAAAAATCTCGTTGCGCCGATCGCTCACACCGATGCTGCGGGTGCGGCGTATTTTCGGCGCCGCCGCCAGGCTCAGCTCGTCGTTGGACATCATGGTCATCCTTATCAAGACGCGAATGTTCGATCAGGCTTCACTAAAGAAAACGCCTGTATTCCAGCCCGGCATGAACACACAAAATGCCGTGTCGCGGCAGCATCGGATGAATCACGAAAAGCCGGCCAGCCTCGCCAAACTCCCAGCGCGCGACCCAAAGTAGCAAGCATTGGAGCAAGTCCAATTCGCTACTTTGTCGTGACGATGGTCCGCCATATTCTTGTGCAGGTTCCACACACTTCGGTCAACTGCTTCATAGCCTTGTGGATCGAAAAATGCGAGGACATCAACATCATTACTCGCGGTTCTATTCCGCTGTTTCCGCATCTAGCCACTTTCAAACCAGTGATGACAAAACCAGTGATTACGGCCCGTTGAAAACTCCCGGTCTGCCGCCGCCGTGGCTGTTCGGCCTCACCAATATTCCGTTCGGCGTGGCTGGCGGCTACACCAGCGTGGCCATGCCCTTCCTCCTGCGCGAAGCCGGCGTGCCGGTAGCCAGCATCGCGGCTGTTTCCGCCTCGGTGCTGATCCCGCTGTCGTATCAATTCCTGTGGGCGCCGGTGCTCGATATCCGCCTGCGCCGCCGTTCATGGCTGCTGTTGATGTCTGCACTCGGCGCGCTAATGCTCGGCGCTTCGCTGTTCCTGACATTGCCCGCACATTTATTCCTGTTCGAGATTTTCTGCATCGCCGGCCAAGGCTTCACCGGTATGGTCAGCAGTTGCAACGGCGCGCTGATCGCCACACAGGTGCCGAGCGGTTTTCACGGCCGCGCCAGCGGCTGGCTCAACGCCGCCAATCTCGGCGGCAATGCGCTTGGCGGTGGCCTCGTGCTCGGCGCCGCGCGTCTGTTCTCGCCGCAGATTGCAGGCATCTTGTTGGGCTTGATTACGCTACTGCCGGCCTTCGCCGTGCTGCTGGTGCCGGAAGCACGCAAGCCGAAACAACAGGCGGCGCAAGTGTTCTCCAGCATGCTGCGCGAGGTCTGGAAAACCGTTTCCGCACGCCGCGGCTGGACCGGCATCCTGTTCTGCATCGCACCGGTCAGCACGCCCGCATTGCTCGATCTGTTCTCCGCGATCGGCGACGACTATCACGCGCCCGCGCGCACCGTCGAATACACGATGGGCTATGCCAGCGGATTGATGACGATGCTCGGCGCACTCCTCGGCGGCCGCATGCTGGATTACATCGACAAGCGCCGTGCTTACCTGCTCTCAGGCCTAGCAATTGCTGGCGTCGACATCGGCATGGCCTTCGCACCACTCACACCGAACGGCTACATCGCCGGCACGATCGCTTATTCATTAGTCGCCGGTTTCTGCTTCGCCGCATTCTCCGCCGTCGTGCTCGAAATCATCGGCAAGGTCGACGGCGCCGCCGCCACGCAATACACGCTGTTCGACGCCGCCGGCAACCTCGCCACGTCCTATCTCGCGTGGATGGATGGCCTCGGCTATGAATACTTCCGCAGTCATCATCACGCGGCGTCCTCGGGCATGCTGCTCACGGATGCGGCGATGAATGTTGCTGGCGCTGCAGCGCTGGCCTTGATGATGTTGTGGGTGTTTGCAAAGCGTCCGCGTATCGCAGCTTGAATTTCAATGCGCGATGGAAGAAGTCGAGACTCGCATTGAAAGAGCTTGGCTATGCGCCGCCACACCCGCAGCCGCGCCATTGGCCCATATCGGATAGCGCAGTGAGTTCTTCTTCGGGGCTTAGGCCACTCTCATAGGCGGTACGGTGCGCATTGGGCTTGGTACTGACGATCCATTCGAGATCGCGTTCGGCAGCGAGTTTCTGCAATTGCATCGTCCAGGATTTATACGAACGATCAAACGGCGTATTCATAGCTCAGCAATTCTCGTAGCGTGCGCTTGGAGCGACGTCCCCCCGCGTTGAGTAGCGGTTGGGTTTAGAGCCCGGGGGTAATGGTAATCGGCTTGT
>CAJCJH010000064.1 GCA_903970615.1 Rhodospirillales bacterium
CAGGAGTTGCTTCGTCCGCAGGGTCCAAGACCTGCCTGTTCGGCAGATCGGCGATCCATGGAACCCAGACGTTTCGCCAACTTTCCGCGATACCTGAGAGGTCCGAGGCCCACGCCCTATCGAGAGTCTCCGCAATGAGCGACAGGTCATCGAGCCGGGCGATCGCGCTCAGCGCTATTTCCGTCGAACCAGGCACACGCTGCCGATCAAGACCTCGAATGAATGAGCCGAGTTGATCTATCGAGGCAGCGGGAACTTTTCTGCGGCGATGACCAAGGCGCGACCAACAAACTAAAACAAATAATCCGCGAAGACGTTCATGTTCGGGCGGCGGAATTGGGTGCTGTGTTGCAAGCGTGGCTGATCGCGGGAACAGTTCGGTCCTACCACGAAAATCCAACCGCCGCCTGTCCAGCGCCGCAAGTTCTCTAAGCCCTTTGCGAATCTCAAATCCGGGAACCGAGGTCGCGCGTTCAAACAGCCATGGGGCTTCCTGCTCGATACTCAGTAATCTGCTACAAATTGCTGGCACCAGCGAGGTATTGGGTACTTTGAGCGAAAGCAGTAGTTCTCGAATGGCGTCGCGGCCCGGCAATCGGCCTGAAAGCTGGTCTACGACCTTCTGCAAAGCCGGGTCTTTAGTCATACAACAGCCTCAGTTCGATGGGATGGCAATATTAAATTGGACAAGTCCTATCAGTTACCCAGAGGCATCGTCCGATCCAGTCAACGGAGAAAAGGTCATCCCAACCCGTCGAGATGGGCTGCATTTGAGATTCAATCGCCCTTTTCACTGGGCTTAATTAGATAAATACTACCTCGGAACTGTCTTAAAGGACTCGATCCAAGTTAGTGATTACAAGCTTGGAATCGGAAATAGCGTAACTTAGCATCACCCTAAATCGCTATGTATCATTGTTCAGATAAACCCTCCGAAGGAAGAAGTCAGAGGTTCGAATCCTCTCGGGCGCACCATTTATACGTCCATTGATGACCGAAGATGTGCAGATAACCGCGCTTTTGCGCGGTTTTTTGTTGGGTTTCGGTTTTTCTCCGTCCACCACCGTTCAAGGGAATCCACGGCTTGAATCGGGTAAGAAGTCGGGTAACTTGAAGCGTAAGCACTTCTTCCGGACAGAGTTACGCGGCATGCAGTGCTTCGCATATCTCGTCCAGATCAGTCTCCACTACTCCAAACAAAACAGCATCGACACGACCACTCAACCGAGCGACTGAATCGGAAATCGCTTTGACGGATTGACGATCTGGTTTTGCGCGGCGACCAGCGGCAGATCGCGCGCGCCGGCCTCAGTGCGTTGGACCAAGCCATACAGTGTAGCGACCGCATGTTCCAGCGCCTGCGGCAAATCGGCGCCGCGCAAACGCGCGCCCAGCAGCACGGCGGAAAATACATCGCCCATGCCGTTCGGCAGCGGCTGCAGGTCCAGATAAGGCGTCAACACGCGCCACGCCTGTGTCGCAGTCACCGCCAGCGTTGCCAGAACTCCGCTGGCGATTTCCGGCGTGCGCAAGCTGGTGATGACGACCGCGCTGAGGCCGCATTGCGCGATCATTGCGCGCGCGGCCGCAATCGCGTCTTCGGTGGAAGTCAGCTGATGGCCGCAGAGCAACTCGAATTCAAACTGATTCGGCGTGATGATATCGGCGGCAGGCAGCGCCGATGCGCGTAAAAAATCCGGAATTCCGGCGCGCACAAAAATGCCTCGGCCGACATCACCCATCACCGGATCGCACAGATAAATCGCATCCGGATTGGCGCGTTTGACTCGGCCCACCGCGTCGACGATCGCCGCACCGGTAGCCGCATCGCCGAGATAGCCGGACAGCACCGCCGCACAACGCGCCAGCACGCCGCGCGCGGCCAGCCCGTTGAGCACGTCGCGGACATGTTCCGCGCCGAACAGCTGGCCGGTGAATTCGCCGTAACCGGTGTGATTGGAAAATTGCACCGTATGGATCGCCACTACTTCGACGCCGAGACATTGCAGCGGAAACACAGCGGCAGCGTTGCCGACATGGCCATAGGCAACGTGCGATTGAATTGACAGGATCAGGGGGATCATCAATCAATAATTTGGCAGAAGTCTCGATCGAAGCCCGGGCAGGCTTGCGAACTGCAACAGTGTCATTGTGGCCGATCGCGGGTCGGCAGCGGAATGCCGAAAATCATCAGAAATCCCCATTTCGGTTTTTCGTCGCCCGCCAAGACCATTGCCGGTTAAGACGCCGCAAGTTATCGTTTGCCGATGCGCCGACTCGCCATGCTCAGCCTGCTGCTTGCCACCGCCGTGCAGGCGGACGTTTATCGCTGGACCGACAAGAACGGCGTGGTTCACTACGCCGACAAGCCGCTGGTGCCCGAAGCCAAGCCGGCCGATTTGCCGAATCTGCAAACCTATCAGGCTGGCTCGCCGCCGCCGCTGATCGATCTGGCCGCCACGCCGCCGGCGCGCGGGCTCATCAACATCAGCTCGCCGGCCAGTGGCGCCTCTATCGACGATGCGGATGGCTTGACGATCGAAGTCGCTACCGAAATGGCGGACGGTCAGGGCGTGGTGTATTACCTCGATGGCGCGGCGCAGAACAAGACCCCGACACCTTCCACTGCGCTGCTCATCAGCAGTCTGAAACCGGGCGCGCATACCGTCACCGCCGCGCTGGTGGATACCAGCGGCCATGAGCTGGCACGCGCCGCGCCGGTGAAGATTTCCGTCAAGCCGGCGCCGCATTGAGCTTGCGCCAAGCCACGGCGCAATCATTACCCAATTTGCGGAAATCCTGCCGATGAAATTTCCCGGTCTGAAGCGCGTCGCGCCGGCCTCGGTGCTGGATGGCCTCAGCACCGCGGTGATCGCGCTGGATCAATCGCTGCGCGTGGCCTATCTCAACTCCGCCAGCGAAACGCTGTTCAGCGTCAGCCGCAAGCATGCGTTCGGATTGCCGGTGGCGCAGGCGCTGCCGCACTTCAGCGCGATCGAAGCGCGACTGCGGCGAGCGCTGGAAAACGGCAGCGGTTTCATCGAACGCGAACTGCGTCTGCGGCGCAGTGGCGAGGAGCCGATCGCGGTCGACTGCACGGTCACGCCGGTGACTTTGCCCGGCCCCGGCCTGCTGCTGGAAATGCTGCCGGTCGATCGCCACATGCGCATTTCGCGCGATGAATTGCTGCTCGCACAACACGAAGTCAGCCGCGAACTCATCCGCGGCATGGCGCACGAAATCAAGAATCCGCTCGGCGGCATTCGCGGCGCGGCGCAACTGCTCGAAGCCGAATTTCCCGATTCCGAACACCGCGAATATACGCGCGTCATTATCCGCGAAGCCGATCGCCTGAAGAATCTGGTGAACCGCATGCTCGGCCCCAACAAGCTGCCCCAAATGGCGCCGGTGAACGTGCATGAAGTGATCGAGCATGTGCGCCAATTGCTCGAAGCCGAGGCCAGCGACAAGATCGCGGTGACGCGCGATTACGATCCCAGCATTCCGGAAATCGTCGCCGATCGGGAACAGCTGATCCAGGCGCTGCTCAACATCACCCGCAACGCCCTGCAATCGCTCGACGGTCAGGATCAGAGCGGCAAGATCGTTTTGCGCACCCGCACGCGGCGCCAGTTCACCATCGGCGGGCAGCGTCACCGGCTGGTCGCACAGATCGATATCGAGGACGATGGCCCCGGAATTCCCGAATCGCTGATGGAGCGGATATTCTTCCCGATGGTAACCACGCGCGCCGAAGGCACCGGACTTGGCCTGCCGATTGCTCAGTATCTGATTCACGCACACGGCGGCTTGGTGGAATGCACCTCGCGTTCCGGGTGTACCGTGTTCTCGATTTTCCTGCCGCTTGATCTCGATGACCGCCGCAAAACCTAAAACTGAGCCCACAATCGAGGCATGGATTGTCGACGACGACGAATCCATCCGCTGGGTGCTCGAAAAAGCCCTGACGCGCGAAGGCATCGCCGTGCAATCGTTTCCCGGCTCGGCCGAACTGCTGGATGCGCTGCAGGATGCGACACCCGACGTGCTGATTTCCGATCTGCGCATGCCCGGCGTCGGCGGCCTCGAACTGATGGAGCGGGTGCGCGCGGCCAAGCCCGAACTGCCGGTCATCATCATCACCGCACATTCCGATCTTGACGCCGCTGTTGCTTCGTTCAAGGGCGGCGCGTTCGAATATCTGCCGAAGCCTTTCGATCTCGATGGCGTCGCCAATCTGGTGCGCCGCGCCGCCGCCAAACGGCAGACACCGGCCACGCTGCCAAGCCCGGCCAAGCGTGCGGCGATCATCGGCGAAGCGCCCGCCATGCAGGAAGTTTTCCGCGCCATCGGGCGGCTTGCGCAGAGTCCGATCACCGTCCTGGTCACCGGCGAATCCGGCACCGGCAAGGAACTCATCGCCAGCGCCTTGCACACCACCAGCCCGCGCGCGGCGAAGCCGTTTATTGCGATCAACACCGCGGCGATTCCGAAAGACCTGCTCGAATCCGAATTTTTCGGCCACGAACGCGGCGCTTTCACCGGCGCGCAGATGCAGCGCAAAGGCCGCTTCGAGCAGGCTGACGGCGGCACGCTGTTCCTCGACGAAATCGGCGACATGCCGTTCGATCTGCAAACCCGCCTACTGCGCGTGCTGCAGGACGGCCAGTTTTTCCGCGTCGGCGGCGTATCGCCGATCACGGTGGATGTGCGCATTATCGCGGCGACGCATCAGAATCTCGAAACGCTGGTCAGCCAGGGCCGCTTCCGCGAAGATCTTTATCACCGCATCAACGTCATCCGCGTGCGCGTGCCACCGCTGCGCGAGCGCAAGCTCGATGTACCGCTGCTGCTCAAGCATTTCCTCGAAAGCGCCGCCAAGGAACTCAAGACCGAACCGAAGCGGCTGCTGCCGGAAGTGGTCGAACTGCTCGCCGCCTACGACTGGCCCGGCAACGTGCGGCAGCTGGAAAATACCTGCCGCTGGCTCACCGTAATGGCGCCCGGTCAGGATGTTCATTTAGTCGATCTGCCGCCGGAACTGCGCGCCGTCAATAGCAGCGATTCGGCCGCGTCACCCACAAGTGCTGCCATCGGCGAAACCGCCGCCGCCGTTTCCTGGGATAGCCTGCTGCGGCAATGGGCCGCGCAACATCTGGCAGCCGGCGAAGACGATCTGCTCGATTCCGCCCTGCCGCGCTTCGAGCGCGTGCTGATCGAAACCGCACTCAGCGCTTGCAAAGGGCAGCGTCAGGATGCCGCGCGGCGTCTCGGCTGGGGCCGCAATACGCTCACGCGCAAGATCAAGGATTTGGGGATTGAGGATTAAAACCTTCGTGATGCGCGATCGATGCCGCCTGGTCGATGTCTGAAATCACCGCAACGATTATCCAACACGAAGTGACCGGCGCGGCTTCTGGCAAGCAGTCCGGCGAAGAATCCATCGACGCTGAAGGCGCCGTTCGTTTGGCATCGCTCGTTGTGCCTCCTGCCGATTCGACCGGTTCAGTCCGGCCCGATTCTCCGCCGATCGGCTTTCTGGAACGGCTGCCGAAATGGCTGATCTGCGTGCCGCTGCTGCTGCAATGGATCGCGCTGGGCCTGCGCCACCGCAGTTTCATGCTGCCTTCGCTGGCGAATCCGAAGATCACCGCGGGCGGGCTGCTCGGCGAAGGCAAAAGCGAATATTTCGCAGCGATGGGCCCGCACGGCCGCGCCGCCACTGCGGTCAATGGCGTGTTCGTCGTCAACGCCGGCAGCGCCAGCGACGAAGCGCGCGCCTGCATGCAGCGCTTGGGCCTGGCTTTCCCGATCATCGCCAAGCCGGACGTCGGCTGGTGCGGCTTCGGCGTACGCAAGATCGAATCGGCTGTCGAACTCGATGCCTATCTGCGCGCATTTCCGCTCGGCGAGCGCGTGGTGCTGCAGAAATATGTGGCGCAGCCCGGCGAAGCCGGTGCGTTTTATGTGCGACGTCCGGGTGAACAAACCGGCGGCATCATCGGCCTGGCGCTGCGCGAATTTCCGCGCGTGATCGGCGACGGCCGCAGTAGCATGGCGCAACTGCTGGCGGCGAATCCCCGCACCGCGCGGCTGACACGCGACGGCCTGCACGATTTCCAATACGCTCCCGATGAGGTGCCCGACGCATGCCGCGTAGTGCGGCTGGCGACGATCGGCTCGACGCGCGTCGGCGGCTTATACCGCGATGGCGCGCGGCTGATTACGCCTGCGCTGAGCGCCGCGATCGACGCCATTGCCGGCGAAATGGATTTCCACTTCGGCCGCTTCGATCTGCGCTTTGCCACCGAGGCCGCATTGCAGGCCGGGCAGTTCAGCATCATCGAAGTCAACGGCGCAGGTTCCGAGGCGATCGAGGCTTGGGATCCGGCAACACCACCACTGACTGCATTCGGCAAGATTTTCGCCAAGCAGCGCCTGCTGTTCGAGATTAGCGCAGCGCATCGACGGCGTGGCTTGCGGCCGATCGGGATGCTGCAATTGCTGCGGCTGCACCTGCGTCAGCAGAAATTGATCCTGCAATATCCGCCATCGAACTGAGCCGGTCGCGGCTGTTATATCAACCGTCTTCCCGGGATTCTTTTGTCGCCACCAAACCGACCGCCGCGATGCGATCGGCATTGCGATAACACGGCCGGTCGAGTTCTTCGCCAAACACGTCCGGATCGATTTCACGATAACGCCAGTCGCAGTTCGACTGCGCCAGCAAAGGTTTCAATGCCTGCAGAAACGGGTCTTCGCCGGCGACGATTGCAACGCCGGTATAGAGCAAAAATCTGCCGCCGGCATTCAGCCGTTGCAACGCCTGTTCAGCGATGCGCAGACTTAGATCAAAGCCGAGCGCGCCGCCGCCATGCCGGTACGCGCGCTGTTGATCGTCGTTCAGATACGGCGGATTGGATATCAACAGATCGAACCTGCCAGGTACCTGCGCAAGCACATCACTGCGCAGGGTTTCGACTGCGATATTGGCCGCGCCTGCGTTGACGCGCGCGAGCAGCAAGGCCGCCGGATTGATGTCGGTGAGCAGCACTTGCGGCTTGACTAAAAACCGCGCAGCGAAGATGCCGCCAGCACCGCTGCCGCAGCCGATATCCGCCATGCGCAAGCCTTCTTTCAGCTGCGATGACGCACGCAATTCTGCCGCGATGAAGTTGCAGAAACGATAAGTATCCGGCCCGAAAAAAACCGCGTCCGCCGCCGCGGTGGGATAGGCCGAATGCAGATAAAGCTGATCGTCGAGACTCGACACGCGCACCGTGCTGCGCCAGCCATCGGCCTGCTCGCACAGCACTTCGGCAGCGCGCATCAGCTGCCAGATTTCGGGATCGACCGCGTCGGCTGCGAACGGCAAGCTCCAGCCGAAAATATCGACGAGCGACTGCGCGCTGCGCTTGTGCTCGCGCGAGATCACGCGGCCATGCGTCAAGGGTGTGGGCGTGACGAAACGATAGCCGCAGGCGCGCAAGCCCGAGAGCAGCGCCAGCAGCGCGCGTTCGCGGGGCGTCATCTTGAGTTCATCGTGTTGAACGGATCGGCATCGTCACGGCTCACAGCTTAAGGTTTCGGATCAGACCTCGCCGTGCCGGATTTCTTCGATGCCGCCTTGGTCAGAAGCGCGGACCTTAAGCGCGGCGAGTGAACCTAAACAAATTTTCCGGATCGATATTGAGCAGCCGGATTCGGTGACTTTTCAGCCCATCCGTTTTTTATCCATTCGCTTCTCCATTGGTTGGTCGAAGAACGGCTGCGAAGGTCGGCTGTGAATATTCGGCCAATCATCGCAACCCATCGCCGGCCACTTCAATGGGGCGATCGGGCAAGGTCAACAGGGTGCTCATATCAACCAATCCAGAACCATGACTGCAAGTTCGCGCGCCGGGCAAAGCTGGGTCTCGCGCTCAAAACCTGTGTGGATACCAGCATTTGCAGGGAACCACGACGATGGCGCTTAGCGGTTTCGCATCCACCAGCGCCACCGGCTTCCTGGTGCATTATGTGCGTCGACGCTTCATCAGCCACAGCATCGTGCTTGCGGCAGTGCTCGCAGCCGTCGGCTGCGCGGTCGGCTCGCAATATGCGGTGAAACATCTGGTCGACGTGCTCGGCACGCAGCATCCGGCGGCTTATAAACTCTGGGGCGCTGTCGCCGCGCTGTTGATTCTGGTCGCCGGCGACAACCTGCTGTGGAGACTGGCCGGCTGGGTTTCGACCTATGCCTTCGTCGCGGTCGGCGGCGACATGCGGCTGGAATTGTTCGATCATCTTTCCGGCCACGGCACGCGCTATTTTGTCGAGCGATTTCCCGGTGCCTTGGCGGGCCGCATCACCGCGGCCGCGAATGCGGCGTGGACCATCGAAAATTCTCTGACCTGGACCACGATCCCGCCCGGTACAGCGGTGCTGGCCAGCATCATGGTGCTCGGCACGATCAACTGGCATCTCACCGCGGTGTTGATGTCGATCGTCGTCGTGCTCGGCGTCAGCATCGGCTGGCTCGCTTCGCATGGCCGTCATCTGCATCAAAGTTTTGCGGGACATGCCGCGCTGGTCAGCGGCGACATCACCGACATCGTCAGCAACATCGGCCTGGTGCGCGCCTTCGGTGCCGCGCGCCGCGAGCAGCAGCGCTTGAGCGCCAAGATCAGCGACGAAATGAAAGCGCAGCGTGCGTCCTTGCGTTCGCTCGAACGTCTGCGGCTGTTTCATGCGTTCACAGTTTTTGGTGTGACTGCCGGCGTACTGATCTGGTCGGTCGAGTTGTGGCGACGCGGCGAAATTTCCACCGGCGACGTCGTACTCACCACTACGCTCGGCTTCACTGTACTGCATGCTTCGCGCGATTTTGCGATGGCGCTGGTCGACATGGTGCAGCAATTCGCAAAACTTACCGAAGCCGTGCAAGTGCTCGGATTGCCGCACGAAATGCAGGATTCGCCGAGCGCCACGCCGCTGATCGTGCGCGGCGGCTCGATCGCATTTCAGCACATCAGCTTCAGCTATCCGAGCGGTCAGGGCGTGTTGAACGACTTCCAGCTCGATGTGCCGGCGGGCCAGAAGATCGGTCTGGTCGGACGTTCCGGCGCGGGCAAGTCGACCATCATCGCCTTGCTGCAGCGGCTCTACGATCCGGATAGCGGCGCGGTCTCGATCGATGGGCAAAACATCGCACAGGTAACGCAGGAAAGCTTGCGTCAATCGATCGCGGTAGTGCAGCAGGACATCTCGCTGTTCCATCGTTCGCTGAAGGAAAACCTGCGCTACGGCCGCCCGGATGCAACCGACGACGAAGTGTTCCGCGCGGTGGAAGCGGCGCGCTGCACCGAGTTCATCAACCAGTTGCCGGAAGGTTTCGACACGCTGGTCGGCGAGCGCGGCATGAAGCTCTCCGGCGGTCAGCGGCAGCGGCTGGCGATTGCGCGCGCATTCCTGATGGATGCGCCGATCGTGCTGCTCGACGAAGCCACCTCCGCGCTGGATACCGAATCCGAGCAATCGATCCAGGAAGCGCTGTCGCGGCTGTTCAAGGGCCGCACGGTGGTCGCCATCGCGCATCGCTTGTCCACTCTGGATGCGTTCGATCGCATCGTCGTGCTCGATCGCGGCCGCATCATCGAAGACGGCGCGCCGCAGGAATTGCTGCAAATGGATGGCCCTTACAGCCGCATGTATGGCCGTCAACTGAGCGCTGGCGCGGAGGCGGTTTTATGAACGGAATCGGATCGGCATCATTACGGTCGAAATGCAGATTCACCATGATTTTGCTGGTATCCACGGCGATATTGAGTTTGATGGCCTGTGCTGAAACCCTGCCCGCCGAAACTACGACTACAACTGCGGAACCGGTGACTGAAAGCGCGCCGCCACCCGATGTCGATACCCCTGCGATCATCAGGGAACCCTTGCCGAGCGGCAACGAGGCCTTGATAAACCCTTGCGAAACAGCAGTCGAAACGAAACCGAAATCGAAGCCCAAACCGAAGCCGATCGCCAAGCCCGCGCCGCCACAACCGCAGACCGCGAGCCTCGTTAAAGAAGTTGCACAAGGCAGCGTGATCGACGCGGATGTGAAGCCGATGAGGGAATCGGTGGTGTCGATTCTCGGCAAGAAAGTGCAAGGTCCGCATGGCGAGGATCTCGGCCGCGTGGTCGACGTGCTGGCGGATGCGAGCGGTCGCGTGCGGGTGGCCATCATCGATTTCGGCGGCTTTCTCGGCGTGGGCAATCGCCGCATCGCGGTGGACTGGCCGTTGCTGAAATTCAATCCCGAAGACAAGGATCGTCCGCTGATCCTCAGCCTCAGCCGCGAGAAATTGCAGAACGCGCCGGAGTACACGGATTCCGCGCATCCGCAAGCCTTGATGGTGCCGCCGTCGACCGCTGCCGCCGCCACGCACGCCGAAGGAAAGCAGTGAGCGGATGCGACCCGGCAACCGCCAAGCACCGCCTGCAGACGCCGAAGCTGCCGGCCGCGGCCTCGACTGGTTCAACCTGTTCGTCGCCAATATCCAGACCGGCTTCGGGCCGTTCATCGCAGTCTATTTAAGCAGCCGCAGCTGGACTCAAACCTCGATCGGCCTGGCGCTGAGCATCGGCACCGTCACCGCGATGGCGAGCCAGGTGCCGGCCGGCGCCTGGGTCGATGCGATGTCGAACAAGACGCGCGTGGCGTGTTTCAGCGTGATGGTGTTCACCGTCAGCGCATTGATGTTTGCGATTTATCCGATTCCGCTATTTGTTTATCTCGCCGAAATCCTCCACGGTGTTTCCAGCTGCACCTTGGGACCGGCGATCGCGGCCTTGAGCCTGCTGATTGCCGGACGCTTCGGCATGGGTCTGCGACTCGGTCGCAATGCTCGATATGCGGCGATCGGCAACGGCCTCGGTGCCGCGCTGATGGGTACCTGCGGTCAGTATGTTTCCGAGCGCGCGGTTTTTTTTCTCACCGCGGCGCTGACGCTGCCAGCGCTGGTTGCCCTGCTGCCGCTGCGCCGCTTCAGCTTCGCGCAAGCGGCTGCGAAATCCGCAATCAATCCGTCGAATCTGCCGCGAAAACCCGGCCAGTTGCTGCGTGTACTCGCGGATAAACGTCTGCTGATTTTCTGCGTCTGCGCGATGCTGTTCACGTTTGCGAATGCGCCGATGCTGATGCTGATCAGCGGCACCATGACCGCCAAGGTCGGCAACCCCAGCCTATTGATCGCCGCCTGCATCGTGCTGCCGCAATTGATCGTCGCGCTCGCCTCGCCGGGCATGGGCCGACTCGCTGAACGCCGCGGCCGCCGCAGTGTGCTGCTGATCGGCTTCATCATGCTGCCGCTGAAAGGCCTGCTGTTCGCCTTGATCACGACGCCCGCGCTGGTGGTCGTCACGCAGGCGCTCGACGGCATTGCGGCGGCCTGCTTCGGCATCATGGTGCCGTTGATCGTCAGCGATGTCGCCGCACGTTCCGGACACTTCACGCTGTCGCTCGGCGTGGCTGGTTTCGCCATCGGCATTGGCGGCACCCTGAGCACGCCAGCGGCTGGCTGGCTGGCGGATCACTTCGGTACATCGCTTGCGTTTTCAGGACTCACCGGCGTCGGCATCGCCGCCGTGCTGCTGGTGCTGTTTGCGATGCCCGAAACCCGGCCCGAGCCGGATGATGATGCCGGCGGCGATGGCGTGCATGCGAAAGGCATCACTCAGGAATCGCTGGCTTCGGTTTGATCGTGCTGTTTCAGTAATCCGTGCAGACTCCAATATTGGCTGGCATCTAAGAATGGTGTCTATACGAAATCAATGCCGAACCTGCACCACGAGTTCGCCATCGCGCCGGGTCACCGTTACCGCAACTTCGTCGCCGTAACGGCGCAGCAGCACATCCGCGGAGCCTTTGCTCAAACGCAGATTGCGCAGATGCAAGGTGTCGAGAAACGCCGGTAGCATCGGCCGGTAGAACGCGATTTCACCGCTGCTCTCACGCAGTTCCAGCCCGAGACTCGCCTGCACCAGCGACAGCATCGTCGCACTGGCCCAGGCTTGCGGTGAACAGGCCACCGGATATTGCGTCGGCGCATTGCGCAGGCGCCGCGAGAAGCCGCAGAACAGCTCCGGTAAACGTCGCAAATCCATATACGTCGCCGCGTCGAACAATGCGGTGAAGACCTGCGCAGCCGCATGTTTGTGCCCATAGCGTGCAAAGCCGAGCGCGATCAGCGCGTTGTCGTGCGGCCACACCGAACCGTTGTGATACGACATCGGGTTGTAGCGTTGTTCGGACAAACCAATCGTGCGAATGCCCCAGCCGCTGAAACAGGCCGGACTCAACAGCGTCTGCATCACACGGCGCGCGCGATCCGCGTTGGCAATGCCGGTGAGCAACACCTGGCCGGCATTCGACGACACCACGCAGCAGGGTCGCTTGGCTCCATCGAGCGCGATTGCATAAACCGATAATTCCTCGCACCAGAATTTCTCCTCGAATTTCAATCGCAGGGCTTCCGCCTGTTCGCACAGCTCCTGCGCACGCGGCGCGTGCCCGAGCGCGGCGGCGAGATCGGCCGCATGCCGCTTGGCGCCGAAAACATAAGCCTGCACTTCGCACAGCGCGATCGGGCCCTCGGCATAAGCGCCGTTGCGATGGAAGATCGCGTCCTGCGAATCCTTCCAGCCCTGATTGGCAAGGCCCTGCTTTGTCTTGCGGTAATACTCGACGAAGCCATCGCCATCGTGATCGCCATAGTGGTCGATCCATGCCAGCGCCGCTTCCGCATTCGGCCACAGCTTGCGCACGGTTTCGAGATCGCCGGTGCGCACGAAATATTCGCCGAGCAGATAAACGAACAAAGGTGTGGCATCAACACTGCCGTAGTAACGGCCGAACGGCACTTCGCCCAGCGCGGCCATTTCTCCATGCCGCATTTCGTGCAGGATTTTGCCCGGCTCGGCATCACGTTCGGGCTCCACTGCGGTGGCTTGCGTCGCGGCGAGAAATCCGAGTACACCCTTGGCGATATTGGGGTCCAGCCACAAAGTCATCAGCGCGGTGATGATGCCGTCGCGGCCGAATGGCGTGCTGAACCACGGCGTGCCGGCATAGGGATAAGGGCCTTGCGGTGTGTCGGTAATCAGCATGTACAAATCGGAAACGGCACGGCGCGCGATTTCGTTGAACAGGGAATTGGAACCCTCGATGCTCGCCGCACGTCCGCTCGAATTGCGCAGCGCGCGGCGTGCTGCGCGCATCTGCCGATAAAACTGGCGGCCACCCCATTCGTCGACTTCGTGATCGGGTACGCCGATGCGTACGAAAATGCGCCGTGCCTCGTGCGGCTTCAGCTGCACTTCGAATGATGCGCGCGCAGTCGTCAGCGTTTTCGGCGCAGGCTCGAATGAAAGCCGCGTCACGCGCTCGTTGTTGTCGAGCCCCAGATAGCGCAGCGCCACACTGCGATCACTGGTGCGTGCCGCGGACGCCTCGCCTCGACGAGAACGATGCTCGCCGCGCACTTCAAACAGATCGGCGAAATCGGCAGCAAAGCGCAAGCTCAGGCGAATCTGCAAGGGCTGATCGCTGAAGTTGCGCACCAGCAGGCGCTCGAAACAGGCGCCGTTCCAGAGGAATTTCAGCCGGTGCAGATGAATCTGCTCGCGGCGCAGCGCCAGCGCATTACCGTCGGCGAGCAGATCGGGATTGCTCAAGTCCGCGCTGAATACGGCGTTGTCGTCCTGCGTGTTTGAACTCAACAGCAGCGGCCGCGCTTCGTCGAGCAGCAGTTCAAGCTGCGAAAGCATGCGCGTATCGCGGTGATAAAGCCCTTCGGAATTGCCGGCTTCACCGCCGATATCGCCGCGATGATCGAACACCGCGAAGGTGTCGCCGTGCTTCAGCGTGCGCGTACGCCGCTCCTGTAAGGAAGCCGTTGCGGAGATATTGAATTGCGGCGCCGGTGCTTCGCCTGCGGATTCGGTTACCGCTCCACCTGCGGCTTGCGCGGTCGTTGCAGGCGTTTTCGGATCGATGAAAAGTGAAGTCACGACAATCTCCGGGCAACAGGTTGGGGCAGTCGAGGAAACGCTGCGCCGCGATCTCGTCTGAAACTTTTTCAGCGAGCGTTTCCCAAGCGGCGCCAATGATTTTGATGGCGTGCGGTTCTCCTTAGGAGTCGATTTGCGGCAATCCGTTCCGCAAGCCAGTTGCTGGAACCGATCGCAATCCGATGCGTCCAAACCACGCACATCAGCCTAAAACTTCCTAAAACTTCCTCAAATTTCGCAGGGATCGATCATGAAGATTGCCCAAGTCGCACCGCTGACCGAAGCCGTGCCGCCCAAGCTCTACGGCGGTACCGAGCGCGTGGTCGCCTATCTCACCGATGCACTGGTGGAACTCGGCCACGAAGTCACGCTGTTCGCATCCGGCGATAGCCTCACCAAAGCCCAACTCGCGCCGATCTGGCCGCAGGCGCTGCGGCTCGACCCCAGCATCCGCGATCATTTGGCGCCGATCTTCATGGAACTCGAAACCGTGGCGCGGCGCGCACATGAATTCGATGTGATTCACGCGCATCTGGATTACTTCGGCTACCCGCTGCTGCGCCGTCTCAACGTGCCTTCGGTCACCACATTGCATGGCCGCCTCGATCTGCCGGAATTGCAGCCGCTATATGGCTTGTACGGCGATATCCCGGTGGTTTCGATTTCGGATTCGCAACGCGCGCCGCTGCCGCAGGCGAATTATGTCGCCACCGTGTATCACGGCTTGCCGCAGAACATGCTGCAAAAGGGCGATGGCAAGGGCGGCTATCTGGCGTTTCTCGGCCGTATTTCGCCGGAAAAAGCGCCGGACGCCGCAATCCGCATCGCGGCCAAAGCCGGCATGCCGCTGAAGATTGCGGCGAAGGTGGACAAGGTCGATCAGGACTATTTCAAGACGCAGATCGAACCACTGCTATCGCAGGCGCATGTGGAATTCATCGGCGAAATCGGCGAGCACCAGAAAACCGAATTCCTCGGCAACGCGGCTGCGCTCGTCTTCCCGATCGCCTGGCGCGAGCCTTTCGGGCTGGTGATGATCGAAGCGATGGCCTGCGGCTGCCCGGTGATCGCATTTGAAAATGGCTCGGTGCCGGAAGTGCTGGAAGACGGCATTACCGGCTTCATCGTGCAGAACGAAAACGAAGCCGCCGATGCCGTGCGTCGCATTCCGCAGCTCGACCGCGACCGCATCCGCGCCGAGTTCGATCGCCGCTTCACCGCACATCACATGGCGCAAAATTATCTGGCGCTGTATGTGCGTCTGGCAAAGGCGAAGAAGAACGGCACGCAGATCTAGAATTCGTCCCATGAAAATTGCTCTCGAATTTTTGCGATCAGCGGCACGCAGATTTTCTTCGCTCGCGCTGCGTTGATGAGATGAGTTTTAGTGCCGACGAATGCCTGCGATTCCTTACTGTCGAAAAACTCCCGCGTGAATTCGCAAGCTTCATCGAACACCTTTTTGACGTATCGACAATCGCATCAGCGCAGCTTTCGTTTGACGCTGACTTTTGCATGCCAGCACAATGCGCCCAGCGCGAAACCAGCGCGCGACGATTCTGCGATTCGCATGCCGAAAGCGGCCGAGCAGCTCGCCTTGTTTGCGGATTTGCCGCCGGCCGCGCGTCTTCGCAAGAGCGCGGTGCGCGCGCGATTTTTCTTCGCACTCTGGCCAGGCGACTGGCTGCGATCGCAACTCGCGCAAACGGCTACGAGCATTCCGCCCGGCTCGGCGCGCGTGCTGCGCATCCGGCCCGAGCGTTATCACCTCACACTGGCGTTTCTCGGCCCGCTGCAAAGCCAGCAGATCGAATCCGCGCAGAAAGCCGCCAGCGCCGTGCGACTCGCAGCGTTCCGTTTGCAGCTCGATCGCGTCGGCTTTTTCAGCAACTCAGGTATCGCATGGATCGGCGCCGAAACGCCGCCACCCGAGTTGATGCGCCTGAAAGCCGAGCTGGACCGCGAACTGCTGCATCTCGGCTTGCCGATCGAACGCGGCATCTTTCAGCCGCATGTTTCCTGTCTGCGCGGCCTCGACACCGCAGCCGACGCACCGGCATTCAGTCTGACATGGCCGGTCGACGAATTCGTGCTGATGCGCAGTTCCAGCCGCGAAGGCATCACCACTTACAAACGCATCGGTCGCTGGAAACTCACCTCGCGCGCCGCCAGTGATGCGAGCGCACTCAAGCTGGCGTTCGCATGAACTCAATCCGCCGTAGATGCCTGTCGCAGCAGGCTGAATTTGGCATCGGCGCCATATTTCTGCCGCAGCCAGCGCAGCTGGAACACACGCTGCGCGCTGCGCGAAACATCGTGCAGATACCAGGCGTTGACCGAGCCGCTGATCAGCGCGCCCGTCACCGGCACCGCGCCGCCCACCTTGCGCCAGCCCAGATGTTTCGCCAGCTGCTTGGCCAGATTATTCAGGCTCAGCATCGCCGCGTCTTTCGCCAGCTCGCGTTGTGCGGCGCGCTCAACACCGCCGCGCCATTGCGCCTTATGCCGCTGCGATTCGTATTCGATCGCGTGCAGCGCGGCCTGCTTTTGCTCGAAATCATTCGCGGATGCCAGCGCGAAAATGGCGATCGGCAAACGCCGCTGCAAGGTCGCCGAACAATCTTCGCCGTAACTCAAGCCGATGCGATGGATCGTGCGCAAAGTCTGGATCAGCAAGGTCGGCACGTCGGCGATCAAACCGAAACTGCCAGCAATGCCAAACGCGCTACCGCTGATTCCGGCCAGCACGATCGCGCGGCGGCTGATGGCATTGGCCACGCGATCGCAGTTTTCCAGCGGCAATGTCAGCAGCTCATCCAGACGCTCGACGCCCGCACGGCGCAGCACCGAGCGGCGATCGCTGAGCCGCAACGCAGAGGCATGCACCGCATCCAGCGCCAGTTTCAGCGCCGCCGTCGGCAGCGCTTTCTGCACCGTACTGGCGGCAGCGCTGTTGATTCGGCCGAGAGGCTGCGCCGCCGGCCCCGGCATTTCGTCGAGCCATTCGTCGATCGCGGCGAGCTGCTCGGTTTCGTAAGCTGTCAGGCGGCTCAAATGATCGGTCTTCAGGATTTCTGTGCTCAAGGCATCGGTACTCGCATCGGCTTGCAGGATTATTTCGCAGCTCACAATAAGCGATGTGTTTGATCGCTTTCGCGTGGAATGTTCACCCGCATTGGCCCTTGATGCTGGTGGCGAATCGGGATGAGTATCATGCGCGCCCGACGGCGGGTTTGGCGCCATGGACCGCAGCGCCGCAGATTATCGGCGGCCGCGATTTGCGCGCAGGCGGCGGTTGGCTCGCGCTGAATCGCGCGCAGGGAAGGCTGGCCGCCGTCACCAACGTGCGGGAACCTGCCGCACCGCACGCCGATCTGCGCTCACGCGGCGCGCTGGTTGGCGGCTTCGTGCAAGCCGGCGAATGCGCCGCATCGTTCGCCGAACATCTGATGGCCGATGCACCCTCGTACGGGCCGTTCAATCTGTTGCTATGGGACAAGTCCGAATTGATCTACGCCAGCAACCGGCCGAGTCTGCGCTGGGAATCGCTGACTGCCGGCGTGCACGGCTTATCGAATGGTGCGCTGGAATCGCACTGGCCGAAAACGCAGCGTCTGATCGACGCGCTGAATGGCTGGCTGCCGCAATTGCCATCGACCGGAAAGCTGCCGTCGGCGGAGTCGATTGAACCCCTGCTGCAAGCACTGGCGGATGATCGCGCCGCCAGCGACGCGGAGTTGCCCGACACCGGCGTCGGCCGTGAAACCGAACGCAGGCTGTCGCCGCCGTTCATTCGCGGCGCGGCCTACGGCACGCGCGCCAGTTCGGTGGTGCTGATCGCGCGCAGCGCTGCGGTGTTGTTCGTCGAGCGACGTTTTGGCCCGAACGGAATCGAGCTGGGCTTCGATGCGCTGGAATTTCCGGGCTGAAAAATCGGGTCGTCGAAACCTGTCGCGGAAGAAAATTTTTAGCCGAGCCGTCGGCCGCCATCGACCGGAATCACCACGCCGGTGATGTAGCTCGAGGCAGGTGATGCCAGAAACAGCACCACATTGGCGATCTCTTCCGGACTCGCAAACCGCGCCAGCGGAATCCGCGGCAGTTGCTGCTGCTTGTCGGCGAGATCTGCCTGTTCCGCGGCGGTTGGCGGCGTATGCACCGCGCTCATCACATGGCCGGGCGCGACCCCGTTGCAGCGAATTCCGGGTGCGAGTTCCAGCGCCAGTGTTTCGATCAGGCTCCAGTGCGCGAGCTTCGCCGCGGCGTAGGCGGAATAGCCCTTGCGCGGCGCATCGCGGGCATGGATGTCGAGCACGCCGACGATCGCGCCCGCGGTTTTTTGCAGATACGGCTGGCAGGCCTTGGCCAGAAGCAAGGGCGCCTTGAAATTGGTGCCGGCGAGATCGTCGAACTGTTTTTCGGTGAGCTCCGGCAGCGGCGTCGCAAAATAGCTGGAGGCGTTGTTCACCAGCAGATCGAGCTGTCCCCAGCGCTGCTGCACATTCCGCGCCAATGCCTGCAATTGCTCGACTTTACGCAGATCGGCCTGCAGTACGATAGCCGAATCCTGCCGCTGCGCATTCAAGTCTTTCGCTAGCGCGCGCGCTTCTGCTCCCGACGCGCGATGATGAATCACAACGCGATATCCGGCGCCATGTAGCGCCGTCACGATCGCCGCACCAATGCGGCGCGCGCCACCAGTGACGAGCGCCACCGGCGCCGGGCTTGCCGCGGGCAAAACCATAGTCGCTCCTTTATCCTGTGTGGAACTCATTTCATCAACTGCTGCGTGCCTTGGGATGAGTTCCAGCCGCTGTTTACGGATGTCGTTGCGCTGCGCAACCTCACCTCGCCATTATTCACCGGAACCCTTTTCGTGAGCGATCTCGTTCAAGTCATCCTGCTCGGCATTGTCGAAGGCATTACTGAATTCCTGCCGATTTCCTCGACCGGCCATTTGCTGATCGCCGAAAAACTCGGTCTTGGCGAACGCTCGGATGTGTTCAATGTCGTCATCCAAGCCGGCGCGATTCTGGCGGTGACGTTCATCTACTGGCCGCGCATCTGGAGTTTGCTGACCGGCCTGAAAGATCGCGCCAACCGCGATTATGCCGCCAAGCTCACCGTGGCATTCCTGATCACCGCCGTGCTCGGCCTGATCGTCACCAAACTCGGCTTCAAACTGCCGACAGAACTCACACCGGTCGCTTGGGCGCTGGTGATCGGCGGCGTCTGGATGATCGCCGCGGAAGCCTTCGCCGCCAAGCGGGCAGACACCGCGCGCATCATCTGGTCGGCCGCGATCGTGGTCGGTTTCGCGCAGGTAATCGCGGGCGTTTTCCCTGGCACCTCGCGTTCCGCCGCGACGATTTTCGCGGCGATGCTGGTCGGCGGCGCCAATCGCGTGGTCGCCACCGAATTCGCGTTCCTGGTCGGCATTCCCACAATGTACGCCGCCAGCGCGCTGGAGTTATTCAAGGCAATGAAGGCCGGCGCGTTTCACAACGGCAGCGAAAACTGGAGCGATCTCGGCATCGCGTTCTTGGTGTCGACCGTCGTTGCATTCATCGCAGTGAAGTGGTTGCTGCGTTATATCCAGAGCAACCGCTTCACGGTGTTCGCGGTGTACCGCATCGCGCTTGGCACCGCCTTGCTGCTGTTCCTGCCGGCCAATTAACACACGGATCGGTCTGCGTCATCGCTGCGGATGGTTGAATCGTTGCCGCTTGCACTGCGCTGATCCGCTGAAAAAGTTCGGCTGCTTGAATCCTCAGCCGAGCAGATCGTCAAACAATCTGCGGCCGTAATACAGGCCGACGCCGCTGCCGATTGCGCTGGCGATCACTGCCGGCAACAAGGCCCATTGCGCGCCCAGCCACCAGCCGAACGAACCGAGCAGAAATGCGCCGAGCGATCCGAAGATGAATTTCATCCGGTGAATTTAGCGTAAAACTTCTCGCGCAAGTCAGTGCGCGCAAGGCGCAGCCATTCGCATCTTCACGCCGCTTTCCATTCGCGCAGACGCTCGATCCGCGCGCGGCTCAAGGCTTCGCCCACCGCAGCACCCGTCACTTCCTTCGACATCACATCGCGCGCTTGCACGGCGCGTGCGATCGCCGCGGCTTCGCGCAGGAATGCGGGCGGCGGATAGTCCGTCTGTTCAAGGCCGAGTCGTCCCCGGGCATCGCATAAACAGGCATTCAGAGCGGATTCAAAAAAATTGCCACGCTGGAATGCGCGCAGGCGTTCCAGTAATTGCAGCAGGGTTTGCGGACGCAATTCTTCGGCGCGATGAACGATCAGATGTTCGCGCGTCACCGTCACTGCAAGTTCGCGCTGCGCATTCGGCAAGCGCAGACGCGCGGCGAAATCCTCCACCCGTGGCACGCCGCGCACATCGTGCATGCGATGGCTCGGCCATTCGGCTTGCGGTGTCGCCGCCTTGCCGAGATCGTGCAGCAGCGCGGCGACATGCACTTCCAGCGAAAAGCCCAAGCGCGTGGCGGCGTCGATGGACATCAGCGTGTGAATCAAGCTGTCCACTTCCGGATGATAGTCGGCACGCTGCGGCACGCCATCGAGCGCAGCCAGTTCCGGCATCACGCGCGCGAGCGCGTTGCAGGCGTGCAGTGTTTTGAAAAAAACCGACGGCCGATAATTCACATCCATGCGGCCATCGGCGGAAAGCGCGCGCTCGGTTTCTTTCCAGACGCGCTCCGGTACCAGATGATCGGCCTCGCCCGCGGCCACCATCTGCCGCATCAAGTCCAGCGTTTCATCTGCAACGCTGAACCCGAGCGGCGCGAATCGCGCGGCGAAACGCGCCACGCGCAGAATGCGAACCGGATCTTCCGCGAACGAGGACGACACATGCCGCAGCACGCGCGCAGCCAGATCGCGCTGGCCGCCATGCGGATCGACAATGCTGCCGTCTTCGTCCTCCGCCATCGCGTTGATCGTGAGATCGCGCCGGATCAAATCTTCCTCGACGCTGACCTCGACGCCGGTATGAAACGTGAAGCCGTGATAGCCGCGCCCGCTCTTGCGCTCGGTGCGCGCCAGCGCATGCTCTTCCTTCGTCTGCGGATGCAGGAACACCGGGAAATCCTTGCCGACCGGACGATAGCCTGCGGCCACCATGTCTTCCGGCGTTGCACCGGTCACGACCCAATCCTTTTCGCGCACCGGCAAGCCGAGCAAGCGGTCACGCACTGCGCCGCCGACGAGATAGCGTTTCATCGAGGCGGCCCCAATCGGCTCACTGATCGTCAGCAGTCGGCGCAACCGCAAGCGGCGTCACTTGCGTCACCCAATCCTGCACATTCTGCGGCTCTCCGCTGTGTCGCCAGCCGAATACGAGCTGGTGCCAGAGCACGCGCTGTACATAGGTTCGGGTTTCGTTGTAGGGAATGTTTTCGATCCAGATATCAGCATCCATTGGCATCGGCGGCAGCCAGCGTGCGGCGGCGTTGGGGCCGGCGTTGTAGGAAGCGATGGCTACCGGCAATTGGCCGTTGAACTGATCGAGCCGATCGCGCAGTTCTGCGCTGCCGATGCTGATGTTGATATCGGGATCGAACAAGTTATCGCGTGTCGGTGCCGGCTGCTGCCAGCGGCGCGCGGTGTTGCGTGCGGTTTCGAGCAGCAATTGCATCAGGCCGAGTGCTTTCGCGGGCGAAACCGCGCTGGCGTCGTAAAGACTTTCCTGCCGCAGGATCGCGTAAATAAAATCTTCCGGCAGCTTCGTCAGTTCAGCAGCGACATGCACCGGCGCATCATAAGGCCGCGGATACAGCGCGGCGTAATCGGTGTAGATGCCTTGTTTGCTGCAAGCGGCGACGCCCTGGTCGTACCAGCCCCAGTGCAATGCGAGCGCAGCCGCTTGCGTGCGCGCAGCCGGCTCCAGCGCTTCAAATCCATATTGCCATTCGGCTCCCGCTTGCGGCTTCATGCCGAGCAGCCAAAGTTCGTGCGCGCGCAGCAATGCGGGGCGATTCGCCAGTTGCGCTTGCAGCTCGGCGTTCTGCGGTATCGCTTGCGGATGCGGCGCGTAGCTTTGATTCAGACGCGCAGCGGCGAGCGCGGCGAAATAGCCATCGGTCGCTGCGAGTTGCGCATAAAGTTTTTGCGCGGCCTCGATATCGCCGGTTTTCTCGCGCGTGCGGGCCAGCCAGTATTGCCAGCGCGGTTGTGCGGCGAGCGTGGCCTGCGGCATCGCGGCGATGACGGCATTGGCATTGGCCCAATCGCCGATCCACAGCGCGGCGCGCGCCTGCCATTCGCGCGCGAGATCGTCCGCGACATCCGCAGTCATCAACGTGAAATAGCTGCTGGCTTGCGGCAGCCGGCTCCACGCCAGCCCGAGACCGAGCGCGCGCGCATACGGCGCTGCGTCGGCGGCGTTGAATCCACGCGCTTGCATCAGCGGCTGATACAAAGCGGTTGCGCCTTGCGCATCGCTGCGCGACAAACGCTGCCAGCCGTCGAGCAGCGCAGCGGGTTCCACCGGTCTGGCCGGTGCGGCGATCAGCAGGTTGATTTCGCTGCGCGGATTATCGACGAGCGTGATCCACTGATTGATCGGCGCGGCCATTTCCGGCGGCATCGTCGCAGCCAGCTTGCGCGCCAGTTTCGAGTTGCCGGCGGCGAGCGCGAGCCTTGCGCGTTGATCGATCAGCGACGGCGGCAGGCCATCGTGCGCACGCAGCCAGGCGAACGCTGGCTCACAGGCGTCCGGCGTGTTCGCGCCGACCAGCCAGGCTTGCGTGATGTCCGCAGCCAAGCCTTGCTCGCGGCCCAGTTGCGCGCGCGCGCTTAACTGCGCGCAGCGCAAGCTTTCGTTGGCCACGCTATCGCGGTACTCGGCGACGAAGCGCGGCCAGTTGCGGCGCGCAGCAAGGCTGCTCAACCAGCTGCGTCTCAGCTCGCGCGCCAACGGCTGTTCGCCGAGCGATTTCAGCAAGGCGGCGGCGCGTTCGTCCACCATCTCATTCACCTGCGCCGGCGGCCGCGACAAGCTCCATTGAAGCCGCGCGGCTTGCAGATAGGCGTACAGCGGATACGCCTTCAGCGCAGCGCTATCGGTTGTTGCGGGCGAGCCGCTGCTGGCCGCGACGTAAGCTTCGCGGAACTCCGCACGCGCGCCGGCCAGTGCATCGTCATCGCCGGCTTCGAGTGCCTGCGCAGCGCCGATGCTGCCGATCAACACGGCGCTCAGCGCAAGGCGATGAAGGGCAGTCTTCAGCGGCATTGAGCAGCGAAACCCCACGAATGCAATCAGGCGATTGTCGGGCATTGTAGTGAGCTTGTTGCCGATTCAGCGCGCGCTGATCTGCGCCGGAGCAGTACTCGCTGCGCGCAATTGCGTGAGCCGTGCGAAGCCGAAATGGATGAAGCTCAAGCCGGAATACACCGGCGAGATCAGGTTCACGATCGGCAGCATCTGGATCAACGCGGCGATCACGCCGAGGCCGAACCATTGACTGCGATGTCGCTGCGTGAGCATGCGGAATTCCTCGTGCGTGGTGTAATCGCAGAGCGCGTCGTAGCGGAACAGGCGATCGTTGTACCAGCCGTTGATGAGTGCGGGCAGCACGATCGCGGGCACGCCGAAAATCCATAACGGCAGCGTCACGATCCAAAGCAACAGATAGATCAGCGTTGCGCCCAGCGCATTGAGGATGCTGCCGATCGTGCTTGAACCGCGGCGCGCCAACTGCGGATAATCGCGCGCTGCCACCAACGCAGCCATGATCGGCATGGCGATGGTCGCAGTGACGAACAGCGCGGTGGCGTAGGTCAGCGGCAGCAGCGCCAGCAGCATGGCGATGGTGACGATCCATTCGCTGAGGAAATGCGCGACCGCCTGGCTGTACCATTCCGCCACAACGCCGAACGCGATCAAGCGGCGCAGCGCTTCCACCAGATCGCTCCAGAAGAACAGGCCAAGCAGCATCCACAAAGCCAGCGCGCCGAGCAGCGGCAACCATACCAGCCGCAGAATTTTCGACTGCAAAAAACTGCGCGTCGCCGCGTTCAGGGCTTCGGCCATACACCGGCCTTCACGCGATGTTCACGCGACTTCCGGCGCCAGTTGCGGCGCGGCCTGCACAAACTTCACGCCAAGCATGCCGCAGCCGAGTATGCCTTCGCGCAGAACGCGAATCGCCTGCATGCGCGGAAAACTGCGGCGCCAGACCATGCCGATGCGGCGCGTCGGCGCGGGGGCGCTAAGCGATACCGCAACCAGCGGCGAACGATCGCTATTGCGATTTTCCACCGAGCCGCGCGGCAGCACGGTAATGCCCAAACCCGAGCCGACCATATAGCGGATCGTATCGAGCGAACTGCCGGTATGCGGGCGCGGGCCATCGCCTTCGGCATCCACGCATTTCGGGCAGGCCGCGATGACCTGATCACGGAAGCAATGGCCGGGGCCGAGCAGCAGTAAGTGTTCTTCCGCCAGCTTTTTCGCCGGGATGGTTTTCTCTTTCGCCCAGCGATGATCCGGCGGCATCACCACCACGAAATCCTCGTCGTACAGTGGCCATGCGGAGAAACCTTGCAGATCGATCGGCAGCGCGACGAGGGCGACATCCAGCTCGTTATCGCGCAATTGTTCGAGCAGCACCGAGGTGAAATTTTCCTCGATCACCAGCGGCATTTGCGGCGCGCGTTCGCGCAAGTCCGGCACCAGATTCGGCAGCAGATACGGGCCTACCGTATAGATCGCGCCGAGCCGCAGCGCGCCGACGAGTTCGTCCTTGCCTTCGCCGGCGATGTCCTCGACACGCTTGGCTTCCGCCAGCACGCGGCGCGCCTGCGCGATGATGCGCTCGCCCACTGGCGTGGGCCGCGCTTCGCCGCGAATGCGCTCGAACAGCATCACGCCGAGTTCTTCTTCGAGCTTTTTTAGCGCCACGGAAAGTGTCGGCTGCGACACGAACGAACGCTCGGCCGCACGCGAGAAATGGCGTTCCTTATCGAGGTTGACGAGATAGCGAAGTTCGGTGAGCGTCATGCCGCCAGTATCGCGTTTTGCGTGGCTGCGAGCTACAGCAGATCAGCTGATCTAGCGGGCTCCCTTGATCGAGCTTGGCGACCCGAAACCGCCGTACGGGCGATTCCGGGTGCGTTTCAAATGCGATGAAGTTTCTGGATCAGCGAATATTGATCGGCAGGAACAGGCTGATGCCAGGCGAGGGTTCTGGCGCGTAGACCACCGGCGGCGGAGCGTAGACCACATCCGGGCCGGGGTATCCATAGCCACGCCGATAGTCGCGCGGCGGCGGGCCGCGATGGCCGCGATCGTAGTGGCCACGGTCTTCACCATGGTCGCGTGGATCGGCTTTGGCAGCTTGCGGGCTCAGGGCGAGCGCGCCAAGTGCAGCGGCGAGGGCGAGTGTGGCGAACATCGGCATGAGCTTGCGCGGCTGATGCGGCCGGGCAGGATTCGGAATCGTCGTCGAGCGGTTCACATGGTCGAATTTCATATTGAGCTTCCGTGTTGATCCGATGGCTTTTGGAGTTGGGTCCAGAAGCTCATCAGAATTGAGAGATGCCGCGCGGAAATGCACGCCGGCATTCAGGCTAACCTCACTTCGCGGCGGCATCGCTGGCGGCAGCTTTGGCGTGATGATGTTTGGCGCCGCGATGGCCGGCTTTGCGGAACATGGCATCGGCGGTTGTCTTTTGCGCATCCGAGAAGCTGTTGTAGAGCGGCTCGAACGCTGCTGCGAATTTCTTTACGCCATCGGCATGCACATCGGCAATCTGGGCATAGGATTTGAGGTCTTCCACCGCATTCATGCTTGCGCCGTTGGCTTTGCGCGCTTCGATCAAGGGGCGAATCGCATCCGCGTTTTCATGCATCACGTCGGTCACATCCTTCCATTTGCTTTCCTGATCGGCGGTGATGCCGAGCTTGCTGTGCAGGCTGGTGATGCGCGCTTCGACACGGCCATCCATCTTGGTGGTGTCTGTGGACGGCGCCATGCTGGTTTCGGCGGCCATCACCAGAGCAGGCGCGGCGACGGATGCCATCAGCAGCGTGGCGAGCAGCGAGCGGAGCAGCGTTTTGCGAGTGGCGTATGACTTTCGATTCATGGGTGTTCCCGATAGATGGATGGAGTTTTACTGGAGTGTCTATTGAACTGATTTCAGCTTGATTTCAGCACGATTTTTGGCACTTGATCGCGTCTTGTCAGGAGCGAGCCAGGAAAATCGATCTTGCCGCAGGATGTGGTAGCCGCTTGTGGGCCGGTGCAGCCTGGGTCTCGTTTCGGCGGCAATCGAATGTGGCGTTGTGCTGAAGATCAGGGCTGTGACCGCTGCAAGCCGCAGACGTTCGGCCAGCTTTCTGTTGCGGAGCGTTAAGCAGTCGCCAGCCAGTCGCGCGGCTTGAGATATCGCTCGATCAACGCCGCTTCCGGCGAACCGGTTTCGATTGCGCGCCGATACTCCCAGGCCACCAGCGGCGGCATCGACATCAGGATGGATTCGGTGCGGCCGCCGGATTGCAGGCCGAACAGCGTGCCGCGATCCCACACCAGATTGAATTCGACATAACGGCCGCGCCGATACAACTGCCAGCCGCGTTCGCGTTCGCCATACGCAGAATCCTTGCGGCGCTCGACGATCGGCAGATAGGCCTTGAGAAAATGATCGCCGACGCTTTGTATCAGCGCAAAGCTTTGCGTGAAGCCGCCGGCATCCCAATCGTCGAAGAACAGTCCGCCGATGCCGCGCGGCTCATTGCGATGTTTGAGAAAGAAATAGTCATCGCACCATTTTTTCAGATGCGGATGCGCGGGCACGCCGTCGCGGGTTTTGAAGTTTGCGGCCGCAGCCTGCGCGGTGGCGTGCCAATGCTGCGCGTCGTCATCAAAACCATAGTATGGCGTGAGATCGAAGCCACCGCCGAACCACCACACCGGCGCTTCGCCGGTTTTTTCGGCGATGAAAAATCGCACGTTCATGTGGACCGTCGGCGCGTACGGATTGCGCGGATGAAACACCAGCGACACGCCCATCGCGCGATACCCGCGGCCGGCGAGTTCGGGCCGGTGCGCGCTGGCCGAAGGCGGCAGCTTGCTGCCGAGAATATCGGAGAAACCGACGCCTGCGCGCTCGAATACGGCGCCGTCGTTGAGGATGCGCGTGACGCCGCCACCGCCCTCGGCGCGCTGCCATTCGTCGCGTGCGAATTGCGCCTTGCCGTCGAGCGTTTCGATTGCGCCGCAGAGGCGATCCTGCAAGCCGCGCAGATAATGCTCGACTGCGCTGGCGTCGGGAATTTCGGTAGGCATCATGGCTGGAATGCGAGCAGGAGTGATGCCAGTTTAGCGGCAGTGAATGTGAGTGCGATCGAGCGGCTGCGCCTCGTCAATCTGATTCATCGAAGCGTCGATCGATGCGTGCTGATCGCCGCCTTGTCAGCGCCCGCAATATGACAATCAGCGCCGCAAAATCATGCCGCTGACGACGTGGCGGATCGTCGTCGGCTTTTCCAGATTGCCGAGCGCGCCGGGCGCCAGCGCATCGATGCGTTCACCGAACATCATGCGCACCTGCGTTGCGCTGCGCGCGGGCGGCTGGCCTTGCCGGTTCGCGCTGGTGGAAACGATCGCACCGCCATACGCACGGCAAAGTGCCGCAGCGACGGGATGCGCGGTGACACGAATCGCCACCGTATCCGCGGTCAATTCAGGACTGCCGCTGATCCACGGCGGGCAATAATTGCTCGCCGGAAAAACCCAGGTGACCGGCCCCGGCCAGGTGGCTTGCGCGCGACGCATCGCGCTGTTCGAGGGCAGCTGCACGTAGGGTTCGAGCTGCGCGAATTCGGCAGCGATAAGGATCACGCCCTTGCGCCAGTCGCGCCGCTTCAAGGCCAGAATGCGATTCACCGCTGACGAGTTCGTCGGCTCGCAGCCAAGCCCCCAAACCGCTTCGGTCGGGTAGGCGACAACGCCGCCGCTGCGCAGCGCGGCAAGGGCATCGCGCAACTGCAACTTCAGCATCGCGTTACGGCTTGACCTGCGCGGCGATGCCGCTGGCTTGACCGGTTTTTTTCGTAGCGGATTTTTTGGCGGCTTTCTTCGCCGCTTTTTTTACAGGCTTCTTCGCAACTTTCCCGGCGGATTTTTTAGCCGGTGCTTTTTTCGCTGCTGCGCTGCCATCGGCCGTTTTGGCGGCGACTTTTTTTCGGCCGCCTTTGGCCGCCTTCGCGGTTTCGGCTTCCACCAGATACGCCTCGCATTCGAACACCGAAAGGCTTTCCGGATCGCGCGTGCGCGGAATCGGCGCGCGGCGTTTGCCGTCGCTGATATACGGCCCGAAACGACCTTTGACGATGCGAATGCCGGTGTCGCCGAACAGCTTGATCGTCGCCGCTTCGAGCGCGACGTGCTTGGCTTCGATCAGCTCGATCACGCGCGGCAAATCCACCGTGTACGGATCGTCGTCTTTCTTCAGACTGACGAACTGCGAGTCATAGCGCGCATAAGGCCCGAAGCGGCCGATGTTGACTTCGACTTCTTCGCCGCTCGGCAGATTGCCCAGCTTGCGGGGCAGTTTGAACAGTTCCAGCGCATCGGCCAGCGTAATCGTATCGATACGCTGCGTGCCGCGCAGACTCGCAAACTTCGGCTTGTCCGCATCTTCCCTGGTGCCGATCTGCACGAACGGTCCGAAGCGGCCGAGCCGCGCACTGACCGGCTTGCCGCTGACGGGATCGGTGCCGATCTGCCGCGCTTCCGAAACTTCCTTGCGCGACAACTCCATTTTCTCGTCGACGGTCGGCTTGAACTGGCCCCAGAATTTCGCCAGCAGCGGCACCCATTCGCCTTCGCCGCGCGAGATCGCATCGAGATCGTCTTCGAGCTTGGCGGTGAATTCGTAGTCGACGTAGCGGGTGAAATGCTCGGTGAGAAAGCGGTTGACGATCATGCCGACATCGCTCGGAATGAAGGCCTTGCCTTCCAGCTGCACGTATTCGCGCGCCTGCAAAGTGGAGATGATCGAAGCATAAGTTGACGGCCGGCCGATGTCGTATTCCTCCAGCGTTTTCACCAAGGAAGCTTCGGTGTAACGCGGCGGCGGCTGGGTGAAATGCTGCTCCGGCAGCAGTTCCAGCAGGCTGATGATCTCGCCTTCGACCAGCGGCGGCAGACGCTTCTCGTCGTCTTCGCCCGCATCCGGCGCACCTTCGTCGGCAGCGATGCCATAAGCGGCGAGGAAGCCGGGTTCGATCAACACCTGACCATTGGCGCGGAACGCGTGCTGTACGCCGGCGCGGAGTTCGGCAGCGACGGTATCGAATACCGCGGGCGTCATCTGGCTGGCGACGGTGCGCTTCCAGATCAGGTCGTACAGCTTGGCTTGATCCGCCGACAGATATTTTGCGACCTGTTCCGGCGCGCGCGCGGCGGCGGTCGGGCGAATCGCTTCGTGCGCTTCCTGCGCGTTTTTCGATTTGGTCTTGAAGTGGCGCGCCTCGTCGGGCAGCGATTTCGCACCGTAACGCTTGACGATCATCTCGCGGATTTCGACCAGCGCATCCTGCGCCAGACTCACCGAATCGGTACGCATGTAAGTAATCAGGCCGACGGTTTCACCGCCGATTTCGGCGCCTTCATACAACTGCTGCGCGGTGCGCATGGTGCGCTGCGCGGTGAAGCCGAGCTTGCGGTTGGCATCCTGCTGCAAGGTCGAGGTGGTGAACGGTGGGCCGGGCGAGCGCTTGCGCTGCTTCTTCTCGACCTTGGCGACGCGCAATTTGCCTTGTGCGGCTTGCTCGATGGCGGCGCGCGCGGCTTCCGCGCTGCCGGCATTGCCGAGCGTGAATTGCTCGACTTTTTCGCCGTTGTATTCGAGCAGGCGCGCGCTGAATGCAGTCTGCGCTTTCTCGGCGCGCGCTTCGAGCGTCCAGTATTCCTGCGGCAGAAATGCGCGGATTTCCTCTTCGCGTTCGCAGATCAAACGCAGCGCCGGGCTTTGTACGCGGCCGGCGGAAAGTCCCGGCGAAATCTTGCGCCACAACAGCGGCGAGAGATTGAAACCGACCAGATAATCCAGCGCGCGCCGCGCCTGCTGCGCATTCACCAGATCGGTTGAAACCTCGCGTGGATTAGCGATGGCCTGCGCCACTTCGCGCGGCGTGATTTCGTAAAACACCACGCGCTTGACCGGCTTGTTTTTCAGCAGGCCTTTTTCGCGCAGCACTTCGCTCAGGTGCCAGGCGATGGCTTCGCCTTCGCGGTCCGGATCGGTGGCGAGGAACAGCGCGTCGGATTTTTTCAGCTCGGCGATGATCGCGTTGACATGCTTCACGTTGCGATCGATCAGCTGGTATTTCATCTCGAAGCCGCGCGTCACATCTACCGCGCCATCCTTCGGCACGAGGTCGCGCACATGCCCGTACGAGGCCATGACCTCGTAATCCTTGCCCAGGTATTTCTTGATCGTCTTGGCCTTGGCGGGCGATTCGACGATGACCAGATTTCGACTCATCTCAGCTCGGGAACTCGCGCTCGACTGCGCGTGGGGCGTCAGCTTATACGCGGCCATCCGCCGCCGTGTCTAGCGGCAGACATTTCGCAGGGCCTAGCGGCAGGTCATGACGACGCGGCAGCAATGCGCAGGGTGCAAGCCTTCTGCGGCCGGCACAGGTTCACGATCGTCACCGGTTTCAGCGCAAAAATCGCCCGTAGCAAACTTGCGATTAGCGCTTAATGCAGAAATTCGCCGTGGTAATACACCATGTCTTCGAGGTGAATCGCGGCTTCTTCCTCGCCCGGCTGATTTACCAGCACCAGCAAGCAGACCCACTTGACGCGCTCCAGATCGACGTCGTCTTCGATCGCCAGCAAGCGCTCGATCACCAGCTCGCGGCTTTCCGAATTGAGGATGCCGAGCTGTTCCAGATGCAGCAGGAAACCACGGCATTCCGCAGACAGCCGCGCACATTCCTGCGGCGCGTAAATGCGCAGCGAATCAGTACGTCCGGACAGCGTGGGCGTGTCGCGCTGCGAAGCAAGGTCTTCCAGCCAGGAAAAGGCGTGATCGACCTGATCTTCGGGGAAGCCAGCGGCAGCGAGTTCAACGCGGAGCGTCTGCTGGTTATCGGAATCTTCGAGTTCACCGTCGTGGTAGTTCTCGAAGAGGTACATCAGGACATCGAGAAGGGTCTCTTTCATCGCTCTCGCATCCAAAGTTACGCAAAAATAACAGATTTGAACGGCGCCGTTAAGCGTGCTGCAAAAAATTTGCCCGCGCCTCAATTGCGCCGATGCAGGCGCGAGAAAACATCGCCTGCTGAAGCCACCACCTGACCTTCCAGTTCGAGCGTCAGCAAGGCCGCGCCGACCTGCTCGACCGGTGCATTGACGCGCTCGACCAGATGTTCCAGCGACACCAGTTCGTGACCCAGCGCTTCGAGCAGACGGCGCTGCAAATCATCCTGTGGTGCATTGGTCGCAGCGCCTGAAGCCGCAGAATCGATGACGGTTGCAACACCCGGTTCAGGCGGTGCGGCGGCCACGCGCAGCTGCGGCGCCAGCTCGGCGAGGATGTCGTCCACATTTTCGGTGAGGCGCGCGCCTTCGCGGATCAGCGCATGGCAGCCGCGCGCCAGCGGGTTGTGAATCGAACCGGGAATGGCGAAAACTTCACGACCCTGTTCGGCGGCGAGACGCGCGGTAATCAGCGAGCCGGATTCGCGCGCCGCTTCGATCACCAGCACGCCGAGGCTCAAGCCGCTGATGATGCGGTTGCGCCGCGGAAAATTCTCCGGCTTCGGCGGCACGCCCGGTGCGAACTCGGAGATCAGCAGGCCGCGCTCGGCGATCGCATGCGCCAGATCCTTGTTGCGCGCCGGATAAACGCGGTCGAGACCGTTGCCGCAAACGGCGATCGTCGCGCCCTGCGCCGCCAGCGCACCGCGATGCGCGGCGGCATCGATACCGAGCGCCAGCCCGCTGGTGATGGTAAGGCCACGCCGTGCCGCTTCGGCGGCGAAAGCCTGTGCGTTTTCGACGCCCTGCGCGGACGCCGCGCGAGCGCCGACGATCGCCAGCTGCGGCGTTTGCAGCAGTTCGGCGTGGCCGCGATAGAACAGCGCGAGCGGCGCTTGTGCAATTTCGCGCAGGCTTTGCGGATAACGCGCGTCGTCGCGCAGCAGCAGGCCGCGTGGTGAAATCGGCGTAGCACTTTCGATCCAGCGCAGATCGTCGTCGACACCGGCCCAATCGGGCTGGCCCAGCAAGTCGCAAAGCGTTTCGCTGATGCCGCAACTGCGCCAGCCGGACATCCCCGCGGCGAAGATCGATTCCGGCGTGCCGAAGCGCTGCAACAGGGCCGCGCCGCGGCTCGGGCCGAGTGTGGGCACGCGCAGCAAGGCCAGCCAGAACCGCAGTACCTCGGGCGTAACCGGTTCGGGTGTCATCCGCAGATGCGCGCCCGAATCGAGACCGAAGTCAAACTCAAGGCAAACGGCTAGTGATGCTGTTTCACCGATTGCGTTGGCGCATGGACTTTGTCGAGCACATTGGCGGGGCGGACTTCGCTCATCACCAGCGCGTAAGACACTTTCGGCGTTACCTTGAACACCATCAACAGGCCGGCGTACTGCTCCGGCAACTGCACCGGCTTGTTGCCGTAGGGGTCTTGCACGACGCGACCGGCCTGGTAGATCGCCAGCACCGTGCCTGCATCGAGCCCGGCCTTGCTGCCGCGATTCAACGCGACGATGTGGTACTGCGGCACTTCGATCAGGCTGTCGAACACCGTGAGAATGCGCCCATCGACCGGCTTGGACGGCGGATGCGGGAAGAAGCTGGCGTCGAAAATTTCCTGCTCCAGCGGCAGCAGGCGATCGCCGATCAGCACTTCGCGGTTCGATTTGGTGATCAGCATTTGCGCCGGATCGCCGGGCGTCACCAGCTCCGCTTCGCCGGCCGGCAGCGCTTCGTAGCCGAGCAGCTCCCGGGTATCGGGATCACGATATTCGTCGCCGATATGCACGATCGCCCAAGTGCTGGTGGCATCGTCTTTCGGCAGTTTGCGCACGTAAATGCCGCTATTGGCGCCGCCATCGATGTGCTCGCCGGTGTATTCGATCAGATAAGGCGCTTTCCGGATTTCTTCTGCAGTCACCAGCCGCGGACCTTTGAGGAAGTTGCGGATCGCTTCGATCGGAATCGCCGGCAAGGCCTGATCCAGCGACAAACTGCGCGCCTCCGGGCTCAAATGCTCCACCACTTCCGGCCCGGCGAGCCGCGTGTGGCCATCCACCATGACCAGCGTCAACACTTCGCCTGGATAGATCAGATGCGGGTTTTTAACCTGGCTGTTGGTGTACCAGAACTGCGGCCATTCCCAGGGATCGCGCAGGAAGTAGCTGGCGATGCTCCAGAGTGTGTCGCCTTTTTTCACCACGTAACGCAGCGGCGCATCTTCGCGCAGACTCAGCGTGCCGGCGTTGGCGCTGGCTTCCGCCACGCTGGCGGCCGGCATGATCGGCGTCAGCGGCGCTGCGTCCTCGGCAACCGGTGCGCTGCTCGCAGCGCCGGCTTGCGGATCGCTGGCGCAGGCCGCGAGCACCGAGCCCAAGGCGCAGGCGAATATCGGGGCGCAAAGCTTCAAGCGCAGCGCAAAAGCGATGCGCCGCGCGTGCGGCATGGCGTTATAATTTTGCATGGGCGGCAGTTTCCCCTTTAGACAGCCCGTGACCACCAGCTTGAATTCTGGCACAAATTCCAGCTTTGGCGAACCGTTGAAGATACATATCCTAGTGGTTTCTTGAATTGGCGTCGGCGCAATGGCTCTACTCAGCATTCTTCATCATCCCGATCCGCGTCTGCGCCGCAAGGCCGCATTGGTGACGCGCTTCGACGATGCGCTGCGCGCGCTGATCGAGGACCTGTTTGAAACCATGTATGCCGCGCCGGGCACCGGGCTGGCTGCGAATCAGGTTGGCATGTCGATGCGGCTGGCAGTGATGGATTGCTCGGAAACGCGTAGCCAGCGCATCGTCATGATCAACCCGGAAATCATCTCCAGCGACGAGCGCCGCGAAATGGAGGAAGGCTGCCTTTCGGTGCCGGATATTTTTGACAAGGTGCAGCGCTACAACCGCCTGCATCTGCGCGCGCTGAACGAGTTCGGCGAGCCGTTTGAAGTCTGCGCCTTCGGCCTGATGGCGCAATGCATCCAGCATGAAATCGATCATCTAGACGGCAAGCTGTACATCGATTACCTGTCGCCGCTGAAGCGCGAGCGCATCAAGAAAAAGCTGCTTAAACGCGAAGCGGCGTGACGCTCTTGCGCAGCAGTTAACAGTTGCGATGAACGTAACTGTGATCGTGGCGCAATGAAGCTGGTCTTTGCCGGCACGCCGGAATTTTCTGTTGCCGCGCTCGACGCGCTGCATGCGGCGGGTCACGAAATTCTCGCGGTTTACACGCAGCCCGATCGGCCGGCCGGCCGCGGTCAGAAACTCACACCTTCGGCCGTCGCGCAGCGCGCACAAGCGCTCGGTCTGGATTGTAAAAAACCCTTGAAGCTCGACGCCGACGCGCAGGCGAATCTGCGCGCGCTGGCGCCCGAGATCATGGTGGTCGTCGCTTACGGACTGCTGCTGCCGCAGGCGGTGCTGGATATTCCGGATCGCGGTTGCCTCAATATCCACGCCAGTCTGCTGCCACGCTGGCGTGGTGCCGCACCGATTGCGCGCGCGATCGAAGCGGGCGACCGCGAAACCGGCATCACCATCATGCAGATGGAAGCCGGGCTCGATACCGGGCCGATGCTGCTGAAATCCGCAGTGCCGATCGACGTAAAAATTACAGCGGCAAGCCTGCACGATGCGCTGGCGCTGCTCGGTGCCGAATTGATCGTCGAGGCGCTGGCGAAAATCGCCATCGGCGAGCTGCCTGCAACGTCGCAGCCCGCCGATGGCGCAACCTACGCGCGCAAGCTGAGCAAGGACGAAGCGCGGCTCGACTGGTCGCAATCCGCCGAGACACTCGCCCGTAAGGTACGCGCGTTCAATCCGGCGCCGGTGGCGTGGAGTGCATTGCAAAACGATCGTGGTGATATCGAGCGCGTGCGTTTCTGGAATGCCGAAGTACGCGCGCAGCACAGCGGCCTGGCACCGGGCAGCGTGATCGAATCCAGCGGCGATGCCTTGCTGATTGCAACCGGCGCAGGTGTACTCGCGGTTACGCAATTGCAGCGGCCGGGCGGCCGCGTGCTTGCCGCCGCCGAAGCAATGCGCAACTGGAATCTTCTTGGCCGGCAATTCGCTTAAGCCCGCGAGCGAAATTCGCAATCTGCGTGCGCTCGCCGCGCGCGGATGTGCGGCCGTATTTGCCGGCAGCAATCTCGACGACGCACTGGAAGACGAGTCGGCACATTTGAGCAGCGCCGATCGCGCCTTGCTGCGCGCCATCGCGTTCGGCGTGATGCGCGAACGCAGCGCGCTCGAATGGCTGCTGAATCGTCTGCTCGATAAACCACTACGGCAGGAGCCCTTATTGCTTGCGCTGCTGCTGTGCGGCTTGCAGCAACTGCGCGCGATGCGCGTGCCTGCGCATGCGGCCGTTGCGGAAACGGTGGCCGCCGCAAACGTACTCGAAAAACCTTGGGCAAAAGGTCTGGTAAACGCGGTGCTGCGGCGTTATCAGCGCGAACAAGCCGCGCTGGAAGCGGCGTTACCGCAGGCTGCGCATATCCGATTGTCGTATCCGCAATGGCTGGTCGGCGCGATCAAACAGGATTGGCCCGCGCGCTGGCGCGAGGTGCTTGCTGCCGGCAACCAACAAGGGCCGCTGACTTTGCGCGTGAATCGGCGCCTGAATTCGCGCGAGGATTATCTTGCGGCGCTGGCCAGAGCCGGTATCGCAGCGCAGGCAATCGACGCCGCCAGCGATGCCGTTGGCCTGCTCGAAGCGACTCCGGTGGAACTAGTGCCGGGTTTCGGCGAGGGCCGCGTCTCGGTGCAGGATGCGTCGGCGCAGCTCGCGGTGGAATTGCTGCAAGCGCAGGCCGGCATGCGCTTGCTGGATGCCTGCGCCGCACCCGGCGGCAAAACCGCGCATCTGCTTGAACATCACGATCTCGCGCAGCTGCTTGCGATCGATCGGGATGGCCGACGCTTGCAGCGCGTGCGCGAAAATCTGCAGCGGCTTGGCCTTGAAGCCACGCTGATCGCCGCCGATGCCACTGCGCCGGAAATCTGGTGGAACGGCATGCCGTTCGATCGCATTCTGCTGGATGCGCCCTGCTCCGGTACCGGCGTGATCCGGCGTCATCCGGATATCAAATGGCTGCGCCGCGAAACCGATATCGCCGCGATGGCGAAGCAGCAATTGAAACTGCTGAAGGCGCTGTGGCCGCTGCTCGTTTCAGACGGCGAGCTGCTTTATGCGACGTGTTCGATTCTGCAAGCCGAAGGCGAAAATGTGCTACGGGAATTTCTGAGCGCGCAGACCGACGCGAGCGAGTCGGTGATCGACGCCAGCTGGGGCGAGGCTTGCAGCATCGGTCGGCGGCTGCCACCGGGCGGACATTTCGATGGCTTTTATTATGCGCGGCTGCGCAAGGGATGATCGCGCAGATAGCAGTCGCCATTGGCTCTTTTGATGGGCTGCTGAAAGCTTGGCTCGCCGGCACCGTGAGATCAGAGCTTCAGCCTTGCCCTGTCCACGATCAAAAAAACTTGCGCCAGCGGAACCAGATGAAGGTTGCCACGCCGACGCCGAAAATCAGGAACAGTGCGATGAAATAACCGGCCGGCCATTCCAGTTCCGGCATGTTTTTGAAGTTCATGCCCCAGATGCCGGTGAGCAGCATCATCGGCATGAACACCACCGAAACCACGGTGAAGACTTTCATGATTTCGTTCTGACGCTGCGATTGCGCCGAGAAATGAATCTGCACCGCGGCTTCGAGATCACGTTCCAAGCCAGACACATGGTTGCGCACGCGGGTAACGTGATCGACCAGATCGCGGACGCGCACCTGCAGCTTGTCGTCCCAATCGAAAATTGTGTTGCGGCGCCAGCCATCGAGCGCTTCGAGCTGATCTTCGGATAGCGTTTCCAGACGCCGCGCGAAGCGGCGGCCATCGAGCAGCGCACGCCAATCGTCGTGATCGTTATTCGGCGAAAGCAGAACGTCCTGCAGCTCGGTCAGGCGCGCATCGAGGACTTCGCGCACTTTCAGGTAGCGATCGACCATCGTATCGAGAATGTAGTACGCCAGCCCCACTGCGCCGCGCGGCGACTTGCCTTTCGGGCCGCACATTTTCTGCTTGAGCAGGTGAAAGCTGATGTTGTCCTCGGCGCGCACGGTAACCAGCAGGCGCTCGAACATGAAGAACGCCGCGGTGCGCGTTTCCAGCGGAAAGGGATCGTCATTCGGCCCCAGCCCTTGAAAAATCAGCATGTCGTATTCGGAAGTGCCGTCGAAAAAGGACCCGTGCGAGGGCGTCATCGAGTCTTCCAGATGCTGCAAGTCGACCTCTACATTCAACAAACGCCGCGGCCATTCTTCCCAGCCCTGCGCCTGCTCGCGGGTGAAATCGAGCCAGATGAAACCCTCGTCCGGCATGTGTTCCAGCGCGTTGTGACGAATCGGCGGCTGCCCCGGCAGTAGTTGGAAAATTTCCATTGTCGGAATGATTGTGGCCGGAGTCGATGAGTGCCGATGATCAGGTTGCTTCGATTTTCGCAGCGCGCACTTACGCTTGCCGACCAAGCACGCGATTCAAGCAGACCCTTGTGTTTGCTGGCGTCTACTCGAAGCCTTTTTCCGGATCGACAGTTTTCAGGCGCGTGAAGAATTCATTCAGCAAGTCATCCAGCTTGGCCTTGATTTCGGCGGGATCGGCCACGCCGTAACGCTCCACCGTTGCATCCGGTTCGGGCAGCCAGCCGCGATACGGATACGGCGCTGCAGCGGTAAAAACGCGGCGCAATTCGATACGATGCAGAAACGTGAAGCGACCGGTTTCCGAATTGCTCGGAATCGCCTTGCTGTAGATGCTGACCTTCACCTTCGGATCGTTCGGGATGTTGTTGCCCACCGCAACCGCGGTCGCATTCACCGCCGCCCGCAGTTCCTGCTCACTGACCACGGGGCTATCCGATTTCACCTTCAACTCGAACGCCTGCGCGGAAGTTGCAGCGCTCAACAGCAGCACGGCCAACAGCGATAATTTGCTCATTACGCTCACTCCTCGATGCCCGCTTGCCGCGGCGGGCTTGACGGTCTCAACCGAAATGGCTCAGACGTGGACGACAGCGCGCATGCGCAAACGTCCACGGCATGGACAACGGCTTGCGGATTTATTTCAGCAGTTCTTCGATCGCGGCGCGCTCTTCGCGCAGTTCCTTGTCGGTCAAATCCATCTTGCCGCGCGAGAACGCATCCACTTCCAAGCCCTGCACGATTTCATACTGGCCATTCTTGGTGATGACCGGATAGCCATACACCACGCCCGGCTTGATGCCGTAGCTGCCATCCGAAGCCACCCCCATGCTGACCCATTTGCCGTTGCTGCCGAGCGCCCAGTCGCGGATGTGATCCACCGCCGCCGAAGCCGCCGAAGCCGCCGATGACGAGCCGCGCGCCTTGATGATTGCCGCGCCGCGCTGCTGCACGGTCGGAATGAAATCGGATTCGACCCAGCTCTGCTCGACCAGCGTTTTCGCCGCCTTGCCTTTCACCGTGGCATGCGTGATATCCGGATACTGCGTCGCGCTGTGGTTACCCCAGATGATGAGCTGATCGACATCGGTCACCGCCGCGTCGGTCTTCGCCGCGAGCTGGCCGGCGGCGCGGTTGTGATCGAGCCGCACCATCGCGGTGAACTGCTTCGGATCGAGACCCTTGGCGTTTTCGCGCGCGATCAGCGCATTGGTATTGGCCGGGTTGCCGACCACCAGCACGCGCACATCCTTGCTCGCCTTCGACGCGAGCGCTTTGCCCTGCACCGAGAAGATCGCGGCGTTTGCAGTAAGCAAATCCTTTCGCTCCATGCCGGGGCCGCGCGGCCGCGCGCCAACCAGCAGCGCGTAGTCGGTGCCTTCAAAGGCTTCTTCGGGTTTGTCGGTGGCGACGATGCCGGCCACCAGCGGGAACGCGCAGTCCACCAGTTCCATCACCACGCCGCCGAGCGCGCCCAGCGCAGGCGTGATTTCCAGCAGCTGCAGAATCACCGGCTGATCCTGGCCGAGCATCGAGCCGCTGGCGATGCGGAACAGCAGCGAGTAGGAAATCTGGCCGGCGGCGCCGGTGATGGTGACGCGAACAGGCTTCTTCATGCTGAACTCCGTGAATGACATTGAGGTTTACGCCGGGCATCGATGCGCGAATCCCGGCAGCTTTGCCCGACACTTTAATTGGGGCACTTTTCGAGCGGGCGAGATTTTAGCCTGTCCGAGCGGGTCCGGCCTCAAAACTTCAAACTCGCCGCATGGATTCCCGCGATGCGTACATCGCAGGTCTTGGCTTCCCGATCGCAAAGTGCATCGATCGGTAATTGCTCGAACGTGCTGGACATTGTGATCGTGTTCGACCAGAAGAACGCGCTGCCGCGCAGCACTTCCTGACCGTTCACCGAGATCACCGCTTCGCGTGTCAGCAGACCGGCGTTGAGGCGCGCGGAGATCAGGTAGTGGCCCATGCCGGCGGGCAGTTTCCATTCGCGCTCTTTTGAATAGAGCGTGACGCAGGCGCTCAAGCTGAGCGCGAGAACGGCGATCGCTGCATTTCTGAAAATCATCGATGGCTGCCAATGGTGTTTGATCCGGCGGAAAGTTTACCCGCGCGACAGGCATGCGAACCGCGCGGCGCCTATGAGCTCACTTCAGCAATGAGTTCGAGTTCATCCAACACGCCGGCACCCCACGGACGCACGCAATGGATGGCGCCGCTGAAAACGATGGGTGTGATCGGTGTGGAACTGTTCTTTGGCTATGGGTGCCGCTGGACACGCCTGCGGTTATGGCTGTCGCTGTACAGGCTCGGCTTGTGATCGTGCAGCGTTTATCTGTAACAGCAGCTTTTCTTCAGGCTGGCGAATATCTACCAGCAGGCCTGCATTCCGAGTCGATCGCCTTACAAACTCGCTGCGGCGTCGATCTGCGGTGCGCTCAGTTACGTCGTGATCGAACGCGGCGGCCGCCTTTTGAAGTCGGCTTCCAAGCTGGACGGAAATTCAACGCAACACACGCTGCTGATTGCGCTGCAAAGCGCGCAGTTTTCAAAGCCGCCTGGCAGGATGCCAGCACCAATGCCAAGGCTCGTATAGAAAACCTTCCGCATTGCCGCGCGGGTACGACAGCCAGAAACCGAAGCGTGCGGCGTGCGTGCAGAGCCAAGTAAATGCAGGGGTCTGCTCGAAATCCTGTTCCAGCGGCGATGAATCGTGGCTGCCGATGTCGACCGCGCGGCCACTGTGATGTTCGCTGCATCCGGGCGCCGCGTTGACGGTGAGAATCTCGTCGATCGTGCGGCCTTTCGCCAGCTTGGCCTGAATCAATTGCACCTGAAAATCGAAGCTACGAAACGCCGACACCAGCAACAGTTCGACACCATCGGCCAGCGCCGCATCGCGCATCGCGGCCCAGGCATTGGCGGCGCGCGGAGCGAGAAATTTGTCGCGGCCATCGGTGCCGAGTCCGGCGAAATGCAGGCTGCGCGCTTCGGCGTGAATCGGCAGCCGGCGCGATTCAAGAATGTCGTGATGCACACCCCATTGCGCGAGTGTTTCGCGGATGCGGGCACGGGTGATGGCGCGCGCGTTGCTCATGATTTCACGCCGTGCTCTGCAACTTTTCGCGCCAGCCATAAGCGGTGTCGCCGATGACGACGAAGCCCGGATTCAGCAACGAGGCCTTGCGGTTGTAATGCAGCGGCGCCCAGTGCGGCAGTGTCAGCACGGTCGCCCCGGCAACCTCGGCAACGCACTGGCCGGCGCCGGTATCCCACTCGGAAGTTGGCCCGGTGCGCGGATAAAAATCCGCCGAGCCTTCGGCGATCAAACAGAATTTGAGCGAGCTGCCGCGGCTCGCTTCGTCGTGCGCGGGCGCGTGCGCGAGGAACGCATCGAGTGCTGCGTCCCGATGCGATTTGCTCACCACCAGGCAAGGCCGCGCTGGCGTCCGCCGCGTGCGGATAGCTTCGCGTTCGCCGTTGCGAAGACGAAATGCGCCGAGGCCTTTTGCGGCGAAGTAACTCACTTGCAAGGCTGGTGCGTGGACGATGCCGAGGATTGGAATGCCATCGTCGATCAAGGCGATATTCACTGTGAATTCGTCGTTGCGCTTGACGAATTCCTTGGTGCCGTCGAGCGGATCCACCAGCCAGTAACGCGGCCAGCTTGCGCGGCTTGCAAACGGCAGTTCGGCGCCTTCTTCGGAGAGCAAGGGCAAGTGCGGTTCGAGTTGCGCCAAGCCGGCGGCGATGATGCGGTGCGCGGCGAGATCGGCTTGCGTCAACGGCGAATGATCGTCTTTTTGCGTCACCGAAAAATCCGAAGCGTAAATCTGCATGATGGCGTCGCCGGCTTCGCGCGCAAGGCGCAAAGTCTGTTCGAGCAGGGCGGGCAAGGGCAGCGGAGACGTCATCACGAAACTCGCAAAATCGAGCCGGTATGATAGCGGCATGTCCGCCGCAATCCCGCATGCTTCGATCGATTCGACCGCCACTCCGAAAGGCAAAACTGCGGCGATCGTCGACTGGCCGCAGATCGATCATGTGCTGCTGGACATGGACGGCACCATTCTCGATCTGGCGTTCGATAACTACTTCTGGAGCGAGCTGGTGCCGCAGCGCTATGCGCGCCTGCATGGCATCAGCATCGATGAGTCGAGGGCAACGCTGGCGCCTCGTTTTGAAGCTGCGCGCGGCCGGCTCGACTGGTATTGCCTGGATTACTGGAGCGAACTCACCGGCCTCGACATCGCCGGTTTGAAGCGCGAAATCCGCACGCGGATCGCACCCTTGCCCGGCTCGGCGGAGTTCATGCAGGCCGTGCGCGACAGCGGCCGCCAGCTATGGCTGGTGACCAACGCGCATCGTCACAGCTGGCAGTTGAAAATGGCGCAGACCGGCTTCGATGTGCATTTCCATCGCATTCTGTCGTCGCACGATTTCGGCGCGCCGAAGGAAGATCCGCGCTTCTGGCCGAGCTTGCGCGCGAAGCATCTGTTCGATCCGGCGCGCACGATTTTCGTCGACGACAGCCTGCCCGTTTTGCGCGAAGCGCTGAACCACGGCTTCGCGCAGGTGATTGCGATCCGGCATCCGGATTCACAAATGCCGAAGCGCGAGATGACGGAATTTGCGGCAGTCGATCGAGTCAGCGATCTTTTACCGATCGGTTGAAGCCGGGCGCATTCTTCGAT
>CAJCJH010000065.1 GCA_903970615.1 Rhodospirillales bacterium
CCGACGCCTTCCTGCGGAATCGGGGCGGTTTCGGAATCCACCGCAAACGCCGGGGCGGCGGCAAACAGTGAGGCTGCGGCGGCAACGACCATTAACTTGCTGAGTTTCATGTGATCTCCATGCCCTTGCGGGCGGTACGGTAAGTGTTTACTGCAACGTAAGTGTTTACTGCAACGAAATGAGTTTGGATGCAGCAATCTAGAACAAACTTAGAAGCTGGCCTGCATGGAAGCGTAGAAGCCGGTCTGGTGCGGCGTCAGCACGATGTTGCCGAGCTGTGCGTAGGCCAGAACGATCGACAGGTTCTTGCTCGGTGCGAAGGCGACGAACAAATCTTTCCAGTCGCTTTCCTTCTGCACCAGCGTGCTGCCGGTCAAAGAGTCAACCAAAGGCAGAGCAGCGCTCGCAGTCGACGACGTACCGCCACTGCCCGCCAGGTTCAGATTGCCGCCCAGATGTTCGCTGTGCTGCGCCCACTCGCCACCGATGGCCGTGCCCTTGTTCAACAGATAAGCAATCGAGCCTTCCATGCGGACGGTGCGGTGATCCTTACCGTTGCCGCCGAAGCCGGTGAGGCCGGTTTCGTTGGCGCCGGAGTAGCGCACAGTGAAGTTAACCAGCGTGCTGATCGGGAAGAAAATCTTGGTCGCACAGATGTAGGCTTCGAAATCCTTGGTTTTGTCGGCACCCAAGGTTTTCAGCAGATCCTTGTTCTCGTTCATCTTGTAGAAACCGCCAACAGCGACCTGCGGAATGAAGCTATCCGAGTTGTAGATCGCATCGCCGAGCACACGCACCTTGAGGCCGAACACGTTCATGTAAATGGTGGTGTTGAACGGCTCGATACCGCCGCCCACTGTAGTGCCCGTTAGGCCACCAGTCGTCGCCGCAGCGAGGCCGACCGTGTCGTAAGTGTTGTTGGTCGGCAGCGTGTCGTTGGCGTACGAAACTTCGACGCGATCGAACAGACCGACGGCGGCGCCGATCGAGTTCAACGAGTAGTTCGGCAGCTGCGCGTAGGTGTAATGGAGATCGCCGTTGATGCCGTCACGGGTTTCATAACCGGTGATGGCCGCCCACGGTGTGATACCACCGCCACCTGCACCGTCGGTGATGCTGACGCCGCCGGTCAAGAGCACCTTACCATCGTTATAGATGCCAGCAGAAGCGGTTCCGCTGACTGCCAGCATGGCTGCCAGCGCACCCAACTGACGGCCAATCCCTGCGCTGAATTTGGTTCTACGGTTCATTCCTGAAGCTCCCTGAGACTATGAAATGGCAAAAAAAAATCCACGATCTGGCGCTTTATTTGCCAGTAACGTGGACGTCGTCGTCCGCAGAATCGGGCTTCGTCGACCGATTCATAAATAGCTTCCCTTGCGGGTCGCAGTGAATAAAGCAAGCCCTATGCCAACGGCCAGCCAGTTGAAAAGCGGATCGATTTTTTGCGCTTGGCGGAAATAAAACCCGACTTGGGGTCGGCCGGTGTTTCAGTTGCATTTCAAGGCGCCCTAACTCAACCACACTATCGCCGTGACCTCGTCGCAGCATCCGTTTCAGGTTCAGGGCACAAAGCGTGTTGCAGCGCACCAAGATGAGGCGCGTGGCTGCCTTTACAGGTTTCGTTGACGCCAGGCCGATCGGCTTCGCCTACAGATTTCCCAAGGCCAGAAACAGCTGTGCGGTATCCGCATACCGCTGCGCCTGCGCGCGCACCACACCGAGCCTGGCCTGTTGCAGAAGACGGTCGGCGTCGAGCACTTGCAGCAGACCGCTGTTGCCGACGCGATAGCTTTCGCGCGTGAGTTGCAGATTGGCATCGGCGGTTTGCAGCGCCGTGGTTTGCGCGGCGAGGCTTTCGGCATCGTGTTCGAGCGCGGTCAACACATCGGCCACCTGGCCGAAGGATTGAATCACCGTCTGCTGATAATTAGCGGCAGCGGCACGCAGCGCGGCCTTGGCGGATTGCTGCTGCGCACGCCGCGTTCCGCCATCGAACAATGGCCCGGCGAGGTCGCCGGCAAACCCCCAGGCAAGGCTCGACGCCTCGAACAGATGTGCCAAAGAAGCCGCCTGCTCGCCGGCCGAAGCGCTGAGCGTGATCTGCGGATACAAATTAGCAGTGGCAATGCCGACAGCGGCGGTGGCGGCGTGCAGTTGCGCCTCGGCGGCGAGAATGTCCGGCCGATGATGCACCAGCTCCGACGGCAGGCTCAGCGGCAAGCTGGCAGGCAATTGCAATTGTGCGAGATCGAACGACGGCGGCGTGAAATCGGCCGGCGCGCGGCCGCTGAGCACGGCGAGCGCGTGCTGCGCAACACTGAGTTGCTGCCGCAGCGGCGGCAGTTGCGTCTGATCGTTGGCGAGCTGGCTTTGTGCGCTGAGCAGATCGACGCGGCTGGTGGAACCGACCTCGAACTCGCGCTGTACCAGTTCGACATTTTTGCGGTCTTCATCGAGCACCGTTTCGACTGCTGCGATCTGCCCGCGCGTGGATGCCATCGTGAACACTTGCTGCAACACCTGGCCGACGATGTTGAGGCGTGCGGCATCGAGCTGGCAGGCCTGCACTTCGGCGAGCGCGCGCTGCTGTTCCACGCTGCGCCGCTGGCTGCCGAGGTAGTCGAACAGATAACTGACTTTCGGGCCGATCGCAAAATAACTGAACGGCGGAAAGTTGATCGGGCCACCGAATTCCTCGCCATATTTTTGCCGGCCCGCGCCGGCATCGACACCCAGTTGCGGATACGACATGCCCGCCGCGGCGTTTACTGCCTCGCGCGCTTGCGCGAGCGTGGCGGCGGCGGCATCGAGACTGCGGTTGCCGTCGAGTGCTTGCTGGACAACCGCATTCAAATCCGCCGAGTTGAACAACGTCCACCATTGCGCGGGCAGCGCTTGGCCGAATGCCAGTTGCTGATCGTTGCCCGGCGCCAGCGCAGGCGTTGTTTCATCGGCGAGATACGCAGTGGTTGCGGGCGCGGCGGGGCGTGTGAAATCCGGCCCGAGCGTGCAGGCGTTCAGCAGCAGCGCGGCCGAGGCGACGACGCAGAAAAACGTTCGCGGCGCGCGGGCGCGGCCTTGGGTCATCAAGACCCTGAAATTCGATCCCTCGCCAAACCGCGGCCGGTTCTGCATTGCGACTCTCATTGAATGTTTATTGGAATACGGATTCGATATTAGTTCGACGATCATTCGCCAAGCACTCGTTAATCACTCGATAATCACTCAGCGATCACTGGGTGGTCCTTCATTCAATGGCGACGTGCGGTGCGGCCTTGGCCGGCGGGGGTTTTTTCACCAGCAGCAGCAAGGGAATCGTCAGCAGCGTGAGGATCAGCATCAGCTGGAAATCGTCGATATAGGCCACCATCGAAGCCTGGCCGGTGAGGCTGGCATTGAAGCCGGCCCTTCCGACGGTAGAACCCAGTTGCGCCGCCATTTGCGGATCGCGCGACAGCAGGTTGTACGGTGAAATATGCGCGGCCAGCGTGGCATGCACGATCTGCGTATTGCTGGTCAGCAGCGCCTGCACGCAGGAGATGCCGATGCTGCTGCCGATGTTGCGCATCAGGCTGAACATGGCGGTGCCTTCGTTGCGGAACGCGCCGGGCAAGGTGGCGAACGTCAAGGTTGCCATCGAGACATACGCCAGGCCGGTGCCGAGACCTTGCACGATGCCGGACCAGAACACCGGCGAGCGGCCCATCAGCGCATCGAACCGCGTCATCTGCCACAGCGAGATTGCCGCCAGCATAAAACCGCTGCCGATAATCAGGCGCGGATCGACGCGGCCAACCAGACGGCCGACGATCATCATGCCGAACAAGGTACCGAGACCGCGCGGCGCGGTGAGCAATCCCGCAGTGAAAACCGGGTAATTCATGATGTCCTGCAGCAGCGGCGGCAGCAACGCGAGTGTGGCGAACAGCACGATGCCGATGACGAAAATGAAAATGTTGCCGACCAGGAAGTTACGATCCTTGAACATGCCAAGCCGGATGAACGGCTGGCGCGTGGTGGTGCTGTGAATGATGAACAGATACAGCGCAAGGCCGGCGACGGTGGCCTCGGTGATGATTTCGCGTGAATTGAACCAGTCCTTGATCGGCCCGCGATCGAGCATCAACTGGAACGCGCCGATCGCCAGACTGAGCCACGCGAAACCGAAAAGATCGAAGCGCGAGCGCCGCGTCTGGCTTTCCGGCAGGAACGCGAGCACGCCGAGCAGCGCGAGGATTCCCAGCGGTACGTTGATGTAAAACACCCAGCGCCAGCTGTAATTATCGGTGAGCCAACCGCCGATGATCGGCCCTAGCATCGGCCCGATCAGTACGCCCTGACCCCACGCGGCCATCGCCTTGCCGTGACGCTCCGGCGGATTGATATCGAATAGCACCGCCTGCGACATCGGCACCAAGGCGGCGCCGGCGAGTCCCTGCAAAAAACGGAACAGCACGATCTCCGGCAGGCTCTGCGCCAAGCCGCACATCGCGGAAGCGGCAGTGAACGCAACTACCGAAAAAATGAACAGCTTGCGACGACCGACTTGATCCGCGATCCAGCCGGTCAGCGGCGTCATGATCGCAGCGGCGATGATGTAGGACGTCAGCACCCAGGTCATCTGATCCTGCGTGGCGGACAAGCTGCCCTGCATACGCGGCAGTGCGACGTTGGCGATGGTGTTGTCGAGCGATTGCAGGATCGACGTCAGCATCACTGTTGCCGTAATCATCGGCCGGTTTAGTGGCCGGTTGATGGGTTGGGCCGATCCGGCGCCGGTCGCTGCAGCCGCGTTCATTCGTGTTCGTTATGCTCGTCAGTGCCGGGTCAGTGTTCAGGCGCGCGCCAACCGAACAAGCTGCGGCGATGGCCGGTATCCACCTCGACGATCGCGCTTAAACCCGTATGCATCGGTAAATCCTCATCGACCGACTCGAACTCCAGCCGCACCGGCAGGCGCTGCACCACTTTTACCCAGTTGCCGGTGGCGTTCTCTGCCGGCAGTGCGGAAAACTGCGAACCGGTGCCGGGCGAGACGCTGGCAACATGCGCCTTGAAGGTTTTATCCGGGTACGAATCGATCTTCACCGTGGCCGGCTGGCCGGGCCGCATGTAGGTGATCTGGTCTTCCTTGAAGTTGGATTCGACCCAGACATCGCGCGTCGAAATCAAGGCGAATACCGGCGCGGCGGCATTAATGTAATCGCCCACCTGCAACTGCTCCACCTGGGTGACGATGCCATCGTCCGGCGCAACGATGCGGGTGTACGACAAATTCAATCTGGCGCGATCGAGTTCGGCCTGCGCCTGCTTGACCTGCGGATGCTGGTTGGGATCGATCTCGGCATTGTCATCCAGAATCGCCAGCACGCTGCCGAGCTGCTGCCGCGACGACGCCACCTGCTGGCGCGCGGAATCCAGCGCATGCTGCGATTGATCGTACTGCGCCTGCGAAGCGATTCCAGATGCCAGCAATTGCTGCTGTCTGCGGTTTTCCCTTTGCTGATAAGCGAAGCTGTCTCGCGCCGAAAGCAGGCCGGCGTTCTGCTGACGATACGTCGCCTTCACCGCCTGCACCTGCAGCCGCGCAGTGCCAAGCTTGGCTTCCGCTTCGGCCACCGCGATGCGATAGCCGCTGTCGTCTAGCCGGAACAGCAGGTCGCCGCGATGCACGCGCTGGTTGTCGTGCACCGCGATTTCGACCACCTGCCCGGCGACGTTGCTGCTGATCGACGCGCGCGCCGCCTGCACATAGGCATCGTCAGTGGATTCATAACGGCCGCCCATCAGCCATAAGATGAGCGCGACAAGCAGGACGACCAGCACGCCGCCGATCATCAGCGGCCAGCGCATGCGCTCGTAAAACGATCGGGGAGCGTCCGTGGTGAACGGCATCCCATCCGCGATCTGGCTGCTCATGATTTCACCTGTGTTGGAGTTTCTTTTGTGAAGCCGTTATCGCCCGCTTCGCTTGTGGCTTGGCCACCTTTTCCTTCGCCGGCTTGCGCTGATCTTTCGCCGGCTCCGTAAATTCCTGCTGCGGAACGTCGGCCGCGGGCGCCACCAGCGCGCTCAGGTTGGCGTGCGCGCGCTCCAGCAGGTTCATCAATTGTGCTTTTTCATCCGCGCTGAAGCCCGCCAAAGCTTCGGCACGAGCGCGGTCGGCCAGGCGCCACATCTGCTGCAGAATGGGTGTGGCTGCGGGTTTCAGGACCAGACAGCGCGCGCGCCGATCGGTCGGGTGCGGTTCGCGCGAAACCCATTGCTCGGCTTCCATGCGGTCGATCACGCGCACCAGCGTCATCGGATCGATCTCGCTCAACTCGGCCAGCTGCACCTGCGTGACGCCTTTATTGCGTTGCAGATGCGCGAGCACCTTGCATTGCGTGATCGATAGATTGAGTTCCACCGAATGGCGCTCGAAGTTGAGCCCGCTCAGGCGCGAGACATCCTTGATGAGGAATCCGAAATTGCGCAGCCGGTCCATCGAGGTCACGAATTTACCGCCGACGAAAACTTATATTTATCGATATTATATCACTTGTTATGAGTTTTCAAGATTGCGGCTGCGGGCAATAGCGGCTTGTCGTCACGCCGATCACTTCTCAAATTCTTATCGGCATTTTCGGTCGCAGCGCTACCGAATGCGGCGTCGCCAATATCGTTGAATCTGTCGAACTTCGCACCTGCAAAATTGACCCGTCAAACCGGCGTCAACATACTGGCGTGACAAGCCTGATCCAAAAATATCGACGATGAATCCGCCCGATTACGCCGTGACGTTCGCCTGTTACAACCAGCTTGAATACACGCGCCTGTGCGTCGACAGCCTGCTGCGGCACGGTCTTGATTTGCGCCGGCTGGTCGTAGTCGATAACGGCTCGTCCGATGGCACTCGCGCCTATCTGCAAACGCTGCCGCTGGGTGCCTGCATTTTCAACCGTGGCAATCTCGGTTGCGGAGTGGCGTGGAATCAGGGCGCGCTGGCCTTGCAGGCCGAATGGACGGTCGTGATGAACAATGATGTGGTGGTTTCCGCCGGCTGGCTCGACGCGCTGATTGCGGATGCCGAGCGTCATCAACTCAAGATCGTTTCACCATCGCTGATCGAAGGCGCTCTGGATTACGATTTTGATGCTTTTGCCGTCGATGCGGGCAACCGCATGAAGGACGCGCTGCGGCTCGGGGCGCCGCACGCCGTTTGCATGGCGATCCATGATTCTGTGTGGCAGGAGATCGGTTATTTTCGGGCCGAGCCGAAGCTTCTGGGTTTTGAAGACACGCTGTTTTTCGATCAGGTGAAGCGCGCCGGCATTCCTGCGGCAACACTCGGATCATCTTGGCTGCATCACTTCGGCTCGATCACGCAAAAAGCGATGAAGCAGGAACGCGGCTTGTCGGGCAAGCAAGGCTTGGGCTTGCGAACCAACTATCGCCTGCTGGGATATTCCTTTCTGCAACGTAGAGTCAATCGTTACACACGCAAGCAAATGCAGCGCGAATGGCGCGCGACCGAACTCGATCGCTTCGGGATGACGATGCACGGCGTTCGTGAAAATGGCGCGTTCAACTGGCTGTAGGCGCGATCAACCGATTCAGCATTCGATTTGATCGATTCCGAAACGAACTACAAAGGCTTTCGCGGAAGCCGTGCGGAAGAGGATGCGGAGCTGCGTCATCCGGTCAGTTCGACACTGCGCTTCCGGCTGCAAAAATCTCAGGGCAACGCTGCATCATCGGCCGCCAATTCTGCGGAAAGTCGTTGCCACCAGCGCGCCTGTTGCTCCGCGTGCATACCCTCGGAAGCATCCTGGTCGAACGCCAGATGCTGCGTCCGCATTTCCTGCACGGCCGCTTCCATCACCTGCTTCAATTTCTGTTGCGTGGACGCGGCGGCGTCTTGCGGCGTTGCCGCGACCGATGTGACCTGCTCGATAATTTCAGCGACGCGCCGGTTCATCCGACGCGCTTCGAGTTCGGTAATCAGAAAGTGAATCTGCTCATGCTGCAAGACGTAGGGCTGCGATGCATTCGCGGAACGATTCCACCAGGAGCAATCGCGGTCGAAATTGGCCTGATAGTGCAAATCCTTCGGCGCCACGATGTAACGCGGCGCAGCGTCATCATGATCGATGCGGGTGGTGGTCAAGGGCGCGTTGTCACGCGGCCGCAATTGCAGGCAGGAGTAAGCCCAGAATCGATTTTGATGCGGCCTGATCGCGGGCGGCGGTTGGTCCGCCAGAAAATCCGCCAGCGAGAGTTGACGATAAGTAATTACATCGTGCGATGACAGCGAATCGCTGGATACAGTGGCTGCCTGCGGCCGTTCATATTCGGATAAACCGCAGCCGGTATTGGTGCCTGTGAGCATCAGGCTCACCAGCGCCTGAGCAGAACACCTCAAAATGATCAATCTCACGCGAGCGCAGGCACTTAAGGAGTCTCCGAGCAAACACGTGGTTTTTTCGTCATGCTGCGGCAGACAGTCGAACGATACTCCAATAGATCCGGAAGTGATGGATGGTGCGCCAGTACAAGCTTCCGGTACCTAGCGTCGCCCTCGTCGAATTGTTTTTCTAGATAAGCAATCCTTACCCGCGAAGCATCAAGCTCGCCGGCCTCTTTCCCTAATATCCGCTGGAGATGATCGGCGGTCTCGGTCGTCATCGCTTGAATATCCGCAACATTTTGCGATGAATCTCCTAACGAATAGAGCCAAATGCGCATACGCAACAACAGCGCGTCGAAGAGAATGTCTTGGCCTTCATCGTCTTCATGAACCAGAGACAATCCAGAGTTCAGCTCTTTGAGAGCATCTTTGCGTCCTGAGCCGTCAGCGCCGAAATACAGTCGAGCGCGCAAGTCGCGTAGAACCATCATTTCAGCACGAACATTGACGCTCGCAGGATCGTGTTCGAGTGTGCGCTGGTAGAGCTGTAACGATTCGTCTGAAACCTCCTTGGCTTTGGGCAAGGCTGAGGTTGTCCGATAAAGCTCCACCTCCGCCTTAAGACTACTTGCCAGCTCGCGTGTCCACTCGAAATTATCCGGGTCGAAGAGCACCAGACGACGCCCAAACTCGGTCGCTTGGGCTGCTGAACGCTGCGCCTGCTGCACTCGACCCAACCTGCTGAACGCGGTGACCATCTATACGTATGATCTTGCCGGAAACCCTGTGGCGAAGATCGATGCGAAAGGTCAGACCACCGCTTATCAGTATGATGCGATAAACCGACTCAAGCGGATCACTTACAGTGATACCAGCACTGTAAGTTACGTCTATGATCAGGGCAGTAACGGTGCAGGGCATCTCACCTCAATGGTCGACACGGCGGGCAATACGTCTTGGGCCTACGATGCGGATGGCCATGTAGTGCAGAAAGTCCAGGCGGATGGTGGAGCCACCCTTACCACCTCTTACGGCTACGACTCCGCTGGACGGCTTGCGAGCCTTACACTGCCTTCAGGCCATGTCGTTGGATTGACCTGGAATGCCAACCACATAGCGAATGTTTCCGTTGACACTCAAGCTATCGCGTCTGATATCAGCAGCGAGCCATTTGGTGAACCCAACGCTTGGTCTTTCGCCAATGGTGAGCAGGTGACCCGGACGTTCGACGCGAGTGGTCGTATGACCGGCAATAGCCTTGGTACAATCGGTTACGATACCGGCAATCGAATTACTAGCCTGAGTCCGGGTGGAGTGAACATTTCCATGGGCAACAAAACCTACGGTTACGATCTGCTGGATCATTTGACCAGCTATGGCAGTTCAGGAAGTACATCTATCGCTTATAGCTATGATGCCGACGGCAATCGTACTCAGCAAAGTGGTACCGGTACACTCGCCAATATAAATATCAGTGGATCGAGCAGTCGCATCTCAGCGGTTAGCGGCGGTTCTAGCACAATCAATTTCAGCTACGACGCTAATGGAAGTACGACGTCGGACATTTCGAATAGCTATGGCTACGATGCCAGTGGCCGTCTGAGCGTTGCTAACACTGCATCTTACCTGTACGACGGTAAGGGGCAACGTACGGTTAAGGTCAATTCATCGACAGCTACGCTATTCAACTACGATGAATCAGGCCATCTGCTAGGCGAATACAACGTGAGCGGTATTCCAATTGAGGAGACCATCTGGCTCGGAAATATTCCTTTGGCAACGATTAACAGCGGTGGCGTTTACTACATCCACACCGATCATTTGAATACACCGCGCCAGATTGACGATGGTAGTAAGAAAGCGGTCTGGGCCTGGGACTCAATCACTTTCGGTGCCAACGCGCCTAATCAGGACCCACAAGGGACTGGGACATCTTTTATCTATAACTTGAGAATGCCAGGACAGTACCTCGACGCAGAGTCAGGGCTGTTTCACAACGGATGGCGCGATTACGATCCAACTCTTGGGCGCTACGTCGAGAGTGATCCGATTGGGTTGGCAGGAGGGGTAAATACCTATGCCTATGTCGGCGGGGATCCGATTAGCTATGTCGATCCCTTTGGTCTTGCAGAGTGCACGCTGAACTTCTCCGATGGCGCTGGCGTTCTTAGCTGCATTCCTGATGATCCGGCGAATGGCTCGGTAAACATTCCAGTGGCCTCCGGCAACAATGGCGGCGGTTCAAATTGCAAGAACAATCTGGATTGCCAGAACGATACCGGCACAGGACCGATACCTGCGGGTTGCTGGCAGTGGACGGGCGGCTATACGAGCAAGCAAAATGGTAGGACGTTGGCGCCGTGTTCGGGCTGGACATCGAACCGGACAGACATCCTTTCTCACAGCTGCGCCAATGCATTCGGACCATCAAAGAACCCGCCTTTCTGTTCCGAAGGTTGCGTCACTGGATCACCTTCCAACATGCAGGCCCTCAATGGTTTGCTTGATGCCGAACCCAATTCAACATTGTGGGTTGGACCACCGCTTCCGCCAGTCGTCCCGCCGATTGATCCTGGGCTACCAGGATATCCATCGCTCGGACCCGTTCCGTATTAAGGATGTTTATGAATCAAACCGTGCGTATCGCCCTGGCATGGGTGGTCAGCGCCTTTGCAGGCGCTCCTCTTGCTGATTCTGGGACGCCCAGCGGGCCGACCACGCCGCAGCAGATTCTCTCGCTGGCCAAATCAAGCGGGGCAAGTGATGCATTTGAATCCTTAACCGAGTCTAGAAAATGGCAATCATCGGTGCTCCCTGGAGTTACATCGGCGCAACCTGATTGGCTCAAGGTCGCACACGCTCTTTATCACGCAACGGATGCAGGTGCGCGTGAAGACCTGGATGAGGCTCTTACAAAAGCCTTTCTCAAGGCGCCCTATCGGGTTTTACCATTACTCAAGGAGTTTTGGTGGAGCCAGCCAGAGGCAGTGTGCGTTTTTGACTACGACAGCGAGCTACCCGGTGGCGTCGAACATTACGTACAGCATCTAAAGATGGCTTTGGACAAGGAACCCCCGGCGCAGTTAGCTCCGTTGAGGAGCGCATGCATTCGCGGAATTGACACAACGATGGATGCTCTACGAAAGAGCAAATCCGAGTAGAGCGTATCGCTGATCTGCCTTTCGAGCACAAAGCTCAAACCCCGCTTCGGCGTGGTTTTTTTGTGTTATTGAATCGGCGCGCTGCCGCGCCCCGATGCTCTGGCAGCCGGCGAGATCGAGCGGCGCCCGAACTCGCCTCACCTGACGAACGGCCTTTTATTTAGCGCTACACGTCTGTTGGGGGCCTTTCGAGACCTTTCGCAAGTCCGTCAACCTGTGCGGTTGACATACCGCCACCCCCAGCCATTCCAGAACGAAAGTATTCACGCTCGGGTCCGCGCGTGCTACAGAATCCATGTCGTCCGGTTTTCGGTTTTGAGGCATGGGCGACACGACACCCCATCTTGCTTTGGCCCCCGCGCACCCACGGTGCGGGAGGCTGCGCATCCCTGATTCCTGCCGCGCGCTAGACGCTGGCCAGCGGCCTGCCGTCCGCTTGGGGTGGCGCCTGGCGACAGCGGCGAGCTGGGGCATGCTCGCGCATGCCCCAGGGTGCGGGAGCGCGCTGGCGCCCGCCGCCGGCGCGTGGCCGTGGTGGCGCTGGCGCGCTGAAAGCCTGATGCTATTGGGTGTTATTTTGCCGACGGAGACCGCGGGGCATTCATCGGTTTCTTCTCTGGGGGTCTAGTCGGTTTCGGAAACCCGTTTGAGTCAGAAGCAGCTGGCGCGACTGCCGCGGCGCTCTTTCGTGATCGTTTTTTAACGGGAGTTCTTGAGAACGTATCGGGTCAAGCATTCGGTCAGGTTGATTGCGGAAAATCACCATCCCAAGCACTTTCGGGTATTAATCTTCCGCTGGCCGCCGCGTCAGCATTGGGAGGTACGGTAGGCATTACCGGCGCAGAGGGTTTAGAGGGAATTAGCGGTTTTACAGGCGAAGCCTTTGGAGGACTCATTGGCGGTGCCTCCAAGCGCGAATACGAAAACTACGTCGAGCATTGAGTGCTCTCATGACTTTTTTAATTTCCTTAATAGTTTTCTACACGTGGCTGCCTCTGTGGTTATCCAGCCGTTGCAGAAAAGCTCTGCTCGACTCTGAAAGCAATCGAATAACTCTGATTAGCGTGATTCTTTTTTACGTAGTGGTAATTGCAATTCTCCCGGCTCTTCTTATGTACTACGTCGGAACTCGACCGGGGCAATCAAGACCTCTTCGACCCGACGACTGGCCGCTAATTATTTTCGTGACAGCTGCCGCCAGAACTTACGATCTATGGTATTTCCAGCTTCCACAAATTTTTAAGGCAGCGTGGACTAGAAAACTTGATCAACGGAAGTTTCCTCCCCGGCCATTGCTTCAAACTCGGGATCGACGGCCTTAGTGTTATCAAGCGCTGTGCCTACGACGTGACCTACCAACATGTATGCCTATGTCGGCGGGAATCCGATTAGCCAGAACAGGCGCGCTGTGAATGAGCGCATCCGTTTCCGCTTGACGTCTCTCTCCAACATCCCTGCGACCTGCTTTTGATAGCCGAGGGAATTACTCGTCAACTCACTTCCCTTCCATCGATCCACCACCGCTGCGAAGGTATGTTCCACCTCTTCCACAG
>CAJCJH010000066.1 GCA_903970615.1 Rhodospirillales bacterium
GTGCCAGTCCGTTGATCAGCGCGTATACCAGCAAAATGTGAAAGATCACGACAAACGTGATCCCGATCAGTCGCTGATTCGGATTTTGGCGCTCACCAAACTCCATTCAAGGCTCCTCCTGCGTTTAGACCCGACTGGTTTTCAACCAGCTAAGGGAATGGTCATCAAATTCTTATGCCACTAAGATACGCATGCGTACTATTAATTGCAAGTCTTAAAGTTGAATTATGCGGGGCTTAACATTGATCGATAACCATCTCCGAGGCATCGTTCCCAACACGGACGCGATCGGCACGCGACGAAGCACTGCGATCAACCACAACTTGCAACTTCTTTTTCAACATGGAATGGTTTGACGTCTGAAGCCAGCAGGCGCGATTGCGCTGGTTGCAATGGCTTTTTACCCTGAACGAATAGTTTTCCCGAGCGATACCGAATCTGAAATGGACCCGCAAATACTGGTAACCGAGCGTGATTCGATTCTGGAAGTCACACTGAATCGTCCCGAAAAATATAACGCGATTTCCGATGGAATGCTCAACCTTCTGTGCGATGCCATCGATCAATTCGGCAGCGATTCCAGACTGCGGGTCATGCTGATCCGTGCGGTCGGAAAATACTTTACCGCCGGAGTAGAAATCAGCCCGGACATTTCTCCCGACGTTGAAGGCAGTACGCTGGATGGACGGGCTTGGTACCGGAAAAAATTTCATCGCGTATTCGATGAACTGGAGGCGATCGAGAAGCCGATCGTGGTCGCCCATCAAGGGCCGTGCCTCGGCGGCGGTCTGGAAATGTCGCTCTCCTGCGACTTTCGTCTGGCAGCCAAATCCGCGCGTTATGGACTTCCGGAAATCGATATCGGCGCCCTGCCCGGCTCTGGCGGTGTGAGCCGCTTGACGCGCATCGCAGGGCCGCATTGGGCGCGCTGGCTGGTGATGGCCGGAGAGCAGGTCTCCGCCGATGAAGCACTGAACATGGGCTTCGTTCACGCGGTTTATGCGGATGCTGAATTCGACCAGCGTGTGACGACGTTCTGCGACAAGCTCGCCAGACAACCTTATGAAGTCATGGGACTGGCGAAACTATCCATCGAATTGGCGGCCGATCTGGATCGCGCGCAAGCACGGAATGTCGAGCGCATCGCCAACAGTATTTTGTTCACTGGCGAGGAGCATAAAACGCTGGTTCGGGCATTCCTGGAACGCCAAGCCGCCAAACGCAAGCTCAAGGAACAGCAATAAGCAGCGTTAAAATTAAATGACGGCGATTAGCGCAGCAGCTTTTCACTGCCGCGCTAATCGCTTGAATCACGCTCCTATTGGGAGACCAACCATTTTTTTACCGTTTTGTGCGCCTAGGAAAAACCTCAGCGACCTTTACCTGAAAATCGATCAGCAGTGATCAACAAGGATCCCAGGTAAACACTTCCGACGAGCGTTCCAGTTTGCTCATCGAACCGCGCAAAGCAGGCAGCGCGCGATCGATACAGGTTTCCGGCGTCCAGCCTTCGGCAGTCTGCACCGACCGCACCGGCCGTGGCTGGCTGAAGATGAAAATTTCATTGCGGCGCACGCCGAAAACCTGACCGGTGACATCCTTGGTGGCGTCACTGCAAAGTGCGACTGTCAGCGGCGCGATCTTGTCGGGCGTCATGGTTTTAGCCACTTCCACCCGGCGCTGATTTTCTGGTGTATCTGTAGGAATCGTGCCGACTAGTCGAGTCCACGCGAAAGGTGCAATCGCGTTGGAGCGAACGCCGAAACGCGCCATGTCGAGCGCGATATTTTTTGAAAGTCCGGCGACGCCCATCTTCGCAGCGCCGTAGTTGACCTGACCGAAATTGCCGACCAATCCGCTGGTCGAGGTCATGTGGACGAAGCTGCCTTTTTGCTTATCCTTGAAATGCGGCGCAGCGGCGCGCGCAACATTGAAGCAGCCTTTCAGATTAACCGCGATGACTGCATCCCATTCAGCCTCGGACATCTTGTGGAAAATCGTATCCCGCAAAATTCCCGCGTTGTTGACGATCGCATCGACATCGCCGAACGCCTTCATCGCCGCGGCGAACAATTGATGCGCGCCGTCCCACGTGGAGATATCCGCACCGTTTGAAATAGCCTCGGCGCCGGTGCTTCTAATCAGCGCAGCAACCTCTTCTGCCGGGCCGAGTGTGCCGCCCTCGCCACGCTCGTTTCCACCGAGATCGTTGACAACGACCTTGGCGCCTTCCTTCGCCGCCAGCTTTGCGATTTCCGCACCCACACCACGACCGGCACCGGTCACGATGATTACCTTGCCCTTCAAAATATCAGCCATCCAAGGAGTCTCCTCGTTCTTTGTTGAATTAGGTTGAATTCGATTCAAGCGACTGAGCGTCTACCTGCCCGCGACATTATGGTATTTACCAATACTGTCCGCAAGCGTACTTTTATTTTGATATGGTTTGATACGGCTTTGGAGTCGTTGACGCTCGCAATCGGCCAGCGGAACAGCCTGCGAAGAAGCTGATTTTTTCGGCGATTTCAGCTGTCGATCTGCCATTGCGACAGCAGGTCGCCGCGCAGACCTGGACTCAGCGACGGCGCGGCGCTGCGACTGAAACGGGGCGAAGCATTCGGATGCGTGACGCCATTCTCCGTACTGAAAGTCGCCCACGCCTGATTGTGCGGATGCTCAAGCACTTCGTCCATCGCCAACACGGGGCTGACGCAAGCATCGCTGCCTTCAAAAACCGCTTGCCACTCGACACGGGTGCGCGTCAGGAAAACCGCTGCCAGGCGTGCGCGCACGGTCGCATCCGTATGATGCGCGCGCATCAACGAGGTCGCTTCCTCAGCCAGACCGAGTTTCTCGAACAGGATTTTTCTGAACTCGGGCTCGATCGCGCCGACTGCAATCCAGCGGCCGTCGCTGCAGGCGTAGCAGGTATAAAAATACGCGCTGCCGTCGAGGATATTGCCCGCACGCGGCGCATCCCAGCGGCCGGTTGCTTTCATACCGTACATCATCGACATCAGCGAAGCGGCACCGTCCAGCATCGCGGTATCGACGACCTGGCCGCGCCCGGAGGTTTTCGATTCAAACAAGGCGGCGACCAGACCGAAGGCCAGCATCATGCCGCCGCCGCCGAAGTCGCCGACCAGATTCAGCGGCACGATCGGCCCGGATTCCGGCGTGCCGCAACCATGCAGCGCACCGCTCAGCGCGATGTAATTGATGTCGTGTCCGGCGCTTTGCGCCAGCGGCCCCGAGCTGCCCCAGCCGGTGACGCGGCCGTAAACCAGCTTCGGATTGCGCTGCAGACAAACCTCTGGTCCGAGGCCGAGACGTTCCATCACGCCCGGCCTTCCACCTTCGATCAGCGCGTCGGCCTGTTCGATCAACGCCAGCGCGCGATTGCGGCCTTCGTCCGATTTCAAATCCAGTTCAAGACGCCCCGCACGCCCGCGTTCCAGCACCGGATTAGGCAGTCTTTTCGACGACGGCCGCGCGATCGATAAAACGCTCGCGCCCAGATCAGCCAGTTTCATGGCGGCGAACGGGCCCGGTCCGAGACTTTCGATTTCCAGCACTTTAAGTTTCGAGAGTGGTCCCGTACCGTTCATATTGTCGTTTCCCGATTAAAAATGGATATCGTTAAATGCTGATTGGATGCGCATTTTTGGTTCGCAAGCATATCGTTCTATACTGCAACGGTCACACAATCGTATTCAAAAAAATTTGTGAGCACGGAGGAAATCCAGGTGAGTGAATCGTCTCCCCCAGCGAAGACGCAACTAAGGGCAGGATTCCTGATTCACGATGTGTCGCGTTTGCGGCGCACGGTTTACGACCAGCGACTGAAACCCGTCGGTCTCACACGTTCGCAGTGGTGGGTTCTTTCAACGCTTTCGCGCCACAAGGACAAGGGTTTCACCCAGATCGAACTGGCCCGTCTGCTCGACGTCGGCAAGGTCACGCTGGGCGGATTGATCGATCGGCTCTCCGCGAACGGGCTGGTCAAGCGCATCGACGATCTGGTGGATCGGCGGTCGAAACGAGTGGTGATGACGCGCAAGGGAAAATCCCTGCTGAAAACACTGGAAGCGGTGGGTGTCGGCGTCAACGCCGAAATCATGGCGGGTATTTCCAAGCAGGATGAAATCAAGTTGATTCAGATTCTGCAGCGCATGAAAAGCAATCTCGTCGCGCTGGATGCGGTGCCGGGTTCTGCGCTGCGGCGCGAGGGCAAGGAGAAAAAGTCGAGCGATAGCGATGAAGCTTAGACTGCAAAAAGGTTCTCAAAAACCGATCTTCAATTGAGGATTTCGGCCGAAGCGGCACGTCAGAGAATTCGAGTTCCTCACGCGGCAGCGGCCTTGTCCGGAAGATGATATTCCGGTAGCCGCAGGAAATACGGGATTGCCGCGATGCTGATTCCGCAGTTGCCGATGGCGATCAGCCAGAACGGGGGTTTCAGGAAATACGGATCGCTCAGGAACATCCATACCCAGAATCCAGCGGTCAGCAGAACGAACCCGATCAGCATGGCCAGCGAAAATCCCTTGCGGCTGCCGCGTACCCGCATCATCGCGATATTGAACATCGGCGCCAGAACCACAGTGGTCGAAAACGACAACAGATAGTAAGGGTCTCGGATCATCGAGAGATACCACCAGAACAGGCCATAAGCAAACAGCTGCAAGCCGATGTAGCTCGCGCCAGCCTGCAGCCCGTTCATGTCCTTGAACAGCTCATGCCGCGAGAATCGCAGGATCTGGTAAGTGACCACGGACTCACAAGTGGCGAACACGGCCAGGGCAAACCAGAACGCGCGCACCATCCAGAAATCCACCTCATGAAACCAATGATGAAAGTTGGCGACATAAGTGGTGTCGTGCGCGAAGAACCAGAGGTTGCCGATCAGCGGAATCGAATGCGTCCGGTGTTTGAACCCCATCTGGATCGCGCCGAAATATTGCATGTAAGCGCCGATGAACGAGACTACGCAGGCGCCGACGATCCATAGAAAATTCGTTGAGGTGCTGGCGACGATAGTTGCCGGATCGTAGCTTTGGCCGCCATTCATGAATTCAAAAATCACGCTTTATCTCCCGACCGAACTTGAAAAGTATCAGTATTTATTGGCACTTCTTGTTTATTTCGATTCTGCCTTGTGGTGGCTTGCGCATGCAATCACCGGGCAGATTCAAGCAGGCTGGCTCACAGACTTTCAGACTTGAACATCACGCATCATTACTGTGGCGATTTCAAAAACAAGGCGATCAAGATCGTGCAGACGATCAGCACCCAGGCCTCGCCGACGATTCGCATCGGCAACGGCGCGTGGCGAATCTCCATGAAATCGAGAATGACGAATCGGACTTTGACGAATGCTACAACGATGATCGCTGCGCCAGCGTAGCGCGCATCGTGCAAGCCGACGCCATGCCCCATTTCCCAGGAAAAAATCGTGGCGGCGACCAACAGGAACCAGATCAAGGTCGTGCGGCTGCGAAGCAGTTCGGTCATGGTTATTTGATCAGATAGAGCAGCGCGAACAGCACAATCCAAAGCAGATCGACCACATGCCAGAAGCTGGCGCCGCTTTCGAGATTGCGGATTTTCACGTCGTTGAATTCACCGTTCCACGAGTAACGCGCCAGTACTGCCAGCACGCCCATGCCGATCAGCACGTGCATGAAATGGATGCCGGTAAAAATGTAGTAGTACATGAAAAAATCATTGGTGGTCAGCGTGATGCCGGCGCGGATTTTTTCGCTGTATTCCATCACTTTGATGACGGCGAAACCGAAGCCGCAGACCCAGGCCAGGCTGAACAGGATCGGCGTGAGCTCGCCGAGATTCCTGCGCGCGGCCTGCACGGCCATGGCAACGAACCAGGAACTGGTCAACATGAAAAAAGTGTTGAGCGCTCCGAAGGCCTGATTAAGATGAGTTTGAGAAGTAGTGAACAGTTCGACGTTCTGCCCGCGGTAGTAGAGAAATGTGATGAAGAACAGCGAGAACACCATCATGTCGCCGAAGATGAAAACCCAAACGCCCTCCTCGCCGGGCATGCGTCGATGTCTGGGCTGAACTTGAGCGGCGGGTTCGGGCATCTTCAAAGTGGGGTGGAGGATTCAGTTGCCGCTTCAAATTCATTCAAATTTTTGCGCGATCCAAAAAGCTTTTGGCAGTCGTCGGTGATGGATTGCTGATCTGATCGCCGATCGGCTTGGCGCAAAGTGTAATGGTACGCCAGCGTACTGCCTAGCTTAGTCGCAAAGGACATTGAGCCGGAAGTCGCGTTTTTCATTCACTGCTGATTTTCACAGTTAAGTGCCGATAGCTCCCGTTCATTTTCGATGGCGCTGGTTTATCTGCGTGCCTTGTCGCTTCCCGCCAAAGACCGGCTCAACTTGCGCTTCGCCACCGACGCCAAGGCCTTGCGGCAGACTTCGCGGATGCGCCCGGTGATCTGTGCGACTTCGTCCACCGCGAGAATATTCGCCGCGCCGAAGACTTCGCTGAGCTTCTGCATTTCGGTGCCCGCGCCGACACTCAGGCACACGCAAGCCGTACCCGCAGCCTGCGCTTCTTGCAGCGCTTTGCGCGCGTCGCCCTCGGCATAGCGATGCTCGTAATCCTGATCGTAGGCGATGCCATCGGTAATCAGGACGAGCAGGCGATTCGGCAAACGCACTTCGTCATGCAGCAGTCTCGCTCCGTGGCGGATCGCGGTGCCGATGCGCGTGTATCCGACCGGCTCCAGCAAAGCCAGGCGCTCTGCGATCACGCCACTCCAGCGTTCGCCGTGCCCCTTGATCCGCACCATGCGCACCAGCTTGCGGCCCCAGGAATGAAAGCCGAATAAGGACAATGTGTCGCCGAGCGAATCAAATGTGCGGCTCAGCTGGTACGCCAGCTGCAGCTGTTTTTTGAATGCCGACTTTCCGCTCGCATCCTGCTCGCCGGTGGAACCGGAAATATCCAGCACGATCGCCACGGCGAGATCGCGGCGAGTCCTGCGGCTGGCGCGATAAACCTTCGGCGACGGCGGCGAATGCCCGGCCTGTAGATCGATTGCGCAGTCGATCAGCGCGCCGATGTCGAGATCCGCACCTTCACCCTGGCGACGGTGCATTTCATGATCCAGCCCTAGCGTTGCCAGTTGCCGGCGCAGCGCGCGCGTAGGCGGCGTCAAAATATCGTCAAGATTCTGCGCGCCTTCTGCGCGCCAGGGATCGACCTCCTCGAGAAACACCCAATCGCGGCGATAAGCCTTCGCATGGCTATCCCATTCCGGATATTTCAGCGTCTGCGCCTCGGCAAGCCATTGATGATCCGGCAAGTCGACGCTGCGCTTCGAGATCAGCGCGTTGATGCCGCGCCGCAACGCGCGCTCGATTCGACCAATCGGCATTTCAGCGCCGCCCTCGCCGTCCTGCTTCGCTTGCTGCGTACTTTTGGAAATGCCGGCGCCGAGAATATCGTTGAGCATGTCGGACAACGGATTTCCGGCCGAGAATGGATTCTGAAACAGCTTGAGCAACTGGCTTTCTTCGGTGGCTTCGTCCTCGTCGTGTTCGGCAACCTCGCGTTGCTTCAGCGCGCCTTGCTGCTGCCTGCGCGTGAGCGCGCCCAGACCTTCATCACTGACGGCAGCACGCAGTGCGATCCATGGCCGGATCGTGCCGAAAAAATCCGGGGTCGACGGCAGCGCTTGCATACTCTGCGCGCAAGCGAGCGACTCGGCGACCGAGTGGCTCAGCGCGGGAACATCGCGTAGCACGGCGCTTTGACTGAAAGCCCAAGGCAAGCGATCGTTCAGCAAAAAATTCGCGCGCAGCACTTCCAGATAAAGATAGCGCTGCACCAGATTTCGGCGACCCAACAGCTGCCGCAGCACCACTGCATCCAGCGAGCCCGCGCCGATCAGCGCAGCCTGCGCCACAATCATCATCCACGCTGGTTGACTGCAAACATTAGCCTCCGCAGGCATAACGATGGCGCGGCCATCACTGAACGCCAACGCCTCGGGTTTCGTCGAGACCTGCACGGAAACTCTGCGGCCGGCAATCGCGCTCGCCAGAAAACCATAATCTTCGAGGCTGCGCATGCGGCGGGCCGAAAGCTCGAGGCGAATAGTCAGGCCAGATAAACCCTGGCCATCTCGCGGAGATTTTTGGCGGCGACGGGATCATCCGATAACGGTGCTGCGATACAGGCATCGGCGGCCAGCAGCGGATCGATGCCGGATTGGATGAGCCGCGCGGTGGCGATCAAGGTGCGCGTCGATGCGCCTTCCGGCAGGCCATCGTTCTGCAATCCGCGGATCGCTTGGCCGAGACGCACCAGACGTTTCGCCAACAGGTTATCAATGTCTGCTTCCTGCATCAGAATTTGCTCTTCGATCGCGGCGTTCGGATAGGTAAGCTCGATCGCCACCATGCGCTGACGCGTCGACGGTTTCAGATCCTTCAGCACACTTTGATAGCCGGGGTTGTACGACAGCACCAGCATGAATTCCTTCGGCGCGATCAACGACTCACCGAGACGCTCGATGTTCAGCTCGCGGCGATGATCGGCCAGCGGATGGATCACGACAGTGGTATCGGCGCGCGCTTCAACGATTTCGTCGAGATAGCAGATTCCGCCGTGTCGGACGGCGCGCGTCAGCGGCCCATCTTCCCAAACGGTTTCGCCACCGCGCAGCAGAAAGCGGCCGACCAGATCGCCCGCTGTAAGGTCTTCATGGCACGCCACAGTGAACAGCGGCCGCTTCAGTTCCTGCGCCATCGCCTGCACGAATCTGGTCTTGCCGCAACCGGTCGGGCCTTTCAGCAGCACCGGCAGACCATTCGCGGCGGCGGCGCTGAAGATTTCCCGCTCTTGTCCGGAAGAAAGGTAAGCCGTGCTTTTGCTGACATTCATGAGGCATTGAGAGTCGATTGGATTGTTGTTGTGGTATGTATGCGTATCGTTTTATAACATACGATTTTCTTGCATAATTGGGAGCCCGATTATGCAACGCCGCCGCATGGCCGCGAAACCCGAGGAATCATGGACTTCAACCTGACCGAGCTGCAACGCGAAATCGACGTGAGTGTGCGTAAAGTCTGCGCCGAATTTACCGACGAATACTGGTCGGAGTGCGATGAAAAAGCGCGCTTCCCGGAAGAATTTTATGCCGCGATGGCCGCGGCGGGATGGCTCGGTATTACCATGCCGGAGGAGCTCGGCGGCGCAGGTCTGGGCGTCACCGAAGCGTCGATCATGATGCATGCGATTGCTAATTCTGGCGGTGGTCAGTCGGCAGCGTCGAGTATTCACATCAACTTGTTCGGGCCGCATGCGATTGTCGTCCACGGTACGCCGGAGCAGAAAAAACGCTGGCTGGTGCCCTTGATCAAAGGCGAAGAAAAAGCCTGCTTCGGTGTGACCGAACCGGATGCTGGTCTCGATACCACCAGCATCAAGACGTTCGCCAAGAAGGTCGAAGGCGGCTATCGCGTCACCGGCCGCAAGATGTGGACCTCGACCGGCCAGGAAGCGCACAAGATCGTGCTGTTGACGCGCACCACGCCGAAATCCGAATGCAAAAGGCCGACGGATGGCATGACGCTGTTCTACGCCGATCTGGATCGGACCAAGATAGAAGTGCGCAGAATCAAGAAACTCGGCCGCAATGCAGTCGATTCCAATGCCACTTTCATCGACGACTATTTCATTCCGGAATCCGACCGGATTGGCGAAGAAGGCAAGGGCTTTCACTACATCATCGACAGCCTCAATCCCGAGCGCGTACTGGTCGGCATCGAAGCCATCGGCCTCGGCCGCGATGCCTTGCAGCGCGCGGCGAAGTACGCACGCGACCGCGTCGTTTTTGGCCGGCCGATCGGCAAGAACCAGGGCATCCAACATCCGCTCGCTGAGGCGTGGACACTGCTGGAATCGGCCTATTGGATGTGTCTACGCGCGGCCTGGCTTTACGATCAGGGCCTGCCCTGCGGTGCGGAAGCCAACGCAGCAAAGTTCCTCTCTGCACGCGCCGCGTTCGACGCCGCGACCAAGGCGGTGTTGACGCATGGCGGCATGGGTTACGCGCGGGAGTTTCAGGTCGAGCGCTTGTTCCGCGAATCGATTCTGCCGAGGATTGCGCCGGTTACCGAACAGCTGATCCTGTCGTTCATCGGCGAAAAAGTGCTGGATCTCCCGAAATCCTATTGATCGAACACCGATCCGAAAAATCGATCCGGCGCAATCAGATGAGTGATTGAGACATACGATCAGGTGCGTGCAAAAGATAGCGGTCGCAGGATTTACCTGACGGCGACCGCTATCGATTCATCGCGCAGATTGACCGCGTAAATTTCGAGAGCGGCGTTGGTCACGCCATTGGTCGGACGGCCGCTGACGAGATCGAAAGTCGCGCCATGTTTCTGGCACTTGATGACGCCGTTTTCGACCTTGCTGCCGAGCAGCGGCTGCAGCGCATGCGGGCACATATCCCGCATTGCGAAAACTCGGTCGCCAGCGCGGCACAGCAGCACTTTTTTCAGGCCGACATAAACGCTAAGCTGCTGGCCTTCCGGCAAATCCGCCAGCTTTGCGATTCCAACGAAAGCCGGCTTGGATGACGAATCAGGGCCCGAATCGGGAGCGGAATCAGGACCGGATTTGCCGGCCGGCGACTGCATGCTTTACAGCCCCAGCGTGGCACTCAATACGTCGTGGAAATGACGGATTCGCTGCTCCTGGTAACGTCCCAGAGTCGTCACTGCGCGGCCTTCTTCGGCGGCTTTCAAGCCCGCCTGGATTCTGGGTAGATTGCTCATGTCCTGATCGAAGATGATCGACAGCAAACCGATTTCCGGCGCAGTGTTGAAAGCCTCATCGAAGCCGATGTGGCGGATCGGCGCAGAAGGCGGCCGTGGCGCGCCGCCGCCCGGCACCGGCGCGGTCAGGCGCACGTTCATCACCGATTCGTTCGGATCGTCGCCATACGGCAGGAATTGGTACACCAGCGGCAGACCTTCGCCGTACCACGGACAGAAATTCGGAAACATGAAATACTGGATACTGTCGATCATGCTGGCATCGGGCACCGACGAGAAATCGCGCGCCAGGCCGACACCCATCATCTGCCGGCGCCATTCCGCCACCTGCGCACGCCCGGAGAGTTGGGACGACGCATCGAACGTCGGCACCGGCACGCCGGGCATCGCCAGCGCAAAAGCCTGGAAAGTGGCGTTGACCGCATTCGCAATCGAAGCCTCATCGCCCAGATGCGGGCTCGGTACTGCGGATGGCGTAATCAGACGGCTGATGTGGCCCTTGCCATCGTCCCAGATGTCGTATTGCGTGGAGGCATCGCCAGTGAAGCTGAGCGCATCGCTATGCGTTTCGACCACATGGTAGGACTCCAGAAACGCCTCCAGCACCACCTTCCAGTTCGCACGCACTTTCTTGCTGATATGAAAGGCGGTGAATCGCTGCTCCGGCTCGAAGGTTTTGAAGTGTTCCGCCAGTATGCCGAGCGACGCGGAAAGCGGCGCCGCATTCAGATCCGGATTGATGAAGATGAATCCGCCCCAGGTGCCGACCTTCGCCTCCGGCAGGCTGTATTCGCTGGTTTTCACCTGCGGGAAATCCCAGCGGCTCGGAATATTTTTCAGGCTGCCATCGAGATTCCATTCCCAGGCATGAAACGGGCAACGCACGCTTTCACCGGAACTCAAGCCATCGCACAAGCGCGTACCGCGATGCAGACAGGCGTTATAGAACGCGCGAAATTCGGAAGCGCCAGTGCGCACGATCATGAACGAAGTTTCGCCGACGGTATAAGGAATGCGATCGCCCACCGCAGGAATATCTTCTTCGCGGCAGGCGAACTGCCAGACTTTCTTCCACAGCTTTTCCTGCTCGAGCTTGGCAAAAGCGCGATCGTAATAGCGGCTCAACGGCACTTTCTTGCCGGGCGACACGTACGATCCCGTCGCCAGCAATCCTGGCGGCGCGGTGCGGGTATCGCCCTTGATCAATTCCGATGCCAGCGGACTGGCCTTGCTTGAAAAGCCGCGCACCACAGCGAGTTCGTCTCCAGCCATATTCCTTCTCCAGGGCATCCGCCCTTTATCGATTGCTAGCGTACGATTCTACGCTGAGCACATGAACACATAAAAGCGACCCGCCGATCCTGCAACGCTCGGCGGATTGCGAAACATTCAGGCCTGCTTCAGCGGTTTGTGATTCAGCGCCATTCCGAGCAGGCCATCCATCCAGCGATCCGGCAGTAGCCATGCGAGGAAACACACCAGCTTGGAATCGGTACCGACGCGATAGCGGGTCTTTGGCCTGGGAGCGAATACCGCGCGTTCGATTCCCGCCGCGCATTGATCGACCGTGATCGCAGAGCCGCGGCTCTTGCTGGTCAGTTGTGCATAGCGGCGATAGAGATTGCCGTAGTTCTGCGTGTCATTCGGCGTCATCTTTGCGAGCAAAGCTTCCGCTTCGCCCGACTGGGTGGTGAGCATGTCGGTGAGCACGACGCCGGGTTCGACGACGACGATATGCAGGTTCATGCCTGCCGTTTCGCCGCGCGCGGTATCGGCCAGCGATTCGATCGCGTGCTTCGACGCGCAATACGCGCCGAGCATCGCACCCGAAGCTTTTCCCCAAAGGGAAGTGAGCAGAATCATGCGTCCGCCATGCCCGCGCAGGCGCGGAATCGCAGCTTTTAGAATACGCAGACTGCCGAGCAGATTGGTATTGAGGATCTGCTCGAACTCGGCCACCGGCGTCAGCTCGATCGCGCCGGCGATGGAGATCGCGGCGGAGTTGATGATCGCGTCCAGCGGAGCACCTTTAAGGCGTGCATCGACATCGGCAAAGGCGCGCTCGACCGAGGCCGAATCGCTGACGTCCATCAACACGATATGCAGATTTGGATTCGCGCTGAAGCGGCTTTCATCGGCCGGCTTGCGCACACAGGCGAATACGGTATCGCCGCGAGCGAGCGATCGCTCGACCAGACGATGGCCAATTCCACGGGCAGCGCCGGTAATCAAAAGAGTCGACATATCTGATTTTTTAGTCTTGATGGAATTGGATAAACGCCGGCTTGGCGTCAAACTGAAATCGCTGCATTGAGCTGCTGCCGCACTTGTGTGCGCTGCACTTTCCCGGAAGCCGTTCGCGGCAATGCGCCGAAGTGGAAGGCTTTGGGACACTTGTATCCGGCAATGTGCGCACGCGCGTGATCGCGCAAATCATCCTCGGTCACTTCTGCGCCCGGCCGCAATTCGATGACGGCGACCACCACTTCGCCCCAGCGGGCATCGGCAATGCCGACCACGCCGGCGTCGAGCACGGCGGGATGCCGGCGCAGCGCTTCTTCGACCTCGACCGGATAAACATTTTCGCCGCCGGTGACGATCATGTCCTTGATACGATCGGTCAGGAACAGAAAGCCGTCCGCATCCAGATAGCCGCCATCGCCGGTGGCGTACCAGCCATCGACGATCGCCTCTTCGGTTTTCGCGGGCAAATTGTAGTAACCCAGCATACAAGTGGGCGACTTGATCCAGATTTCGCCATGCTCGCCGTGCCTCAGCAGTTTTTGATCGGCACTGCGGATTTCGATGCTCATACCGGGATACGGCCTGCCCACCGAGCGCAACAAATTCGGCCGCACGGGATCGTGATCCTGCGGCCCCAGCGAGGTCGCCGCACCGGTATTCTCCGTCATGCCGAAAAACTGCAAAAAGTCGCAGCCGAAACATTCCATCGCATCTTTCAGCAAGCCGCCATCCATCGGCATGGCGCCGTAGAACAGGCCTTTCATTGCGGGCGCAGGCTGCTGCTCGGCGCGCAAGCCGTCGATCAGCACGCGGATCAGCGTGGGCACCATCCAGCTGTATTCGACGCGATAGTCGCGGATCAGCTTGAGCATGTTGGCTGCGGAAGGATCGGCCGTGATGACCATCGTGCCGAACCGCACCAATCCCATCAGCACCCAGGACATGCCGCCCACATGGAAATTCGGCATCGCCGACAGCCCCATGCACGCAGACTGCAAAAGCGCGAAATCCGGCGAGCGCAACTCCGCAAGCCGCGCGATCGAAAGCGCGCCGTGCGAGATCAAAACACCTTTTGGTTTGCCGGTAGTTCCGCTGGTGTAGAGCTGCAGAATGATCTGGTTATGCTGGTGCGGGAGATCGAACTTCGGCGCAGAAGTTTTCAGTAAATCCCGGAATGAAGCCTGCTCGGCAGCGGCCTCCGTAAAGATCATGGGCAATTGCAAATTGGCGCCGGCAATGCCCTGCTCCGCCACCGTTTTCAAATCGAAATCGCAGATCAGCAGGCGCGTTGCGGAATCTGTCAGCTGATAGCCGATCTCCGGCGCAGCGAGCCGCCAATTGATCGGCACCAGCACCACGCCAGCGCGTATCGCTCCGAACAAGGCCGGGAAATAAAGATCACTGTTCTTGCCCAGATAAGCCACGCGATCGCCGCGCTTGATACCGAGCGAGCGCACCAGATGCACGAAGGCGTTGCAGGCCTGCTCCAGCGCGGCGTAGCTGAATTGTACATTGCGATCGGCGAACAGGATGGCGGTGCGATCCGGGCATTGCTGCGCGCCGAGTGCGGGGATATCGCCGACCCAGATCATTTCCTCAAGCCGATCCAGTGGCAGGCCGTCCACATGCGCAAAACCAGCATTCATCAGAACCAATCTCCTCAACACCGTTGAGCTGCACCATGAGCTGCCGGAGCAGTCGAATATTAGTGTGCTAACGTACGATGTGGCGGCAAAGGCGTCAAGGCAAAAAGAACCCGGCAGATTTTCGAAGATGCTAAAACGCCTGCAAGGCGATCGTCACAAATCGCAAAACCTCCCGAAGTGCAAATGATCAGACGCAAGCGTCTCGGGTGATGCGATCTGCGAATCCGCGCTCACTCGCTCGATCCTCAATATTCAATCGGACTTGGCCGCGCGTTTGCGCGCGGATTTCGCAGGCTTGCGGCGAGACCCCAGCGCGGGCTGCGACGATGCCACCTGCACGGATTCCGCGTAAGACTCGCGCAGGCACTGCTCGTAAAATTGCGGGTCCGGCATCATCTTGCGATCCGCCACGACGGTGAAGGAAACCCGCCCGCAATAGCTGTTCACCGCATGGAACAGGCCGAGGCCGTCGAGCAGAATGCCGAGCGCATGAAATTCGATCACCTTGGCGCCCGCCAAAAATAGCGGCACCTGCGGGCCCGGCACATTGGTGACGATGGTATTGGCCGGAATTTTGAGGACGCCAACAGAGGCACCGACGCGCGCGCCGACGGACATGATGCCGGCCGGGATCGACTCCGCCACATCCGACATGATGCGCGCACCGACAGCATTGTGATAAGCCTTCGAATAGGTCGCGCTTTCGTGAATCGCCTTGAGCCGCAGCAGCGGATCGGCGATATCGCTGTGCATGTCCAGCGTGGTAATCGAAACCACGTTGCCCGGCTGATCTCGCTCAGCCTCGGTGCGGATGTTGATCGGCATCACCGTGGTCATGCTCTGTTCCGGAAGCTCTTTTTTGGCGATCAGATAACGCCGCAGCGCACCCGCGGCGACGCAGACCACCGCGTCGTTGATGGTGGCACTTTGCACTGCATTCTTGGCGACGCGAAAACCGTCCATCGGCAGCGTGACCAGCAGCACTACCCGATGCGGTGAAACCGCGCCGCTGAAGCGGGTCTCCGGCACCGGTCGCTGCTGATCGGGATATCGACGTTTAAGCTCGCGCACGCGGCGTACCGCCGGAAAAACATCGGACGCCACCTTGATCAGTTTTCGCGGCTTGGTCAGCAGGCTGTAGTAGGCGCGTTGCAGTAGCTCGCTGCGGCTCGGCTCGGGCCGCGGCTTCCAGTTGTCGATGG
>CAJCJH010000067.1 GCA_903970615.1 Rhodospirillales bacterium
CCGATTTCGGCGAGCGGGACGGTGAACTCCTTGAGCGCTTCGTTGGCGTTGGCTTCCTTGATGAAATCGGTGACGATCTTGCCGAACTTCATCAGTTTCGCGCCCATATCGCTCAGCACTTTGCGGCCGAGCAGATCCAGCGCCTGAATGCCGTTGGTGCCTTCGTAGATCATGTTGATGCGGGCATCGCGCACGTACTGCTCCATGCCCCATTCGCGGATGTAGCCGTGGCCGCCGAACACCTGCATGCCGAGCGTGGTGCTCACATACGAGTTCTCGGTGATGAAGCCTTTGACGATGGGCGTGAGCAGCGCCATCAGGTCGGCGGATTCCTTGCGCACCTTTTCATCCGGATGTGTGTGTTCACGATCGAGCATCAGGCCGGACCAATAGGTAAATGCACGCGCGCCTTCGACATGCGCTTTTTGCGTCAGCAGCATGCGGCGCACATCCGGATGGACGATGATCGGATCGGCCGCTTTCTCCGGCGCCTTCGGGCCGGTGAGTGAGCGCATCTGAATACGATCCTTCGCATACGCCAGCGAGTTCTGGTACGCCACTTCGGCGAGGCCAAGGCTCTGCATGCCCACGCCGAGACGCGCGCCGTTCATCATCACGAACATCGCGTTCAGGCCCTTATTCGGCTCGCCGACCAGCCAGCCGGTGGCGCTATCGAGATTCATCACGCAAGTGGCGTTGCCGTGAATGCCCATCTTGTGTTCGATCGAGCCGCACTTGATGCCGTTGCGCTTGCCGATGGCGCCATCCGCATTCGGAATGAACTTCGGCACAACGAACAGGCTGATACCCTTGGTGCCAACGGGGGCATCCGGCAGGCGCGCGAGCACCAGATGGATGATGTTCTCGGCCAGATCATGTTCACCGGCGGAGATGAAGATCTTCTGGCCGGTGAGCGCATACGAGCCGTCGCCGTTCGGTTCGGCCTTGGTGCGCAGCATGCCGAGATCGGTACCGCAATGCGATTCGGTGAGGCACATGGTGCCGGTCCAATGGCCGGATACGATCTTTGGCAGATAAGTCTTCTTCAACTCGTCGGTGCCATGCGTGCGCAGCGCGGCGTAGGCGCCGTGCGTAAGACCGGGATACATGGTCCAAGCCTGATTCGCAGAGTTCAGCATTTCGTACAGCACGTTATTCACCACTTCCGGCAGACCCTGGCCTTCAAACGCCGGGTCGCACGCCAGCGCCGGCCAGCCAGCTTCCACGTATTGCTGATAGGCCTCTTTGAAGCCTTTCGGCGCGTTGACCACGCCAGTGGCCTTGTCCAGATGGCAGCCCTCCTCGTCGCCGCTCTGGTTCAGCGGGAATAGCACTTCGGACGCGAACTTGGCGGCTTCCTCGATCACCGAGTTGATGGTGTCGGTATCCAGATCGGCATGCGGCGGCAGCGCTTTCAACTCTTTTTCGGCGCCGAGCAACTCGTGCAGGACGAACTGCATGTCGCGGATGGGTGCGGAATATTGGCCCATGATTGAACTCCTGAAAATTAAGTAATTGACGAAAGGAAATGAATTCGGTCAACGGCTCAATACTGTGCCGTATGGAGAAAGTTGCGCTAGATTAACTTAAAAATGGTGACGGTTCACGCTTCGTCGATAAGCCCTATTTCGACAAGCTTGGAATCAGCCAGAAGGCCAGCTTAAACAGGCTTTTTAGCAGCCTCGAGCCGCGCTGCAATCTGCTCGGCCTGCGTCAGCGCAACGCGATTGCGCAAGTAGTTTGGTAATAGTTGCGCCGCACTCACCGCTCGGCCCAACTCGAATATCGGCAAAGCCAAACGCAAGGCATCGCGGGCATGCGGCAAGGCGCTGGCATCGATCGAATCGGGCTTGCGCGGTAAACGCTCCAGCAGGGGATCACCCCAAGCCTGCCAGCCGCTGCCCAGCGCGGAGAGCTTGCCCTGCGGTGCGAAAGAAGGTAGCGGCGACCATTGCTGCGGGGACAACACCGCAGCCTCATCGCAAGCCAGCGCCAACCCGCCGACTGCGCGATAGCTGGCGACATAAACCTGATCCATCCGCGCATCGATCGCCGGCAGCGCCCAGTCCGCGCCCTGCTCTACCGCCGCCTGCGCCAGCATCGCCAGCGACGAAATGCCGACCGCGGGACGATCCAGCCCGAGGCTTAAGCCCTTAACGAAGGCCACGCCGATGCGCACACCGGCGAAGCTGCCGGGGCCGATACCGGCGACGAGACCATCGAGCTGCGCCGCAACCATTCCGGCTTCGGCCAGCAAGCCGGCGAACATCGCAGGCAATTTCTGCGAATGCTCGCGGCCGGCAATCTCAAAACATTCGCGGATTTCGCCGTCGATCAAAAGCGCGACGGAACAGGCTTCGGTTGCGGTGTCGATTGCGAGCAGCTTCACGCGGGACCTTCATCCATCTCGATTGACGGAATCATTTCCTCAAACCTTGACGCAGCTCGCCTTGCCGTCGATCCCTTCGCTTCGCTCAGGGTCCCTCGCCGGGGATCTCGCAGCGCCACTTCCAATGCGGTATCGATCGTCAGCAGTTTCACGACACCGCCAGCCCGGCGAAAAAGCGGCGCACTTCGGCGATGTCGTCGATCACCGGCATCTGCGGCAGGCTGGCGAGAATCAGACGGCCGTAGCCTTTGCTGCGCAGTCGTGGATCGAGAATCGCAATGACGCCATGATCGTCGACATCACGGATCAGGCGGCCAACGCCTTGCCGCAATGCGGTGATCGCACGCGGCAATTGCAGCTCGTTGAACGGATTGCCGCCACGCACGCGGATCGCTTCGATACGCGCCTCGAACACCGGATCGTCCTGCTGGCCGAACGGCAGCCGATCGATCGCCACCAGCCGCAAAGCTGCGCCTTTCACATCCACGCCTTCCCAGAAACTGCTGGTGGCGACGAGCACGCCATTGCCGGCGGCGGCGAATTTTTCCAGCAAGGTGCTCTTCGCATCCTCGCCCTGCACGAACAGGGGATAAGGCTTGGCCAGCGGCACACGGCGCAGATGCGCGGCAATGCGTTCGACCGCACGATGACTGGTGCAGAGAATGAAAGCACCACCGCTGGCGGCATCGATCATCGAAACCACTTGCGCGGCCACGGCATCCGGATATTGCGGATCGTTCGGCTCAGGAAGTCCGCGCGGCAGG
>CAJCJH010000068.1 GCA_903970615.1 Rhodospirillales bacterium
GTGCCAGTCCGTTGATCAGCGCGTATACCAGCAAAATGTGAAAGATCACGACAAACGTGATCCCGATCAGTCGCTGATTCGGATTTTGGCGCTCACCAAACTCCATTCAAGGCTCCTCCGCTATTTATCTAGATACGACTCGTCTTCAGACGGACGAGCGTTTTTGAATCATGCGGGCTTATGATATGGCTACATACTATTTCTTGCAAGCTTGCACTGAAAACTTGTTTGATCACCCGAACACAGGATCGGGAGCCAGCCGGGCAAGGCGCGAATGGCACCTGAAATTATCAAAGCTGAACCTTGCTGCGCTTTGCTGATCCCGGCGCGTTTGAGCCTGTGCTGGCAGGCTTCAGCTATTGCTCAAGCACTCCACGGCGTGAATTGACTGAAGCTTGTCGGCCCGAAGCAATCCACAAAACCACTTGTAAAAGCGACTTTTTTGAGCCGCACATCACGCAGAACACAGTATGGCATTGGCGTGCATGGTGTCCAGATACTCCTTGACGATCGCAATTTTTCCATCGCGGACAACGAAGACAAAGTGGTAAAGATTATTGTAGTTGCGCCCGTTTCGAGTCTGCGTAAACGACTCTGCCTCCAGCGCTACGCGATCACCTTCGGCGATGAATGTGCGAGGCGTAATCCTGATCGGTCCGGTGCAGGTATCGAGCACACCCGACAATAATTTAGCGAAGGCAGCTTTATCGTAGGTGCCTGAAATCGGCATCGTGCCTGCCACCCACCAAGTGGCATCGTCCGTCATCATTGCCATCGTTTCATCGACAGCACCGGATGAGAACAATTCGAGGAAGCGGGTAACGATCTGCTTGCTGGTTTGTACTTGAGTCATGTCTGTTACTCCATCCGAATGGGGCGAGCTCGATTGCGGCCAGTCGATGGTTATGTTGTCGTCAGCATCGATATGGACGCGATAGGTTTTGATTGGGGTTTTCGCCAGGGTTCCGGCGGTGGCGCCGGTGCCCATGTCGAAACGGGCGCCATGCTTGGGACAAAACAAATGCCGGCCGCGCATTCGTCCACCTTCGAGTGAGGCCAACTGGTGCGTGCAGCGGTTCTCGACCGCGAACACGCCTGCTTCGGTTCGACATAGCAGAACCGACGTGCCGCCGAGCTTGAATACCCGGTTGGTATCTGGTGGCAACTCCGATAACTTGGCGATGCGCAGCCGCGTAACGGCGGCCAGCGCACCCACACACGAATCGCTCAAGACTAGTTTTCGCCATTGATGTAGCGATCCACTTCCTTATGAAAGTGGCGGATGCGCTGTTCCTGCTCGCCCCACAGCGGACCTTTGAACCCGCGCGACTTCAATCCCCTCTGCACATTCGGCACCAGTTCGAAATCCTGCAACAGCACCGGACCGATTGCCGGTTCCTGATCCGCCGGCCAGCGCTCGATGTCCGGTCGCGTAGCACCGGTGACATCGACATCCTTCGGCATTGCCATCCAGGTCGGCACGTTGTAATTCGGCTCCTCGAGATGGCGATACAGCAGCACGTTGTCGTAGATGAATTTTTCGGGATCGGTCGGGTGCGGCACGAAGCGCATGATGAATACACCCTCGGCGTGCATGCCCATCTGTACGTTGGGAAACATACCGGTGATCCAGCCATCGCTGAGCTGGCCGTCCGTGAGCTTGTCCCATTCCTTCAAGCCGAGCCGCTGCGCACGCTCGCGCTTGGCGATCTGGATATCGCGCCGCGTATCGGCAACGGTGCCGGTGTAGGTTTCCGGATCGATACCAGCATCGCGCAGGAAAATCTTTGCGCCCTCATCGAGATCGCGCTCGTGCGAAACTTCATGCCGATGGGATTTAATGCCGAACCACATGATCATGCGGCTGAAGCCGTTTTTGTACAGATCGATCTGGCAGAACTCCTCGATCGAACCTTGCGTCTGCGGATGGATATGCGGCAAGTGGTAGGTTTCGTAAAACGTATCGACGCCGGTCTTCCAGTTACTGCTCCACTCACTGCGCGTGTGCCGCACGAGGTTCATCGTCTCCAGCCCGTAAGCTTCGATATAACCCTCCGGCAAGCCCATCCATTCCTTCAGAGGCGGCGCCTTGCCATCCATGTTGACGAACACCAGACCGCCGAGCGTATCGGTGCGGACTTCGGTTAATCCCGGACGATGCGCGATCAGTTTCGGATTGAAGGTTTCTTCGTCGACGATCTTTTGCAGTTTGCCGTCGCAGCCGAACTGCCAGCTATGGAACGGGCAAGTGAAGCTATCGGCAGTGCCGCGATCGACCTGACAGACGCGATTACCGCGATGCGGACAGGCGTTATAGAACGCCTTGATCGAACCATCGTCCTGGCGCACGACCAGAAATTCCTCGTGACCATGCTGGAATAGCGTGTAGTCGCCCGGCTCGCGGATATCGGCGGTGACCGCCGCCAGCAGCCACACGCGCGGCCACAGCGTCTGCCATTCCTTCTGCATGAATTCGCGGGAGTAATAACGCGAGGGATCGAGCACATCGGAGCCGTTATCCACCGGCCGCGCCTTGCCTTCGAGCGAGCCTTCCGGCGCGCCCAGATCAAGCGGAAATTTGAACGCTTCAGCCTTGGGAAGATTGCCCATCACACGCCTCCGGATTTATCGCGTGCTCACGCACGCCGGGATCAGGTGAAAGAAATACGCACGACGTGGCCGTAGTCGACCGGCAGGATCACGCCATTCAGATACGAGCCCGCGTCGCTGGCGAGCAGCAGCAGCGGGCCGTCGAGTTCTTCGAGCAAGCCGACGCGCTTGGCCGGCAGATTTTCGACTTCGAGCTTGCCTTCCGGGCTGTCGAAGTACCAGTCGACCATCGCGGTGCGGAAGTATCCGGGCGCGATCGAATTCGCGCGGATGTTGTACGGCAGCAGGTCGATTGCGAGCTGCTTGGTGAAATGAATCAGCGCAGCTTTCGCGGTGCCGTAGATCGAAAGATAAGGCTTGGTCTGTTGGCCGGTGATCGAGGTGATATTGACGATGCTGCCGGGCTTCTTCGCAGCGATCAGCCGCTTGGAAAATTCACGCGACATGCGCATGCAGCCGGAGAGATTGACGTTCATCAGGTTGTCCCACTGCTCGTCGCTGATGTCCGGAAACGGCGCAAACACGATCTGGCCCGCGTTGTTGACCAGCAGATCGATCGTTCCGAATGCTTTCTCCGCCTCGTTGAACGCATGGGTCACGCTTTCGGTGCTGCCGATATCGAGTTCGACCGCGACGGCCTCGCCGCCGCCTTCGACAATCTGCCGCGCCGTAGCTTCAACCACGTCCTTTCGGCGAGCGGCACAGACGATTTTCGCACCGGCATCGGCCAGCGTCTGCACGAAATGTGCGCCCATGCCGCTGCTGGCGCCGGTGACGAGCGCCACGCGGCCCTTCAATGAAAATCGTTCGAGCGCTTTGCTCATGCTTCAAATCCTCCTGAATATTTTCTTGTGATTGGCCGCGCCAGCAGATCAGCTTTTTGCGATCGGGGCCAACAGCGTCTCGATCGCCGGAACACTTTTCGGATCCGGCTCCCAGCCCTGCATCAGCAGCCAGGAACGATCACGCAGCAATTGTTCTTTCGACATCGACAGCACAGTCTTCTCGACCGCGCTTTGTGCGGCTTCGTCACCCTCGGCGTAGACCGCACTGACCGCCTCCGCCGTCGCCGCGCGAAGCTCACGGACGGCTTCGACAATCTCGCCGGGTTCTGCACGCGCGCGGCGCAGCACATCCGCACCGGCGTGGCTGGCGGCAGTCAGCTTTGTGAGCGTATCGCGGGTTTTCGCTATGCCTTTGGCCTGTGCCTGCAAGGTCTCGGCGCTTGCCAGCAAGCGTGCAAGCTCGTCGCAGTCGTAACGATATTCCAGCGGCAGATGCTGCGAGATCAGCATCAGCGTGCCGATCGTCAATTGCGCGGATTGCATCGCCAGCTGATTGGTTTGATCCAGCGCCGGAATCACGTCTTCCATCATCGCCTTGATGATGGTCTGAATCTGGATTTGCGGCCGTAATTGCATGACTTTTCTTACGCCCCTTTCTCGATCAGCCCGAGCATTTCATCGAGCAGCATGTAACCCACGCCAAGCAGCCAGGCGAGCAGGATGTCCTGATGCGATTTGCCGTTGTGCGCGACGCGGTAACTGGTGGCGAGCGTCATCGCAATCATCGAATAAGCGTTGAACACCTGATACCAGTGCAGCGCTTTGCGATCGACCTTCAAGCCGGAAGTTTTTTCATAGGCTTCGAGAAATTCGCTTTCCGGCATCAAGCCCGAAACCAGCAAGGTCTTGCCATCTTCGGCGGGTACGGAGAACGCATGGCTGGTGCTCCAGGCGAGATCCTGATGACGATCGCCGATGCGTGCCAGTTCCCAATCCAGCCAGGTGGTGATCCTGCAATCGGCTTCGTCGAACAGGTAATTGCCGGTGCGGAAATCGCCGTGAACAATCGAAAGATGTTCGACTGCCGGCGCATTCTTGTGCAGCCACGACGAGGCCAGCGCGACCAGCGGCACCTGCTCGTCTGAATCCTCCGCCCAGACGCGATCCCACCAGTTCACTGCCCATTCGGCATTCTGCGTGCCGGGTTTCGGAACGTCGAACGCGGATAAATCGGCGCTGCGAAAATCGAAGGTATGCAGCTGCGCCATGTGCGCGACGAACTGCGGCGCCAGCTTCTTGCGTACTTCTTCGGGCATGTAAGTGCCAAGACCGGTTACGCCGCTCTTGGCGTCGGAGGGCTTGGTGATACCGCTGACGAACCCGTAAACGATGCCCGGATACGGCAGATGCTCACCGACATTGTCGACCCAGAACACCGGCGGCGTCGGAATCACACCATCGAGCGCGCGCACCACCTGGAATTCGCGCAGACGGCTGGTCGCGTGCAGCGCTTCGGCGAGATCGTTGCGCAACACCATGCGCGTGATGTCGCGGCCGACGCCGGGCCGATCCCAGTGAAGCTTGAACGCCATCTGCAATTTGGAAGCACCGCCCGCAAGCCATTTCGCATCGCTGATCTCGAACGGCGTTTTCAGTTGCGAACCGATCAACGCGGTAACACCTTTCACCAGCGCTGCCAGCGGCAGCTTGGTATACGGCGGACTGCTGCGTTTCTCCATCTTGCAGGTGAGCGCGCGATCGATTTCGCGTTCGACCTGAAACTGCTTGCGTGTCGCCGCGATCCACTGCGGCGAGGGTTTGTCCTTGTCGATGAACTGCATGCGAACTTCCGGTTGAACGATCATGAAGTGATGTGGCCGGACGATTGCGTCCAGCGGCGGCCGTGTTGGCGCGTGAGTGCCTGCAACGAGGTGATTTCAGATACAAGCCCGTAACCGACACGGCCATCGGCAAGTGTCCAGCGGCACTGCGCGGCGTACACCAGTGAGGCGACGTAACAGATCCACGGACCGCCGACTTCTGCCATGCCGTGCGCATGAAATTTCTTGCCGCGCTTGTCGGTGGCGATGAACTCGACCGCGTGAATCACGCTGCCGATACGATGTGTGGAGAGCTTCAAATCGGTGAGGCCGTAGACCACGCCGTCTTCCAGCACGTAGCCGTGCGCGAGGCTTTGTTGCTGATCGACCGGCTTCGACGGATCCCAGTGATTGATCCACTTGATCGCCAGATTCTTGCCGAAATGCGCATGCGACCAGCCCATCGTCGGCACATTGATTTCGGCACGATTGCCCCAGCTGTGATCCATCGTCTCGACGCAATCGACAGCATATTCGCGGCCGCCGAATTTCAGCGTGCCCGTGAAATGACCGGTCAGATCGAAATGGCCGCCGTAACCGGAACCCATGCCGGCGCCGGCGTGCTGCTCAGCCGTGGTCGTCTTCGCCATCGGGCTGTGGTTCGGATCATGGATATCGAAGGGTTCCATCAAGCCCTTGAAGTCCAGATGCAGTTCCATGCCGCCGTAGCCGACATAATCGACGCGATAGTCGCGCGGTGGATTGATCGCCTTCACCGACAAGCCATTCGCAGTGGTGTAGTCGGACAATTTCGCCGGGCACGGCAACGCCATCTGCGCATCGAGATACAAAGTCTCGGCGCGGTTATCGACCAGCGCGCCGTATAGCGACACGTCGCAGGACTGCACACCGACCGCGCGGCGCGCGACCGTGTAAACGATCGCCATCAGTTTTTCTTGTGGAATATAGATGCAGAACCAGTTGGTTTCGGCATGCCGGTAATCGGCATCGGCCGGCGTATGGAACTCGACATCCTGTGGCGTAATCACTGGCAGCCTCTTAGATTTTTTGCGGCATCGCGTAAGCAAACCCGCGTTAAAAGTCTCGGGTAAGCTTAAGTCGTGGTGATCCGCAATTCTTTCGGAAACGGATCAGCCCGCTTTCAAAAAAGTGCTCGCAAGAGTGGCAGCGCGTTGAACGCGCCTGACCGATACGAGGAGAACATTCATGAATAAGGTTTCGTCCGTTCGTGCCGTGGAAGCATTCAGTAAAGGCCTCGGCACACCGCCGGTGTTGGCGAACGATGCGAGCGCATGGGGCGGGATTTCCGTCTGTGATTGGCGCTCGCCGTGGCTCGCCGGTTTTGAATTGCATGAGAATGATGACTTCGTGATCGCCTATCACAGCGGCGGGTCGCGCCAGGTTCGCGCGGCCTGCAATGGTCCGTGGAGCGAGTCGAAATCGACTCCCGGCCTGATCAGCGTGATTCCGCCGGGCCGCAGAGTGGAATACCGCATCGGCGGCAAAGTGGGATTCTCTTCAGTGCATATTCCGCGCAGCTTGTTCGAGGGACTCGTGCAATCCGGCTTCGGCTGGCAAGCCGATTTCCGCTTTGCCTTTCATGATGAATTCGCCAGCTCCTGCATGCAGGTTTTGCTCGACGAAGCGCGTTCGCACCAATCACGTTTCCCTTACACGCACGCCGTCACGCGGGCTTTGGTGATTCATCTCACCGAAAAATATCGAGAGCGCCAGACCGGATCACCGGCAACACCCGCAGCATCTGAGCAGCATTCAGTGCGCAAGCTCGATCGCATGCTCGACTTCATCGACGCAAGCCTGAGCGAACATTTGACGCTCGATAACCTGGCACAGCGCGTCGGCGTCAGCCGCGCGCATTTCGCGCGCCGCTTCCGCGACCTTACCGGCATGTCGCCCCATCGATACCTGATGAATCGCCGCGTCGAAAAAGCCAAGAAGCTGTTGAAAGAGACCCGTATCAGCCTCGCCAACATCGCGCTCGAAGTCGGCTTCAGCAATCAGGCACATTTCAGCGCCGCTTTCCATACGATGACCGGGCTCACGCCCAGCCACTATCGACTCGACGACATGCCGCTGAAATCGGCAACTTGCCAGCGCTCAAATTGATCGCCGGCTAAAATCTTTCAGCTTATCGAATAGCGCGGCGGAGGCAAACCCGTACCGACATCAATCGATCTGCAAGCCTTGTGAAGTTGCACAAAACTTCGTGCATGCAACGAATCGCCGGCCACAGGAATGCTTTCGTTTTCCGTGCTACTCGATGACGAAAGCAGAGAAAAGCACGTTGCGATTCTGCATACAATAAAGATGTTCGCCGATACCGCGAACCGCTCGATCAACGCCAAGTCATTCAGCATTCAATCCACTGTTCAGTGCAGGGAGCACTCGTCGAACAACAATGAACACCACCTCGCCCGCCGCTGCAAACGATTACAACGAAGCTGCGCTGACCGAGCTGATCGAGACTTACGGCGAGGAAGGTGCAGACGAACTTATCGATGCGTTCAAACTGGATTTGCAGGAAATTCTGCGGGCCGTTCCCAACAGCCTGGCCAGCGGCGATGCGGTGAGCTTGCGACGTCAGGCGCATACCATCAAGGGCAGTTGCCTGATGTTGAAAGCAACCCAGCTGGCGGCGGAATGTGAAGTGCTGGAGCAGAGTGCGATGCAGCAGCCGATTGAGCGCCTCGCCGCGGCCGCCACGCAAATGCTGGAGCGTTACGCGCGCCTGCTCGATGCGCTGGCGCAGCATCGTGCTTCATCCGGTGGCGCGGGTTCGGGCTGACTTTCGCCATCTCATCATTCGATTTAGAGTGCTGTAATTGCTGGCATCCAGACGTATCCGGCGATGATGTTCAATCACCCGGTTGATCCGCCCGATACTCCACCCGCACGCAGTTTGAAAGCGCGTTCACCAGCGCATCGATCGCAATCGGCTTGGTCAGATAGTCATCCATGCCGCTGTGCAGTGCGGCCTGGCGATCCTGATCCATCACATTCGCAGTCATGCCGATGATGCGCGGGCGCTGTCCCGGCGGATGGCGTTCGCACAACAGGCGCGTGGCCTCGATGCCATCCATCACCGGCATCTGCACATCCATGAATACCACGTCGTAAGGCTGCCGCTGCACTGCCATCAACGCCTCTTCGCCGTTGGCCACCATGTCGGGTTCGTAGGCCATCCGCCGGAACAGCAGCCGCGCAACTTTCTGGTTCACCGGATTATCTTCGGCGACCAGAATCCGCAGCGGATTGCGTATGCCGAGATCGGCCTGGAACGCGGGCAGGGATTTCGCTGCCGGCCTGGTTGCCAGCTCCGTGGAAAAAACGCCGCTGATGGCGTCGAGCAAACGGCTCGGCTTGATCGGCTTGACCATGCGAACGCTGACGATGCCGTCACAGCGACCTTCAATTTGCGCGGAACTGAGCATCACGATCGGCAATACGGCTTCGCTGCGCAATCGCCGCAGCTGGGTTGCGAGTTCGAGCCCGTCCATATCGGGCATGTGGAAATCGAGCAGGGCGAGATCGAATTTTTCGCCGGCCACCACCCATTGCAAAGCCTCGTGTGGGAACTCGGTGGCGCGTGCGCTCATGCCCCAGGATTGCGAGTAATGCAGCAGGATGCGCCGATTGATTTCGACATCATCAACGATCAACACGCGGCGTCCATGCAACAAGCCTGGCGAACTTTGCGGCGACGCTGCCGGCTCCGTTTTCAAACCAGTGGATTCGGGCAACCGGACGGTGAAACTGAAAATCGAACCCTGGCCCGGCGTACTTTCCACCCAGATGCGACCGCCCATGATTTCCGCCAGCCGCTTGCTGATCGACAATCCCAGACCGGTGCCGCCATGCAGCCGCGTGGTGGACGAATCGGCCTGGGTGAAAGGCTGGAACAGTTTTGCCCGTTGATCCGGCGTCATGCCGATGCCGCTGTCGCTGACCGAAAACAGCAGTTCCGATTTTTCGCTTTCACTAGTACGCACCTCGAGCGCTACCTGCCCGCCGGAGGGCGTGAACTTGATCGCATTCGACAGCAGGTTCAGCAGGATTTGCCGCAAGCGGCTGACATCGCCGCTGACCTTCTCGGCGACGCCGTGATGCATCAGATAAGCCAGCTCGATATTTTTGGCGACCGCGGAAACCGACACCAGGTCGAGTGCCGACTCCAGACATTCGCGCAGCGAAAAGGCCTGGTATTCGAGATCGATCTTGCCGGCTTCGATCTTGGAGTAGTCGAGAATATCGTTGATGATGGTGAGCAGATGATCGCTGCTGCTGCGGATGATCTCGGTCCATTCCTGCTGCTCGGGCGTCTGCGCCGAATCCAGCAGGATCGTGGTCATGCCGATGATGGCGTTCATCGGCGTGCGAATCTCGTGGCTCATGCTGGACAGGAAAGCGCTCTTGGCGCGGGTTGCGGCCTCGGCCTGCTGCACGGCGGCTTCCTTTTCGATCAGCGCTTCCTGCGCTTTGCGGCGCGTCGCCATCAATTCATTTTCGAGCAGATTGCGCCGGTACATGGTGACCACCGCCCAGTCGGTGACGGTTTCCTTGCCTTCATTGCGGCGCAGCGCGTTCATCAACACCGGCACATCGCGGCCATCGGCGGCGCGCAGCACCAGATAAAATTCTTCGAGTCGGCCGCGCAGCTTGAGCTGCGACAGCGCCTGCATCTGGTAGAGGATGCGCGCGGAAGGCGCGAACAATTGCGTTACCGGCTTGCCGATCAAATCCGCAGGTGCGACGCCGAGATAAGCGCCGAGTGTTTGGTTGGCGTACTGCACCTGGCCATCGTCGCTCGCGGTCAACAAACCGCAGGGTGCCTGATCCTGCATTCAGGCAGGCTGCGCGAGATAACGGCGTATCAGCTCGATCGTCTCCTGCGGATGGCTGACGTGCGGGTAATGCCCGGTGGCCTTCATCACTTCGAGCGTGGCCTGCGGCAGATGCTGATGCAGATAGCGGCCGACTTCCATCGGCACGGTCACATCGTCGGTGCATTGCATGATGAGCACCGGCTTGTTTAGCTGCGGCAGCAAGGCGCGATTGTCGGAGAAAAACGTGGCGGCGGCGAACTCGCGCGCGACCACCGGATCGTTATTCTTGAAGCTCTCTTCGAGCCGCCGCGCATGCTCGGGCGAGTCCGCATTCTGCATGACGATCGGCGCCAGATAGTTGGCCCAGCCCTGATAATTCTGGTCCATCATGTCGAGCAGGCCTTCGATATCCGCACGCTCGAAACCGCCGACATAGCCACTGTCGTTCATGTAGCGCGGCGACGGCGCGATCATCAGCATCCTGTCGAAATAGTGCGGGAACTGCGTGGCCACGAGGGCACCGACCATGCCGCTGACGGAATGGCTGATGTAGGTGACATCGCGTAGTTCCAGCGCCTCGCAGACTTCCGCCAGATCCTGCGCGTAGCCGGCCAGCGACTGATAGCGCTGCGATGAATACGCACTGCGATCGGCGCGGCCGGAGCCGACGTAGTCGAACGTAATCAGACGGTAGTCATTCTCGAAAGCCGGCGTGATGAATTGCCACATGTTCTGGTCACAGCCAAAACCGTGCGCCAGCAGCAGCGTCTTGCTGCCTTTGCCGAAGACAGTCACCGCATTTCGCTTGAGAATTTCCGGCGCTGGAACGGCCATTACAGAGTTCGCAACTTGAGCAGTTTGAGTCGGACTAGTCTAGCGAGTGGCCGCGCCGCAGACACGGATTTTTGCCGAAACCGGCTGTCGTCCAAACAGTAACTAGACTGCCAACTTTTTTTGCTATGTTCGGCCGACTACCCTTTCGGCCACTATTCCAATGTCCAGAAAATCCTCAACTCCCGGCATGCCTTTCGATGCCTCGCGCCGGCGCTTGCTCGCCGGCATTGCCGCATCCACCGCGGGCGCCGCAGCACTGGCGGCTTGCGGAAGTAACGGCGGCAGCGCGACCAGCGCCGATGGTTCGAGCGGCAGCACCAGCTCGACCACTGGCACCGGAAGCAGCTCGACCACCACGCCGCCGATCACCTCTTCAGGCAGCGCCGGACGCGGACCGAATTCATTGCCCGACCCGACCCGCGCGGCCGGTGTTGCGGATACGCGACTGCCGTTCGATCATGTCGTCGTGGTGATGATGGAAAATCATTCGTTCGACAATTACCTCGGCATGCTGCCGCTGCGCGCCCAGCCGCTGGCGGATGGTTTCACTTTCGATGCGAATGGCGTGCCGACCAACTCCAATCCGCTGGACGGCGGCTATCAAAAAGCGTTTCATCTGCCGAGCACCTGCCAGCCCGGCAGCGTGACGCAGAACTGGGATTCCTCGCACAAGCAGATCGACGGCGGCGCGATGGATGGCTTCGCGGCGACGAGCAATACCGCGATGGGTTATTGGGACGAAACCGATATTCCGTTCTACTACTCGCTGGCGAAAACCTTCTGCGTCGGCAATCGCTGCTTCGCCTCGGCGCCGTGCCAGACGTATCCCAACCGGCGTTTTCTTTACAGCGGTACGGCCGACGGTACCATCGCCACCAATAGCAGCGGCTTTGAATTGCCGGCGCCGGCCAACGGCACGTTGATGGACATGATGTCGAATCACGGCGTGACCTGGACAGACTATTTCACCGATCTGCCGATACTCGCGATCATCCCGCAGAATATTGAAAATCATCCGACCAACTTTCAGCCGATCACGCAGTTTTTCGTCGATTGCGCAGCCGGGACCTTGCCAATGGTGTCGTTCGTCGATCCTGAATTCGGCCTGGCCGATACGGTGGGTTCGGAATTGTTCAGCTACCTGAAAATGATTCCCGATCTGCCCGCGCCCATTGCCGCGGCGATGCTGAACATGCAGGAGTCGGTGGATGCGCAGGGATTTACCGAAGAGAATCCCGCCGACATCCGGCTTGGCGAAGCCTTCGTCGCGCAGATCGTTCAAGCGGTGATGAGTTCGCCAGCCTGGTCGCGGACGCTATTGGTGTGGACTTACGACGAGCACGGCGGCTATTACGATCATGTGCCGCCGGCGAGTGTGCCGGTGCCCGACAATGTGCCGCCCGATCTGGCTTCCACCGATATCCCGGGCACGTACAACATCACCGGCATGCGCGTGCCGACGGTCGTCGTCTCGCCTTATTCGAAACCGAACGCCGTCACCAATGTCGTGCATGACCACACGTCGATCATCGCCACAATCGCATCGAAGTGGAATTTACCCGCGTTGACTTACCGCGATGCGCAGGCAACGACGCTGTTCGACTTCGTCGATTTCCTGTCGCCACCGGCATTCCTCACACCGCCAACTTTGGCTGCAGCCGCCGCGCCAACCTTGGGTCTGGCCGGCTGCCCCGGCACTGCGCCTGCGCCGATTATTTCACCGACCGCCAGCATCGAGCAGTCGGTGGAGCAATCGATCGGTCTGCGCTACACCGCCGCACATCGGCCGCTCAAGTTGGCATGATCCGACGACTCGGCGCCGGCAAACGGCCGAGCCGATTCGACCCGGGTGCTGTCGCTGACTGGTTTGCAGTTTCCAGTGTGACGAAAGGTAAACGATCGAGGGATTCCGGGACGAAACACGGTAGCATCTACGCCGGTGAATGCTGATTACTGACTCAACATTCACATCCGCCGTAATCCCTTCGGCGGGTCGTCCGGCTCCCCCAAATGGCCGGAACTCTTGGCCCGACGGCTCCCCCCGACCCGTCGGGCTTTTTTTCGCTTGAAATTCGATACTGTTCGCAGATAGAAATTCAAGATCGGTCTACTTCAGCCCGCTTTGGCGGCCCGCAAATACTCGCGGAAAAAGCGGGCAACTAACTGAAATGACCCGTCGGCCGCAGCCTGCGGGCGCGCGGAACTCGACGTAAATACTTGAGCAGAGCGGAATCATGAACCCAGCCAACCGCGGAACCGCTCCCAGCTTGCGCGACCAGTCCGCGTTGCTGAAGTGGAGCGTGCTGCTGGCCGCGTCGCTGGCGTTGATCGTCCCGCTCGAGCTCGTCCACCTGCCCGCCGCGCTGCTGCTGGGCAGTATGGCGGCCGCGATCCTGGTGGCTTCGTTTGAAGGCGAACTGACCGTGCCGCGCTGGCCGTGTATTTTTGCGCAAGGGCTGATCGGCTGCCTGGTTGCGCGCAGCATCGGCCCCGCTATCCTGCTGACCATACTCCGGCAATGGCCGCTATTTCTCGTCGGTGTTTGCGCGGTACTGGTTTTCAGCACCACGCTGGGCGTGCTGCTTGCGCGCTGGAAAGTGCTGCCGGGCAGCACCGCGGTGTGGGGTTCGGCACCCGGTGCGGCTGGTGTGATGATGCTGATGTCGGAAGGCTTCGGCGGCGACCCGCGACTGGTGGCCTTCATGCAGTTCCTGCGCGTCATGCTGGTGGCGCTGGTGGCTTCGATCGTCTCGCGGCTTTGGGTGGCGCACGGCGCTACTGCCAGCAGCATAGCGATAACCTGGTTTCCGCGAGTCGATGCCCAGCCTTTCTGCGAGACGCTGGCGCTGGCCGGGATCGGCGCGTTCGCCGGTGCCAAATCCCGGATCGCCGCTGGCCCTTTGCTGATTCCGCTGGCGATGGGCATCGTGCTGTCCGGCAGCGGGCTCGTCGCCATCACCTTGCCGCCGTGGCTGATGGCGGGCTGTTACGCGCTGGTCGGCTGGGCGATCGGTTTACGATTCACCCGCGAAATCGTGCTGTACGCCGCGCGCGTTTTTCCGCAGATATTGTTGTCGACGCTGACCTTGATCGCGCTCTGCGGCGGCTTGGCCTGGCTGCTGCATGTGAGCGCTGGCATCGATGCGCTCACCGCCTATCTCGCCACCAGCCCCGGCGGCGCTGACACGGTGGCGATCATCGCGGCCGCATCGAAGGTGGACCTGCCGTTCGTGATGGCGATGCAGACCGCGCGATTCATGCTGGTGATGCTGATCGGTCCCACGCTGGCGAAAATGGTGACGCGCTGGACGGTTCGTTGAAAACGACGCAGCAGTCCATCAGCAAAGCAGTCAATTCAACCCATGATCGGTTTGCTCGATGAGTTTTGTATCGTGTTTATGCCGTGATTTGTCGCGTTTCATGCCGCCAGAAATTTTCCCGGCGCACGTTCACGCCGTGGAAAAGCCTTTCAGGGCGTCTGAAAGCCGGGCTTGCCCAACTGATCCGGCGTTTGCGGCACGCGCTTGAAACGCGAGATGTCATAGCCCTGATCGTCGAATTTTCCAAGCAACGTCTGATAATCGGCATCGCTGATCTCGGGCGACCGCGCCAATACCCAACCGACTTCCTTGGTCGGAAAACCCAGCAGCGCGAAGCGATAATCGGGGTCGACATAGAGGATCATAAAGTTGTAGAACAGCGGCCAGAACGGCGACGCGCGCCAGACCGCATTGTGGCTTCCCGGCAGGATTTGAACCTTGAGTTTCTTCTGCTTGAGCGGCGCCTCAAATCGCTGCTTGTGGCCGAAGTAGGAATCGCTGACGCCGCCATCATCCGGCAGCAGCTGATATTCGTCATAGCTGCCGACGTAACCGCGCTCGGCGGAATACGGAATATTGGCGATCACGAACCAGCGCCCGACGTAGCGTTGCAAGTCCACCTCCGGCGCCAGAACCAGCGGCACCGCGGCACGCGGATTCGGATTCGGCGGTGGCTTGCTGCTGCAAGCAGTGACGAGCGCCGTCATCAGCACCAGTGCCGCCAGGCATGACATGGAATGCAGGCTGCGGAAAATCATGAAAGGTTCGTCCAGTGAATGAAGCCGTCGCCGAGGATTTTTACACGTCCATGACTGCGTGGGCATCGGCAGCTTGCAGCTTTCATGGCAACCTGGCGGCCTTTAATTTAGTTTTTCTAATCAATCTGCTCAGAAGATTTCAGTTGTTGCAACGCAGCAATCAGGTTTTAATATCAATGTAGTCAAGAAGTGTGTGGGTTCTCTGAATCCCGCTTCCACCCTCTCCTCCAGATCCCGCACCGGGATCTTTCAAGGCCGCTCTAACCGAGTGGCCTTTTTTTTGAGCCGCAATTTTGCCCCGGCACCGCAGCGCCGGGCAACTGAAATGCCCGGCAATTTTCTCATTGTGGAATCGGTATCAGCCATGCAAGCGATAACCGGGCGAATGCACTTCAAGCAGGCTATCGAAATCAGGCCGAGGCTGCGGGATAGGTGATGTAACCCTCGGCGCCTTGCGAATACCAGGTCTTTTGATCGTCGGCATTCAGCGCAATGCCTTGCTGAAAACGATACGGCAGATCGGGATTCGCCAGGAATTTTCGGCCGTAGGCGATGGCATCCGCAGCGCCTGCGGCGAGTGCCGCTTGGCCGCGCGCGAAATCGTAATCCGAATTCAGCACCAGGCGGCCCTTGAAAACCTTGCGGATCAGCGGCGCCACCGGCGGCCGATCGGACTTGCCGAAAGTGCCGTCCGGTCCGGGTTCGCGCAGTTCCAGAAAGACGATGCCGAGTGCATCCAGCATCGCTGCCGCCGCCGTAAAAAGCTCGGCCTGGCGGCTATCGTCCACACCCTGCGAATCACCGTTCGGCGACAAGCGAACCGCGGTGCGATTCGCACCGACGGTATCGATCAAAGCCTGCGTGACTTCGCGCAGCAGGCGTATCCGGTTTTCGATCGGGCCACCGTAGGCATCGGTGCGATGGTTGCTGCCGTCGCGCAGGAACTGGTCGATCAGATAACCATTGGCGGCATGCAGCTGCACGCCGTCGAAGCCGGCGTCGATTGCATTGCAGGCGGCGCTCACGTAATCGCCGATCAGCCGGGGAATCTCATTGATCGCCAGCGGCCGCGCCTCAACATAAGGCTGCTTGCCCTCGTAAGTGTGGGCGCTGCCGGGCGCGGTGGTAGCGCTGGCGGAAACCGGCTGAACGCCATGCAGGGAAGGATGAACGATGCGGCCCATGTGCCAAAGCTGGGCGAAAATGCGCCCGCCCGCGGCGTGAACGGCGTCGGTCACCTTGCGCCACTGCTGCACATGCTCCTGCCCCCAGAGACCGCCCGCGTAGGGCCAGCCGCTGCCTTCGACGCTGATTCCGGTCGCCTCCGAGATGATCAATCCCGCCGAGGCGCGCTGCGCGTAATAGCGCACCATTAGTTCGGTCGGAACATGCTCGCGGGTGGCGCGGCCGCGCGTCAGCGGCGCCATCCAGATGCGGTTCGGGCAGGTCAGCGGGCCAAGTTTGATCGGGTCGAATAGTGTGGTCATAGGCGTGTCGGGCGGCAGGATAAATAGTTGGAGGCGAGATGCTAACAGGGCCGCCATCAATCAGACTGCGCCGCATCGCATACGCTTCGGAGATTCCCGAAAACTTCACTGCATATCGTGGAATACGGCGAAGACCGGCGCGACTCGACGCACAGATCGCTGCGCCCGCTTCAATCCGACGATCGATGCCCTGTTGAGTCAAAGCCATCCATCGACGCCTTATCAACGCCCCGACTTACCGGTCTTGGCGCTGCCATCATCCGGCGCATCGTCCATCGGCATATCCATTTCCGGCGGTGGATTGCCGTCGTAGATCAAGGCTTGCCGGCGTTGCAGGAAAGCGGTACGCAGGAACAGGTATTTGTCGAACTGCGAATTCAGCAGACCATCCGCCGACAGCAGGTTGGCGCGGGTGTTGATGGCGTCGACGCCGGTGGCGGAAAACGATTCGACGTCATAACGGCCGGGCAGATAGTAGCCGTAGCCGATGAAGAAATCGCCGCCTCGTCCTACCGTGTCGCGTGCATCGCTCGGGCCGAAAAATGGCAGTACCAGATACCAGCCTTCCGGAACGCCCCAATAGCCCAGCGTCAGGCCGAAGTCGGCGGGCTGGCGCTCGACGCCGGCCATCGTCGCTACATCGATGAATCCGCCGACACCTGCGGTGGTGTTGATGGCGAATCGCCAGAGCGCGGCGGCGCTTTTGCGGAATTTTGCCTGCAACACATCGTTGACGATGGTTTTCGGCTCGCCCAGATTGTTGAAGAAGTTGCTGATACCTTTCTGCACGAACGAGGGCGTGACGTAGACATAGCCTTTGGCGACCGGATGAAACACGTATTGGTCGGCTTTGTCGTTGACCTTGAAGATGGCGCGGTTCATCGGTTCCAGTGGGTCGGCCGGATCGTCGGGCGGGCGATGCGCGCAACCACTGGCGGCGATGGCTGCGGCACATAAGAGTCCTGCTCTGCACCAGCTGTTCATGATGAGTCTCCGAAACGGATAAGTGATGATCGACTTGATGTTCGATGTCATGATCGATGGGATTTATGAGATGAGGCTTAACGACTGATTCACGATTTATCGGGCGTCGAACTTGACCCGACCTGCTGAAGCTTCGGGTTCGATGAAATGCCAGTCAGGTCGCCGCCGATATCTGCTCACGGTCAGTCTGCACCGCTTTTCGTCCCGCATATCTGCGGCTTTGTAAAACACGCTTCCGGGCCCTGGGCAAACAGTCGAATCCTGCAACTACGGCCACCTTTCGAATCACTATACTTCGTCCGCTGGATACCGGCGAAATAGCGAAGAGCCTGCAATGCCCGCATACATTGACAGAATCAACCCGTGGCTGACTTTGCGCCATCAGGCTGAAACCCGCCTGCGCATGGGCACGGCTCCGAAAACCAGAATCGAATCGACCAGCCTGGAAGCCTTGAACGTCTTGCACAACATGGTTTTCGATCCTGCACAGGCCAGCGCCGCGCACAAGCTGTTGCACGAACTGCAGGTGCATCAAGTGGAGTTCGATCTGCAACAGGAGCAGCTGGAACAAAACCGCAATGATCTGAGCTTTGCGCTGGAACTTTATCTGGAGCGTTTCAATTTCGCCCCGTTCGGTTATTGCGCGCTGGCACGCGATGGCAAAATCCTTGAAGCCAATCTGGCGGCGGGCGATGTATTCGGCGTCGAACCGATGGCCCTGAACGGCCGGCGTATCTCCAGCCTGGTCAGCGCTGCCAGCCGCTTGACGCTAGCCTTGATGTTGAAGCGACTTGCCATCAGCGGAGCCAGAGAAAACTGCGAAGTGGAAATCAACAGCGGCAGCATCATCCGGCGGTTCCAGATAGTGGCCACCGCGCCGCCCACTTCGGATAATTCCCTGATGATGGTTTTTCACGAAATCAGCCATTGAGTCGCCGCTTACAGGTCGCTTGATTGACTGGCTGAAGCAGCCGCCCGGCCAGCGATCGATCGCCGGTTCGCACGCAGTTCATACTGGCGTATGGTCCTGTCGCCAATCCATTCCCAAGCGTGACCGCTGCGATGCGCATCGTCGGCATCGGTGCCTCGGCCGGCGGCTTGGCAGCGCTGGCGCAATTCTTCGAGCAAGTTGCACCCGCGAGCGGCCTGGCTTACATCGTCGTGCAGCACCTCGACCCTGCGGAGAAATCGCTGTTAGCGGATTTACTGCAGCGCGTCGCAGCCATTCCAGTGATCGAGCCTGGAGCTTCGACGCGCATCGAACCCGATTGCATTTATGTGATCGCGCCGAACCGCGAACTCAGCGTCGTCAATGGCCTCCTGAAATCAGAAGCGCCTACTCCGACGCGCGGCATCCGGCTGCCGATCAATCGGCTGTTCCAGTCGCTGGCGCGCGATCAGCGCGAGCGCGCGATCGCCGTGGTTTTATCCGGCATGGGCGCCGATGGTGCCCTGGGTTTGCAGGCGATCAAGTCGGCCGGTGGTCTGGCGGTGGTGCAGCAGCCTGAGTCGGCACAGTTCGATTCGATGCCCAAAAACGCCATCGCCGCCGCTGGCGCCGACATCGTGGCGCCAGCGGCGGAACTGCCCGCGCGCATTCGGTCCTATATCGACCGGGCCGGCGAAGCAGCCGCGCCGATCGCGGAAATCGCCAGTTCGCCAGATGAATACTCGGCCGATTCACTGCGACGTATTTTTGCCTTGCTGCGGCAACGGACCAAACACGATTTCTCGCTCTATAAACCCAGCACCCTGCAGCGCCGCATCGAGCGGCGCCGCGCGATTCATTCGATCGAGACACTGGCGATGTATGCAGATTTCCTGCGCACGAATCCGCAGGAAATCGATTTGCTATTCAAGGAATTCCTGATCGGCGTCACCCGCTTCTTTCGGGATGCTGCAGTCTGGCAGCAACTCGCCGACGTGACCCTGCCCGAACTGCTGATGCGGCAATCGACCACGAAAAAGCTGCGCGCCTGGGTCGTTGGCTGCTCCACCGGCGAAGAGGCTTATTCGCTGGCCATGATCTTTGCCGAAGTGCTGGATCGGCTGCCGCAACACCGCGACCGCAGTCTGCAAATTTTTGCCTCGGATTTAAGCGCGGATGCCATCGCAATCGCGCGCCGCGCGCAATACCCACCTTCGATCAGCGCCGAGGTATCGCCCCGACGGCTGGCGCGTTTTTTCACCATGCACGATGGCTTCTATCGTATCGACAAACGCATCCGCGACAGCGTGCTGTTCGCGCAGCACGATGTGATTTTCGATCCGCCTTTCACTAAACTGGACCTGCTGTCTTGCCGTAATTTGATGATCTATTTCGACAGCCAGCTGCAAAGCAGGCTGCTGCCGCTATTCCATTACAGCCTGCAACCCGGCGGCGTGCTGCTGCTCGGCAGCGCAGAAACGGTCGGTCGATTCAATCGTCTGTTCAGTCCCGCGGATTCCAAGCTGCGGCTATATTCGCGTGAAGACAATGCCGCCGGCGTGCAGGAATTCCTGGCGCAGTCGCTGCGTCCGCTCTCCCAAACGACAAAGGAATTACCGGTGCCGACTTCCACGCCAAGCAAGCCGAATGCAGACAATCTGCAAGCCGCCGCCGATCGTCTCTTGCTGCAAGTGCACGCGCCGCCGGCGGTCGTCGTCAACAGCTCGGGCGACATCGTTTATATCAGCGGGCACACCGGCAAATATCTCGAACCCGCTGCCGGCAAAGCCAACTGGAATTTCCATGCGATGGTTCGGGAAGGCCTGCGCGAACCGCTGGCAAGCGCCTTGAAACAGGCTGCCGCGCAAATCGACCCGGTGCAGTTGCGCGGTCTGCGGATACCATCACCTGCTGGTTCGCAGCGGGTTGATGTCAGCGTACACGCGCTGCTGGAACCGCTCGCCTTGCGTGGCATGTTCATGGTCGTTTTCCGCGATGTTGCAGTAGCCGCGCCAAGCCGCAGACTGCGAAAAACCAAAGGCGCAGCGGAAGCTCTGCTTGCCGCCGAACTACAACAGCGTCTCGATGAAATCCAGGCCTTGCGCGAAGAAACACAGGCATCGGGCGAAGAATTGCAATCCGCCAACGAAGAGTTGCAATCGACCAATGAAGAATTGCAATCGACCAACGAGGAACTCACCTCATCGAAGGAAGAAATGCAATCGATGAACGAAGAACTGCAAACCATCAACGCCGAGATGCAAACCAAACTCGACGATCTCGCGCTGGCCCAGAGCGACATGAAAAACCTACTCAACAGCACCGACATCGCCATGCTGTTCCTGGACAAGGATCTGAATGTCCGGCGCTATACCGACCGCGCATCGAAGATCATCAACCTGCGGGAAAGCGACGTCGGCCGGCCGCTCAGCGATCTCACCAGCAGCCTGCAATATCCCTCACTGCACGAGGATGTCGATGAAACCGTGCGCACGCTGATCTTTTCCGAAAAGCAGATTCGCAGCAGCGACGAGCGCTGGTTCTCCGTACGCATCATGCCCTACCGTCGCCTCGACAACGTCATCGACGGCGCCGTGATCACCTTCGTCGACATCACCGCAACCAAGGCTTTGGAATCGAAGCTGCGAGAGGATTCCAGGCATTGAAATGCAGGCGCGGTTGGAGCCTTATTTAATGGCGGAGACCCAGCCGAATACTTCCCCTATTGCCTTGTCACGCAAGGTTTGTTCGAGATGCCTGCTTACGCCTTACCCGAATGGCTAGCCGAGACATGCTTTTCTGTATCTGCTGCTATCTTTTTTGCATCTGCGGCTATCGATGCTCTCCAATCATTATGAGCATTCTCGACCAAGCTTCGGACTAGCGGCCAGCGGTAGAACGCGGCTAGCCAGCGGCTTTGCACAAATCTGCACTATGTGCCGGTTTACCGCCTAAAACCGAGATCACGAACCCAACTCGGATTGAGAGGCCAATCGGATTTGTAACCGTAGGTCGAAACGGAAAATCGCTTGTTGACGTGTTTACCGATTGAAGTAGGCCAGTTCGCTTCGCAATAGAAAAGACGGCGCTTTTCGCCGTTCCTAAGCCGGTATCGACTGGATACGCAGGACATATCCCGGTACGACCCCTGAAGTATTGTTTTTGCGCAGAGCCCTGGCGAATTTTGCCCGGCTCAACGCGAGTATTTCGATTTTCCGGATCGCTCATGCGGCAGATTCCGTACATGGTCGTTTCGTTTTGTTTGTCGTGTGGTTGCTGGTCATGGCCGCATTGTCGATCAAGGGAATCCAGCGGCAGAGCCTGACGATGCCAGCTTAAAATTGCGCAGTCTTTGTCACACCTCAAGATAGCGTCAGCCTGCCCTCTTTGCGCAGCGGCGAATCGACGCCGACGAGCAAAGACACGACGTACACCATCAGCGCGGCCAGGCACCAGGTCAGCAGCCCACAAAGCTGCACCAGCGACGCGGGCCAAGTGGAGTGGACGGCATAAAATCCGGGCCAGCAAACGCCGTTGAATCCCATCACACCAGCGATTGGCATCACTACTGCGGCGGCCAGGAACCATCGCCATGCGCTGGTGAGGCAAGGGCGCAGAAAAAACAGCGCGGTCACGCCGAGCAATTCGCCGGTCGAATTGCCGGCAGGCTGATACAGGGGAAATTTGATCAACACGAACGGTTGATTGCCGTAGTAATAATAAAGCTTGTAGTGCAGCATCACTTCTTCCCACAACACGTCGCCGAACAACGGCGCCAGGAACCACAACCAGACACCGCGACGACTGACTCCCTTGATAAACGCGATGAGATTGAGCGAGCCGAATCCGCCGTAATAAATTGCATAGCACACGACTACCCATAAAGGAATGCTGCGCCCCATCAATGTGAACATCGCATCTTGCCCAACGATGGGATGCAGTGCGCCGGTAACGACATCAAGCAAGGGTTCGATGCTGGAAGTAATGGCGCCGCCGAACAGCATTGCGGCAATGATGAGCCGCTTCTGCGCTTGCTTCATTCCCCACGCAAACAGCGCCAAGGCCAGCGTTAGGTAGACGGTGGTCGCAATCTTCCCGACCGCGCTATCGAAAACCGCATCGATCGGCGGCATCGCCAACAAGTCAGGTCCCAGCAAGATCGGCGAAGTCATGTCTTAATCCTTCCAGATTTTCGAGTCTAGCTTGGGACAAAGCGCTTTGGCAGTGACCACGCACAAAGCGAAGCAATCGCCGTATCGCAGCCTCGCCGATAGGCTGCACAGATATCGCTGATGCCTTTGAACATCTTGATGGCGGGGACACTATCGAACTAACGATGTTAAATGTTGTTTCATATGATTTTTTATACAAGATATTACATTGCTTATCCGCATTCTTATCCGCTTTTACGAAACCTGCCTCCCCACATAGCTTCGTTTTTCAGATTGCCGTTTATCAGCGCGGCGCCTAGCACTGCGCCGTTTGGCATTGGAGTAACCCCACGGCGCGGCTATCCGATAGCAGGCACTCGCCGCGCGATCTCCTTCAGCAACAGTTCCATCGGCAGACGCTCCATCGATGCCGACTCCGCCGACAGCTTCGGCAATCCAAGAGCGCGGATCACCTCGCCCTGCCGCGAATCAGCAACGGTGCCGTACGACGCGAAGGTGGTCAGTACCGCTTCATGCCCGAGATTCTGACTCCAAGCCTTCAACTGCTCCGGGGTGAGGCAAAGCCGCTGTCCAAGCAAGGCAAGCGTATTCCGCAGGCTATGCGGATTGAAGTACGGCAGTCCGGCCGCCTCGAATGCGGACCGAAATATCGAGCGAACCGGAGTCGCATTCGCCCAATGCTCGCGGCTCAACTCGACGTGCTCGAACCGCTTGGTCTCGCCCATCGTCATGCGCGTCTTGGGAAACAACGGATCGTCATTGCCATATAGCCGATCCTGCCGAAGGTAGGTCAGCCATTCCGCAACAATGTTTCGAATCTCGTCACCGACCGGAAAGAAAAACGTCGTGAACGTCTTGCTGAACTTTGTTCGCACTTCGCGCGCATCCTGAAAGAAGCTGCAAGCGATTAGGTCCACATGCTTGAGCTTGGCTGATACGATCGCCCTATCTCGCGCACCCGTTAGCAGGGTGAAGGCGACGATCGCCCGGTCGCGGCGTTCGATGTCGGTGCTCGCCGGCATCGTCTTGATGGCACTTCCGCGCCGACGTAACGTCCTGGCGTGAGCACATGGCCGTGCTTGCGGATATCGTCCAGCGAGGCGGCCTTGCAGAAGCCGGGCACGTCCGCGTAGTAGCCTGCTTCGGCGGTCTCGCCGCGCCAGGCGTGAT
>CAJCJH010000069.1 GCA_903970615.1 Rhodospirillales bacterium
GGGAGCCGATCGATCGTATGCCGGCTGACGCTACCACCTTTTTTATGGCCCGGAATATAGTTGCGATTGAGCTCGCCGCGCGACGCCTGAGTCGCATCCAGCAAGGCCTGCTGCACCGACGCCGGCAGGAAATCTTCGATCCACAAAAACTCGCCCTGATCGAGATAACGCTGGCGCGCCTTGGCCGGATCGAAGTGATCGAGCCGCGTACCCAGCACCGAATTTTTCAGCTCGGTCGCGGCTTGACTGGCGCTCTCCGCACGACGCCGATCGGCGACGAAATCCGTCACCGAATTTGACGAACTGGAACGCTGCGAGCCTGAATGCGGTTTGATCGGGCTGCCGCGCAACGGCACTTCGCTGCTCATGTGTTCTGCGAGTTATATTTCGCTGGCAGCAGGCGGATCGATTCAAACACGACCCACAGCAGGAAAGCCGGCGCGCCGACCGCGGCGAGAGAAAGAAAAGTTTGCAGGCCGCCAGTGAGCGTGACCAGCGGGATCAGATACAACACGTCTTCGGCTTCAAAACCACCGAACGAAGGCTGCCGCACACCAGCCTTGCCGAGTTGATTCTCGATGCGCAGACGCAGCCAGAAAATCATCGTCACCGCGCAGCCGCTGATGATGCCCAGCGTTACCGCCCAATGGCCCAGCGGGCCGCTGCGCAAACCGAAGCCGATGCCGATAAACAGCAAAACGTGAATCAGCGCGTCGCAGGAAAGATCGTAGATATGGCCGAAGCGACTGGTCTTGCCGGTCGCCCGCGCCAGCTCGCCATCGGTGTGATCGAGCACATTGGAAACGATCACCAGCAGCGCTGCTATATTGGTCCATAGATAGTTGCCGGCCGCGAACGCCGCGACCGCCAACAAGCCCACCAGCAGACGCGCGGTGGTCAAGCTGTTCGGGCTGATGGTGGTGTGGATGAGCGGCGCGATCATCCAGCGCGCCAAGCGCGCGTCCCACGGGCGCTGCAAAGAGGGACGATTCATTTAAGCGTATTTTAATATATCCATGCTGGCGACTGTAAAGATGCCGCAACAAAAATATGCTTGTCCGATTTGGAATGTTCTCGCCGAAATTTTCGGTGGCGATTAAGTTTTACGTCGGCCTGGTTATAGCCAGAACGGCGTCCGCAGTCTTGCTCGCCAGCAAATACGCAAATCCAGAGCGATTTCTGCGTATCGCCAGCCGCATGCGGAGGTTCAAGTCAGATGGATGCGGAAGCTGTAGCCATGCCTTTCAAAATCCAGCGCGTCATAAAAGGCATGGGCTTTTTCGCGCTTTACATTGGACGACAGCACCAGCTTGTAACAGCCCTTCGCGCGGCTGATTTCCAGCGCCTGCGCCATCAGCCAGCGACCGATGCCCGCGCCATGCAAAGCAGGATCGACCGCAACGTCTTCGATCACCGCGGATGGCGTGCCCATGTGGCCGATGTTGTCCATCACCAATAATGCGAATGTGCCGACCACTGCGCCGTCGCATTCAGCCACGTACAACACGTAGTCCGGATACGCCGCCATGCGCTCGAACACCACCAAAGCCTCGGACTCGCTGGGCACGACGCCATCGTAAAAATCCGGTTGCGCATACAGCCGCAGCACTTCGCGCAGGTCCGCAGCAGTCGCCTTGCGCAGCGAAAGCCCGGTAGCATCTCCAGTAGCGACAGATTGATTCATGATCGGATTCGTTACCAGACTTGCCATCGAAACTTGATGCTGAATTAAAATCGACTGCAAGCTTACATCGCCGATGCGAATCGTCACCGCGATCGCGGTCTTTGAACGTAACCGCAAACCGTGGTGGTTACCACGCTTGGTCTTTTCCTACACATCCACCGCAAGAGAATCTCCCGAACATGGCTACGATGATCCAGATCAAATCCACCTCCGCCGACCACTTTGAATTCGGCGCCTTGCATGCGCAGGCCGAAGGCAAGCATCGCGGCAGCATCATCGTGCTGCAGGAAATTTTCGGCCTCGATGAATATGTGCAGGCCGATGTACAGCGCTGGGCCAAACTCGGGTTCGAGGTGCTTGCGCCATCGCTGTTCGATCGTCTGCAACCGGGCTTCCTCGCCGCGCATGACGAAGCCGGTTTCAAGGCCGCGTTTGCGATGATGGATAAAGCCAAACCGGACGATGCGCTGGCCGATATCGCAGCCTGTGTCGAATTCCTGAAACCGCGTGGCCCTGTTTTCATCACCGGTTATTGCTACGGCGGCACGCTGGCGTGGAAAGCGGCGAGCCAGCTTGATGGCCTCGCCGCAGCCGCCAGCTATTACGGCAGCGGCGTTCCGGCTGCCGCGGAATTATCGCTCAAATGCCCGGTAATCTGCCACTTCGGCCGCAAGGACAGCTACATTCCAGCTGACGAAGCCAAGGCCAAGATTGAAGCCGCGCATCACGGCCTGCCGGTGTACATCTACGAAAATTCCGGCCACGGTTTCAACAACGACGGCCGGCCGGATTCCGATCTCGAAGATGCGAAGCTGGCGCGCAAACGCACCTTGGAACTATTCGAGCGCGCGCTACCCGCCTGATCGATGCCAGAGCAATGATCGAAACCCGGCGATTGCGGCTGCGCCCGCTCGTCGTTTCCGATGCCGGCTTCATCCTCAATCTGCTGAACCAGCCAACCTGGCTGCGCTTCATCGGCGACAAGCACGTGCATACGCTCGACCAAGCGCGCCGCTACCTCGAGCAAGGCCCGATGGCGAGTTATCAGCGCAGCGGTTTCGGCCTGTATCGGGCGAGTCTGAAAGCCGTTAGCGAGTTCGATGAAACACCGATCGGCATCTGCGGCTTGATCAAACGCGACACGCTGGCCGATGTCGATATCGGCTTCGCGTTTCTGCCGGAATTCTGCGGCGCCGGCTATGCCTTTGAAGCGGCGGCAGCGACGCTCGACTACGCACACGCCAGCGCAGGTTTACGCAAAGTCGTGGCGATCACCGCGCCGGACAACCATCGATCGATCCGGCTGCTGCAAAAGCTCGGCATGACTTTCGAGCGAACGATCGCTTTGTCGGAAAGTTCCGCACCGGTGAAATTGTTTGGTCTCGAATTTCAACGCGACCATCCATCCGTGCCGCGATAAGCGCGCTATTCAAGCCAATCGTTTCAGGCTGATTTTTCCGCAGGCTCGCGCACCCGCGTGAGCAGTATCGCGCCGCCGATGAAAAACACCGCGAGCACCAGAATCGACAGGCGCTGATTGCCGGTAGCGATGGCGACCACGCCGAGCACCAGCGGCCCGAGCACCGCCGCGAATTTGCCGAGCATGTTGTAAAAGCCGAAATATTCGCCCGAGCGCTCGCGCGGAATCAGCCGCGAAAAATACGAACGCGACAGAGCCTGCACGCCGCCTTGCACGGTGCCGACGATCGCGGCCATCCAGTAAAACTGGCGCTCGGTCTGCATCGTGTAGGCCCACACGGTGACGCACACGAACACCGCCAGCCCCAGATAAATCGCGCGCTTGGTGCCGATGCGATCACCCAGACGGCCGAAGGCGATCGCCGATGGAAACGCGACGAATTGCACCAGCAATAGTGCTTGAATCAAGGCAGAAGTCGAGAAGCCGAGCTTGGCGCCGAAGTCCACCGCCATCTGCTGCAAGGTGCCGATCGCATCGATATAAAGCCAGTACGCCAGCAGGAAATTCAGCACCGGCTTGTTCTGCAAAACCTTCTTCAAGGTGTTCCATAATTCGCGCCAGCCGGTGGACTCGGCAACCGGTGCGGCTTCCTTGACCTGCCAGAACACCGGTAGCGAAAACAGCGCCCACCAGACCGCGACATCGATGAACGACAGCTTCGTTGCCGCGGTCGCGTCGGCCAGGCCGAACTTCGCTGGATACAACACCATCAGCACATTGAACAGGAACAGCAGTCCGCCGCCGAGATAGCCGAGCGCGAAGCCGAACGCGGAAACCCGATTGGCTTCCTGCGGTTCGGCAACCTGCACGATCAAGGCGTCCTGAAACGAGGAGCCGCCGAAAAAACCGATCGACGCGATGGCGAAAACCGCGAGCGCCCACGGCCAGGCGTCTTCGCCGATCGCCGCCAAAGCTGCGGTTGCGACTACGCCGATCAAAGTGAAAATGCCGAGCCATAATTTTTTCTGACCGCGGCGATCGGCCAGTGCGCCGAGCCAGGGCGCCAGCAGCATTACCGCGAAACTGGCAGCGGAGTTCGATACGCCGAGGTAGAAGGTAGACGTGGTGCCGGGCAAATCCTTGGCCCAATACTTGTCGAAAAAAATCGGAAAGAAGCCGACCAGCACGGTCGTCGCAAACCCGTGATTGGCCCAGGCCGTAAGCGCCCAGGCCAGTTGCGACGATCGTTTGGAAGTCACGTCAGTTCCTTTGTCTGATGAATCCATCAATGTCGAGAATCATGCAGCGTTATTGCGCTGCGATGAAGCTCAAACGATGTCGTAACCCAGTACGAATGCATCTTCGCGTCCCTCTTTCGCCGGGTAATAGCCTTTGCGCAGGCCGAGCCGCTGGAAGCCTTCGGACTCATAAAGTTTGAGTGCGGCCTTGTTCGAGCGGCGCACTTCCAGCAGTACGATAGTCATGTTCGCCGCGCGCGCAATCCGCATCAGATGCAGCAACATCAAACGGCCATAACCACGCTGCCGATAGGCATCGTCCACGCACAGATTCAGCACATGCGATTCGCCGGCCGCCATGCTCATGAAGGCGTAGCCGTTCACCGCCTCGCGCGCGTCGCTCAACACCCAGGCGCTGTAACCAGCCTTGATGCAGTCCCGAAAAATATTCTCGCTCCATGGAAATTCATACGCGCGGCGTTCGATTTCCAGCACCTGCGGCAGCCAGTCCGGATGTAGCGGCAGGATGCGCAGGCTGGGACGCAGATCGGCTTGCGGTTGCGCGCTCACGAGGACCTGGATTCAGCGTTTGAATGAAGCTGGGCGAACGCGCGAGCCGCGCACTTCAGCCGTGCAGGAACTGATGCACACGTTTCAGATCAGACCAGCTCTTGGCCTTCTCGCCGGGACTGCGCAGCAGATACGCCGGGTGATAAGTGATGATGACCGGAGTGCGTTCCGGGCCATAGTGAAAAGTCGAACCGCGCAGCTTGGAAAGCGGTTCGTCGGTGGATAGCAAACGCTGCGCGGCGATGCGGCCGAGCGCTACGATCAACTTCGGCTGGATCAGGCGAATCTGCTGATCCAGATATGGCCGGCAGGCTTCCACCTCATCGTTTTCCGGATCGCGGTTCGCCGGCGGCCGGCACTTGACCACATTGGCGATGTACACCGATTTCTCCGCCGCGGACTCATGCCGCGAACGGCCGATCGCCTTCAACATTTCATCGAGCAGCTTGCCGGCACGTCCCACGAACGGCAGGCCCTGCGCATCTTCATCCGCACCCGGCCCTTCCCCGACGACCAGCAAAGACGCCACCTGCAAGCCCACGCCGAACACCGTGTTGTTGCGCGTGCGGCACAGCTTGCACTCGGTGCAGCCGCCTACTGCGCTTTGCAAGCCCGCCCAATCGGTCGGCACTTCACGCGCCGGAACACCTGCTGCGGGCAGTTTCACTTTGGCCATTTCGATTGCGGGATGCGACATTGAATTCGACGAGCGCTTCGATGCCGCGAACGCGGACGAAGCACTCTCATGCTCGCGCGCGGATAGCGCTGACGATGGCACATCGGCATAACCCATCGTCGATGTCGTTGCCGTCATTGGCGTGCTCAACTCCGGCGACGGCGCATTGCGCGGCAGCCAGGGTTCGATGCCGAGTGCGTCCAGATAGCTGCGTCGACGAGAAGCATTCATGGCATCACTCTAGCCGATGGCGCGGCCGGCAGGTCAACCGGCCGCGGTTTGCAGCACGTCATGTGAGGCAGCGCATTCGAGCTTGAACGAAGCCGCAACCGCTCAGGGCGTCGGCTCGAACGCGGCGTCTCTAGGTTTGGACGATTTCGCAATTCCACCCGACTTTGCCTGCACTGGCGGCGGCGCAGATCGCAGCACGCGATTCAGCGCCGACAAAATCGCTTTCAAGGACGCCGTGACGATGTTCGCATCCTTGCCGACGCCGAACAGCGTCTTGCCCGGCGCGCCGTGTTCGCCGCCGACCTTGAGTTCGATGTAAGTCACCGCCGCCGCATCGGCACCCGCGCCGATCGCATGCTCGTGATAATCGACCACGTTCACGGAGACGCCGGCGATCGCGGCGATGGCCGCAACGAAAGCATCGATCGGCCCGTTACCCTGCCCGGCTAGTGTGCTGCGCTTGCCGTCATGAACGATATCCGCAGTCAGCTCGACCGACTTGCGCGCCGAATCTTCGACCAGATGATGCGCGACATAATCGAACGGTTTGCGACCGAGCAAATACTCGCGTTCAAAGAGCGTCCAGATATCTTCGGCAGTGACTTCCTTGCCGCTCTCATCCATCGCGGCCTGCACGATCTGGCTGAATTCGATCTGCAAGCGGCGCGGCAGATTCAATCCATATTCCTGTTCCAGCAAATAGGTGATGCCGCCCTTGCCGCTCTGCGAATTCACGCGGATTACGGCCTCGTAGCTGCGGCCGAGGTCGAGCGGATCGATCGGCAGATAAGGCATTTCCCAGATGTCGCCGGCCTTGCGCGCCGCGAAGGCCTTCTTGATCGCATCCTGATGCGAGCCGGAAAACGAGGTGAAGACGAGATCGCCGACATAAGGATGGCGCGGATGCACCGGCAGCTGATTGCAGAACTCGACACAGCGCCGCACTTCATCGATATTGGAAAAATCCAGGCCGGGATCGACGCCCTGCGTATACATGTTCAGCGCGAGATTGACGATGTCGACATTGCCGGTACGCTCGCCATTGCCGAACAAACAGCCTTCCACGCGATCCGCGCCCGCCATCATCGCAAGCTCAGCCGCAGCCGTGCCAGTGCCACGATCGTTATGCGGATGTGCGGACAGTACGATCGCCTCGCGCCGCGCCAGATTGCGGTGCATCCACTCGATCATGTCCGCATAAATATTCGGCGTGGAATGTTCCACTGTCGATGGCAGATTGATGATGCACGGCCGCTCGCGCGTCGGCTGCCAGACTTCGGTCACCGCATCGACGATGCGCTTGGAAAATTCCAGCTCAGTACCGGAAAACATCTCCGGCGAATACTGCAAGGTCCACTCGGTCTGCGGCTGCTGCTCAGCGAGTTTTTTCACCACGCGCGCATGCTTCACCGCCAGTTCGGCAATCACTTCGTCCTGGCTCAGCTTGAACACCACGCGGCGCATCACTGGCGCAGTGGCGTTGTAAACGTGCATGATCACGCGCTTGGCACCGCGCACCGCCTCGAAGCTGCGTTCGATCAGGGGCTCGCGCGCCTGCGTCAGTACCTGGATCGTCACGCCGTCCGGAATCAGATTTTTTTCGATCAGATGACGGATGAAATCGAACTCGATCTGCGACGCCGCCGGGAATCCGACTTCGATCTCCTTGAAGCCGATCGCCAGCAATTGCTGGAACATGCGCAGCTTGCGCGTGCGGTCCATCGGCTCGATCAAGGCCTGATTACCATCGCGCATATCCACACTGCACCACACCGGCGGCCGCGTAATCACCGCATCCGGCCAGGTGCGATCGTACAATTTCACCGGTGCGAACGCGCGATATTTGTTCGAGGGATCTTTCAACATACTCATGGTTTTGCTCCGATGCGCGGCCTGCGACCGCGCTCAAGAATTTTGTATCCGCCGGCCAAGGCCAGCGTGAAGTTGAATCCAGACGAGCATTCATCCGGTCTGGATCGAGGAACAGTTACTGGGTAACACGGTTTGGCCCCCGTGCGGGCGAGTTCGTGGTCTGCCCTACGGCAGAAGTCGAAGCGTGAGCAGCAGCACGCTGCCCGTGCGGGCTGCGAAGTGAAACGGCTGGCTGCTGATTGCATGCATGCTGCGCACTATAAATCATGCTCGGCCACCTGCCAAGATTCGCATGGCGAACAATGCAGCATCGCCGCGCAGCATCACTGCGATTTCCGCAAAGCCTCGCGCGCTTCATCCAGCGTCGCATCCAGCTGCAACGCCGTTTTGAATTCGCTGCGGGCCTCGTCCGGTCGATCGACCTTTTGGTACAACTCGCCGAGCCGCAGATGTACCGTCGCCGGCAACGGATCGTCATCGTCAGTACGCGCTTGTTTGCTGGCGATTCTCAACGCGGCAATGCCTTCTTCGAGCTGGCATGTGCAGGCCAGTGACGTGCTGCCGAATTCGTAATTGGCCTGCATTTCGCCGGGGTTTTTCAGCAGGATTGGCCGCAGCACTTCAAACGCATCGTCATAGCGCTGGGCTCGCTGATAAAGCTCGCTCAAGGCGATGCGGGCATCGTGTTCGCTGAGGCCGTCAGCCGCGATGGCCGCTTGATATTCCGCAATCGCCGTTTGCGTTTGATGCTGGCTGTCGGCAATTTCTGCCAGCGCGATATGCCCGTCCGCCGCACTGCGCTTGGCGATTTCAGCCGCCTGCTCTCGCGCTTTGGCAAGGCTGCCGCCAAGAAACAGCGGCGCGGCCAGATCGTATTTCATCAGTGCGTCGCGCGCGTCGATGAAATCCGGATTCAACTCCACCGCTTTGCTAAGACTTTCACGGATACGATCCGCCACGCCGGGCTTGCTGAATGTTCCGACCGTCTCGATGTAACGCGACAAGGACAGCCCCAGCCGGAAATGGAATTCAGCGTTCGCCGGTTGCAGCTGCACCGCACGCTGCAATTGCTCCACCGCAACACTCCACTGCTGCCGCCGATGCGCGGCGCGGCCGAGGTAATAGGCAATCTCGCCATTTTGCGGATTCCTGGCTTGCGCTTCGTTCAGCAGCTTTTGCGTACACAGATTGTCGCCGCGATTGAAGCAGGCGATGGCCGGCCGTAAATCGAACTCTGCTGCGCGCGCTTGCGGCCACCACATCAATAAGCCGTACGCAAACGCGGCAATCCACAAAGGCCAGCCCGGATACCGAGGCCCGCGCAAGCGTCGACCAGCACCCGTCTCATCAAGGTCGATGAGTGCTTACCGGTCAGGCGCGCGGCGGCGCAGGCTTGAACCTGCGGTAGCGATGCCACAGCGCAATCAGCGGCCCCGATAGCGCGTAGGCCAGAAAGCCGGCGAACAAAATGCGCGGCGGATCGAGCGAAACCAGCCAGAACAAGCCGATCACCGCCGCGAACGGCAGGAAGCGCATGCGCGTGTGCAGATTGATTTTCTTGAAGCTGTTGTAGCGCACGCTGCTGACCATCAACAGCGCGCTGCCGAGTGTGAGAATCGCCGCCGGCCACACCATTTCATCGCCGGTGTAATTCCATTCGGACGCGCTCCAGACGAAGAACACCACTACCGCCGCTGCTGCCGGACTCGGCAAACCGAAGAAATCCTTGTTGCTGCCGGAAATCGCCGCCAGCACGTTGAAGCGCGCCAGCCGCAAGGCCGCGCAAGCCGCGTAAGTGAGTGCGATCGCGCCGCCGAGCCGACCGTAAAGCCAGTGGTAATCGCTAAGGAAATGCAAGCTGTAAGCATAGACCACGATACTCGACGCAATGCCGAACGCCGCCATGTCGCACAGCGAATCGTATTCCTTGCCGAAGTCGGTGGAGGTGTTGGTCAGCCGCGCAATGCGGCCATCCAGCGCGTCCATCACCATCGCCACCAGAATGCCGATCGCCGCCTGATTGAAGCGGCCGCTCATCGACGAGACGATTGCATAAAAGCCGCCGAACAGCGTGCCCGTGGTGAACAGGTTCGGTAGCAGGTAAATGCCCTTCTTCGGGCCTTTGCGCCGCGGCCTTGCCGGTGCTTCGATCTCGCTCATGCCTCAAATCCCTGAATACCTTAGGCACAGTTTACGTTGCGCTCAACCACAGCGGAAACGCTGGCATTTTGATGCGATCGATAACGCTCACGGAGAAACGGTTACTCCAGCATTTGCCCGCTGCTTTCAGGAACCGGTTTTCAAACGCTGCACAGCAACCCGCGCGCGACAATACCTCGCTCCGATCTTGTAGACGTGGCGGCACTGGAGTTCGGCGAAGAACGAGGGCTTGTCCATCGGAGCACTCATGGCGTCTGCTGCTTGTCCACGGGCAAGGGATCGACCGTCAGCTTCTCGAACGCCGGATCGCCGCGCAGCGCGTCGAACTGCGGGGATACGCGGAGAATGCCCGGGAACGCACCGGCGACCATCGGTGCAGACTGCGCCTTCTCCAGCAGCGCGATCGCGCCCGGCTTGTCACCCGCCAGAAGCTTGACGATGGCGTGCGGCATGAGGGCTTGCGGCAAGCTAAAGGCGTCCTTGGCCAGACCGTCATCGGCGAGTTGTGCGTAGCGCTCGGCGGCCGCGGGATCGTCGAGGTAGGCGCTCACCAGTGCGAGACCGATAGCTGCGAAAGGGTTGGTGTTTCCGGCCGCACGCTGCGCCTCGGCGATCCGTCGCGCTTCCAGCAGGTGCTTGCGGCCTTCGGCCCGCTTGCCTTCGAGAATTTCCGCGGCGCCGAGAAAGAACAGCAGTTGGCCCTGGCTGTCCGGATCGAATTGCGCGCGATGTTGCAGCACCTGCCCGATCTCACTGACCACTCGGTCGTAGTCGCGCTCGTACATCCATTGAGTGAATCGGTTCGAGAGAGCCTCGGCGTCCGGGGCGCTCAACGGCAGCTGCTCGGCGTAGGCGTGCGCTGCATGCAGGTCGCCGCGTGCCTGCTCGGTGTAGATCCGTTCGCCCAGCAACGCCAAATCGTTCGGGCTAGCTGCGAGCCCACTGGCCACCGCACGCTGGGCGTCATCAAACCGGCGTAGCGCGCGGTAGGTCAGCGCGAGGTTGAACTGGATCAGGCTGTTGAGCGGATCGAGCGCAGCGGCGCGCTGCTGGAAGGCCAGCGCTTCTTCCCAATGACCCTGACGCCGGCGAACGTTACCCATCGCAGAAAGAACGCCACTCGAACTGGGCTTGCGCTTGAGGGCTTCGCTGTAGGCCGCGAAAGCGGCGTCGTAGTCGCCGAGGCCCCAATAGCGATAAAGCCCCAGCGCATCCCAAGTCTCGGCCGCATCGGGCGCGAGGCGCAGGGCTTGATCAAGCGCGGCTTTGGCCAGTTGCAGGCGTTGTGGCGTGGTATCGATTTCGAAATACCACTCGGTGTAGGCGCGCGACAGGCGCGCCCAAGCCACTGCGAAGTCCGGATCGAGCCGCACGGCGTCTTCGTAGGCCGATGCCCAGTCCTGAAAATCGACTTGGGACTGGTTCAAGCGGCCTTCGTGCACCAGCCCGCGCAGGTAGGCCTCGTAGGCCTGCGGATTGGAGGTTGGTTTCTGTGCGAGCTGCTGCTTCTCCGCGCCGGTCAGCTTGGCACTGAGCGTATCCGCCACCGCCTGCGCGATCTCGCCCTGCACGGCGAAGATGTCGTCGAGCTTGCGGTTGTAGCTCTCGGCCCACAGGTGCTCGTCAGTAGCAGCGCGGATCAGCTGCACGTTGACGTGAACGGTCTCACCGGCGCGTTGCACGCTGCCTTCGAGGATCGCACTGACGCCGAGCTTGGTGGCGATCTCCGGCAGATTGTCCGGACTGCTGGCGAAGTGCTGGGTCGAGGTCCGCGAGATCACTTTCAGCGCGCCGATCTTCGCCAGACGGGTAAGGATTTCGTCCTGAATGCCCTCGGCAAAGTACCCGTTGGACTTGTCGTCGGACAGGTTCTCGAACGGCAGCACCGCGATGGACTTATCCTGCGCCGCATCCGCGGCCTGGGCGCCGACCGCGCGGCGCAACAGCGTGTGATCGAGAACAACGTAACCCATGGCGATCAGCAGCAGGCTTGCCAGGACGTAGTTGAGCTTGCGATCCATGCTACGGCGCTCGCGCTGCGCCGCCGGTGCTTCAGCCGATACCTGCAAGCTGTCCGTGCGCACAATGCCCTGCGGCGTGACGTCGAACAGCCAGGCCAGGATCAGCGCCACCGGGAAGCCGGCGACGACCATCACCACAAGTCCGCGCTGGATCGACTCCGCGATGTGGAAGATCGGAAACACCTGCGTGATCACCTGCACCAGCAGCCAGCCGGCCACGGCATACATCGCGCCGACCTTGTAGACGTGGCGGCGCTGGAGTTCGGCGAAGAAGGAGGGCTTGATGCTCATGGCGGCGCGGTCGTGGGGGTCTGGCGGTCGAATGTCTTCAACAAAACCGCCCAGCGCGGATCGTCATGCAGTGACTTGAAATCCGGATCGACACGCAGCGTGGCAGTTGTCAGCGGCGGCGGCGCATAGTTGGTCGCCAGCAGATGCCGCAAGCCTTCGAACGCGGCATCACGATCGCCAAAACGAGCCTGTAGCCGAACCAGGCCCTCCTCATAAATGGGGCCATCCATCGCATCGACAGAGGCCGGACGCAGGCGGATTGCGCGTTGCTGATCGGCGAGCGCTGCGGCGCGGTTGCCGAGCCCTGCAT
>CAJCJH010000070.1 GCA_903970615.1 Rhodospirillales bacterium
GGCTTCGCCTACCTGCTGGCGAACAAGAAAGACGATGCGCTGAAAGCCTTCAGGGACGTCAAGGGCAATGACGGCAGTAGAGACCTCGCAAGACTGTATGCGATTACAGCGCGAGGGAATGCTGGAGTCAGGAAGTAATGTCCATTGCGGCGGCCAGGATTCCATCTGCTGAAAAACCCCGGCAACTTCTGTTTGATTGATGGGCGATTGTCAGTCGACTGCTGAATCGATGTTGACCCAAAGAACGAACACCATAAACCTCTGAGGAGTGCATCATGGGCACCGCTAGAAAAGCTCGCGCAGCCGTTGTTCGCAAAACCGGTGCGCCGTGGACAATCGAGGATGTCGAAGTTGCTGCACCACGCGAAGACGAAGTGCTGGTTCGCATGGTCGGCACCGGGATTTGCCACACTGATATTGCCTGTCGAACCGGCTTTCCGGTGCCGATGCCGATCGTGCTGGGCCACGAGGGCGCCGGAGTCATCGAAGAAGTGGGCGCCAAGGTCACCGGGCTCAAGGCTGGCGATCATGTGGTGCTGAGCTTCGACTCCTGCGGCAAGTGCCACAACTGCGAGCAGCATCAGCCGGCTTACTGTTTCGACTTTTATCCGCGCAATCTGGCGGGTATGCGATCGGCGGACGGTTCAGCCACGGTAACCGAGGCTGGATTACCGCTCAACGCGGTGTTTTTTTGCCAGTCCTCGTTTGCGACCTATGCAATCGCACGCGCGGTCAACACGATCCGGATCGATAAGGATCTGCCTCTCGAAATCATGGGGCCGCTTGGCTGCGGCATTCAGACCGGCGCCGGCGCTGCGGTCAACGCGCTCGGCGTGAAAGCGGGCGATTCCCTGGCGATCTTCGGCGGCGGCGCAGTCGGTTTGAGCGCCATGCTGGGTGCGCGCGCAGTCAACGCCGGAACGGTGATCGTGGTCGAGCCCAATATCGCGCGCGGCAAGCTGGCGCTGGAACTGGGCGCGACGCATGTGATCAATCCGAAAGAAATCACCGATGTGCTGGCCGAGATCAAGCGGCTTTGCGGCGGCGTCAATTACGCGATCGACACCACGGGAATTCCAGCAGTGATGGGCGTGGCGATCGAAGCCTTGCTGCCGCGCGGCATGCTCGGTCTACTGGGCGTTCCGCCGCCGGATGCAACGCTGCCGGGGAACCTGTTCAGCATGCTGGTGCGCGGTGTTGGCGCGCGCTATATCGTCGAAGGCGATTCCGATCCGCAGGAATTCATTCCTCGCATGATCGGTTGGTACAAGGCCGGGAAATTTCCGTTCGATCGTCTGGTCAAGAAATTCCCGTTCGACCAGATCAACGAGGCCGCGCATGCCTCGGAGACGGGCGAGGTGATCAAGCCGGTACTGGTGTTTTAGCGCTTCGCCGAAACAGCTATCGCACCGAACAAAAAGCCCCGTTTCCGGGGCTTTTTTATGCTGGATGATCAAGCCGGATTGGCCAACTTGCGATCAAGTGCCAACAGTGCGCAGACCCTTTGGCCATTCGCTCTCCTGGCTGAACCAGTCTTCCCAGCCTGCAGCCAGATTTTGTTCGCGTGCCAATTTGCGTTCGCCCGGCGTTGCAAATTCCATGTCCCAGCGCTTCAGCGCCGGCTTGATGATCATTTCATCCCAGACCGGCGGAATCAGCGCTGCCAGGAAGCAGACGAAAACACTTGGCAGCACGATGCCGTCGCGGTGCGGAATCAGCTTGTAATAAGGCTGATAGGAATTCATGTGGTGATCCGCATGATTGGTCAACTCGAAGCCGACCAGGCGGGTGACAGCGCCCAGATGGTTCCAGACATGGCGGCGGCCGACCGGCGTGCCCGGCACGCGGGTTTGACCGTAATGCTGGAAGTAGCTGAACGATTCGGTCCATACCTTCGCCATGAACATGGCGGCGAGCACGCAGACCACGCCGACCGGGCCGGCGATCAGGAAAATGATGCTCTGGAACACCACTTGAAGCGCCACAATTTTCCAGACGCGATGGCGCCAGTTCCAACCCGAAAGTCCACGCTTGCGCAGGGCTTCGCTCTCGGCGCGGAGCGCATACGAAATCGTGCCCCAGACAGCCTTCGGAGTGAATTTGTAGATCGAGGTGCCGCGTGGCGCGGTGCTGAGGTCGTGCGGCGTCGACACATCGATATGGTGATAGATCACATGCTCGATATCGCGCATGCCGTCGAGCAAGGTGAACTGTGCATAGCGGCCGACGGTGCGGGTCAGCGGGGTGCGGGCGTGAAACATTTCGTGCTGCGCGGCGATGCCGGGCACCAGCGCCAGCCAGCCGCAGGTCAGCGTGCCACCGAGCAGCTGCCAGCCGGTGAGCTGCTCGATATGGATGCGCCAGGCGAATGCGAGGAACATCACAATCGGACCCATCGACCCGAGCCAGACCGGAACGGCGGCCCAGAACACCGAATTCATTTTGCGCACGCTGAAATCGCGCGGCAAAACAAAATCCAGGAAGGTCACCACAAAGAAGGTGCTGAAGCCCAGCCAGACCCAATCTCCGCCGAGCACGAAGCCGGCAAGTCCGGCCGCCAACAATAACGTCGCCGCGTAATATTTCAGATAGTCGTTCATCTCATGCTCCTCAACAGTTGTTTCAACGGGGACACCGCATGTGCAGATCCCCGCAAGCCTCATTCGTCACTCGTCACTCGTCACTCGTTGCTTGCGGCTTACTATAGTATGGGGCCATACAAAAGTCAGCCCGTTCGCGTGCATTTCAATCATTCGTCAAGCGGCTAGCGCATCGGCCCGACCAGAGGCACTTCCTTGGGTTTCTGGCAGGGTTTGGTCGCGCAGCCGCGCGCGATCAGCATCGTATCGTCAGCCTGATCTTCTTCATCAACTCCCGCGCCTGGCGTTGTTACTTCATCCAGCGCGAAAAGTGCGGCACCGAGAGCGCCGGCAATTTGCGGGTCGGGCGGCAGCAGCAGCTTGGCGCCGAGTGCCTGTTCGATGAATTGCACCGCGGCTTTGTTCTTGGCGACACCGCCCGTCATCACTGCCGGTTCACGCATGCCGACGCGTGCCACCAGGCCGACGGTGCGGCTGGCGATGGCCGCATGCACCGCACCCAGCACGGACGGCTTCGATTGCCCTTCCGCCAGCAGCGAAATCACTTCGGTTTCGGCGAAGGTCGCACACATGTTCGAGATCGTCAGCTTCTCGGTTGCGGCCAGCGCCATCGGCCCCATTTCTTCGAGCGGAACCTGCACCGCACGCGCCAGTGCTTCGAGAAACTTGCCGGTGCCGGCGGCGCAGCGATCGTTCATGGCGAATTGGGAAACCAGCCCATCGCCGCCGACCGCGATGACTTTACTGTCCTGCCCGCCGATGTCGATCACCAGGCGCGCCTGCGGAAACAGCGCCACCGCGCCGCGGGCGTGGCAGGTGATTTCGGTATACGACTGGTCCGCGATATCGATCATGCGGCGACCATAGCCGGTGCTGACCGCGCGCAGGATTTCCTTCCTGCTGATGCCGGCTTCCGCCAGCGCGCCATCCATCGAAACCTGCACGCCTTCCGCGCTGATCGAGCCCTTGCTGGCAACGCAGGCAGCAACCATCTTGCCTTTCAGATCCAGAATCACCGTCTTGGTGGTGGTGGAACCGAAGTCCACACCCATTACGTAATTCTTCATGCTCGCTTCCTCGCTGGATTCGCCAGCGCGCTGTTCACGTTATGCGGCGATGCCGACGCGCTTGCGCGCCTCGATCGATTCCAGCATGGCTTCGATACGGCTGTTGACGAGTTCGTCCTTGTAGAACGATTCGTCGACCATGTCGCCTTCGATCATCGCCACCGGTAGCCCGAGCCGTTTCTGCACAGCGTCGGCGATCAGATATTGTGGATTGGAAAACGCCCGGCAGGTGCGCGCCGCATGCAGCACCATGCCGTCGATTTCGTAGTGTTTGCACAGCTTGATGATCTGCTCGATCATCAGTGGCGCCGACAGATTGATCGGACAGACCAGATAGTTCACCGCCATGCCTTCGAGCGGATCGTTCAGATCGATCGACTCGTGCTCGTGCCAGAAACCCATGTGCGTATAGCGTCCGGCGACCATATTGGCATCGTAGTTTGCAAACTTGTTGGCGAGCCAGCCGATCTTGTTCCAGTTCATGATGCCATCCCAGAACAGACGATATTTTTCCTGCGGAATGCCACCTTCGTTATCGGCGATACGCTGTACGATTTCAGCCTTGGTCTTCTCGAAATACTCGACGATACCAGGGCCGCCAGGAATGAAATTCACCGGCGCCAGGCTGGTCGTCCAGTCGAAGAAACTCGCCGGCGCCGGCTTGGCATTGCAAAGCTCCATCGCTTCCATGCGCAGCCGGCCGGCGGTCTTGGTGTAAGACATGATTTCGCCGAGGCTGTCCCAGTTGTACTTCTTGCCGGTCTGCTCCTCGATGAACTTGGTGCAGGCGCGCAGCTGCTTGACCATGTACTGCTTGGCCTCGTTGAATTCCGTACCGCCCAGATAAATCGCATCCGGTTTGTTGCCCCAGACCCAAGGCACCGAGATGTTGAAGATCGGCACTTTCTTGCCGAACAGGCGGAACAGCATTTCGTCCCACTGCTGGCCGGTCGAGCAATACGGATAGGCGCTGATGAACATATCCGGCGCGGGAATGCGTTCGCCCAGTTTGCCGGCGCCGAGCGCATCCGAAAAACTCGAACCGGAAGCTTCCACGCCGCGATTCTGCGCCAGCACGCCGCAGCCGATGTGCGTGCGTGCGTAAGAGCAAAGCTCCTTCATGTAGCCGCGATGCTCGGCAGCGGTCTGCGCTTCCTGCTCGTTGTTGCGCGCCGCCAGCAGTGCCGACCAGGCTTCGCCATGCACCCAGCGGATGTCCGCCGCCTGCATCAGCGGATTGATCGCAACGCCTTCGTACCAGCAGACCAGCTTGCCTTCGGCCTTGGCATTGAAAACGTCGGTCCAGTAATCGTTGACCATCTTGTTATTGAGCGAAGAGGTCTTCAGCCGGTTGGCTTTTTTCAGCGGTTGGGCAATGGCATTCATGCTGCGATTCTCCGGGCGGCGGACTGGCGTTTGACGACTTCGAGAAAAGTTTCCACACGAGTCCTGAGCCCTTCAAACGAGTTCAGCTCGTGCTCGGTTTCGATCAACAGATGCGGCACGCCGCGCTTCTCGAAAGCTTCCTTGATTTCGGGGTAGTAATACATATGCGGCTCGCAGAACTTCGCCATCAGCACGATCATGCCGTCGGCGCGCGAGCGCTCCATCGCATCGAGCAGATAATTTTCCCAATCGGCGTTTTGATCGACGCGCGTCGGGCAGGGCACCTTGAGATTGCGTTCGAGATACCACTTCGCCAATGCATCGAGCGGATCGCCGGTTTCATCGACATCGGTCGAGATATAACGCTGACCGTGATACAGATCGTCGTCGACGACGATGCCGCCGCATTCCTCGATCATGTCGAGCACGCCGATCTTCGGCGATTGACAGAAATGGCCGGACAAATAAACCCGCATGCCACGCTGCGAAATCGCCTTGGTCTTTTCGATTTCGGCGAGCAATCGTCCGAGCAGATCGTTGTGCGCCGCCTTGTCCATCACCATGCTGGATTTCACCAGAATCTGCATCTGCTTGGCAGTGATCCGTGCATCGCCGGCGCGGCGCAGGTCGTACAGTTTGCGCAGCAGCTGACGGTTCTTGTTGAACAAGCGAATGCTGGCATGCGTGGCTTCTTCGTCGATCGGATGGCCGATCATTTCTTCGAGACCTTCCTTCAGATTCAGAAAAGTTTCGCGCGCGCGGCCCAAGCTCCACGGGTCGCTCATCGACGAGATCAATTGATAAAAATGCACGCGCGTATTCGGCAGCTTGGCGCGCACCACGTCGGCCGCGCCGAGCACCTGCACGCAGTGATCGCCGAACATTATCGCATCGAGAAAATCGTAATCGCCCTTGCAGGCCTGATCGACCACGCTGCGCGTGAAGCCGCAGTAAAACGGGTAGATCATGCCGTGCCCGACCGTGATCGGTTCGTGATTTTCCTGCAAGATCACCGGCAGGCAGCCTGCGGCATGCGCCAGTTCGCCCGGAAAGTGCATGGGAAACGAGCCGACCACTCGCGTTCCGTGCGTCTGTTTCCAGGCTTTGGCGCTTTCCAGCGGCTGTTCCGCCGCCCTTTCAAAGGCGCTGTAAATCGCGTCGATGGACATTTTTTTTGGCTTCTCCTCATTGTGTTTCTGAATCATATGAAGACACTTCATTAAAGTCAACCGGAATGCTGGGTAAATATTCTTCAGAAATCTTAAAACTGCATAAAATATAGCGTATCAATCGGATTTAACAAAAATGAAGTCAGTTCATAAAGTGCTGGAAAATCCCCGAGGCGTGCTGAAAAACTCAACGTCGCGCAAGCCGGCCCAGCGCCGTTCGGCAGACGATCGCAGTGCCGATATCCTCGCCGCGGCACGCGCGGTGATCGCCGAGCAGGGCTACGAAAAAACCTTGATCGCAGATATCGCGCGGCGCGCCGGCGTGGTCGACGGCACCATCTATCGCTACTTTGAAAACAAGCGCGACCTGATGGTCAAGGTGGCGGAAGTCTGGTTCGGTGAGCAGCTGCTGATGGACTCGCATCTCGATTCGATTCACGGCACGCAGAACAAGCTGCGGCATCTGGCCTGGCGCACGCTCAGCATCGTTCGCCGCGAGCCAGTGCTTGCGCGTTTCATGCTGATGGAATTGCGGCCGGACCCGAACTATCGCAACTCGCCGTTCTTCGAGATGAACCGCAAATTCACCCACGAAGTGCTGCAGGTTTGCCGCGATGCGATCGCCAGCGGCGAATTCGTCAACGATATCTCGCCGAACATGCTGCGCGACATGCTGCATGGCTGCATCGAACACCGCACCTGGGCGTTTCTGCGCGGCGAGGGTGATTTCGATATCGACGAAGTGGCGGACGGCATTGCCAAGCTGATCTATCGCGGCATGCTGGCGCAGACGCCGGCGACGCGCAGCGACGTTGAAGCCGCCGTGGCCCGCATCGAAGAAGTCGCATCAAAACTGGAACGCAAGCTTCAATCGTAATGCCGCTTCAAAACGATTGATTCAATACTGATCCATGAGCACTTAGCCAGCCGAAACGCCACCGTTCACGCTGATCGTCTGACCGGTTAAACGACCGGCCGCCGGGCTGGCGAGGAATACGATCAGCGCGGCCAGATCCTCGGGTTTGGCCACGCCGAGATGCGCCATCGGCACGATTTTCTCGAATAGCTTGGCGCTGAATCCGGACGCCTGATTGCGCTTCGCCGTCGGCGTGCCTTCGATCAGCGACGGCGTCAATACGTTGACGCGCACGCCGAAGCGCTTGGCTTCCATCGCCAGCGTGCGCGAAAAAATCACGATCGCCGACATCGCAGCGCCGATGATCGTCTCGCCCGGCGTCGGCACTTTGGCGGCGTCCGAGGCGATGTTGACGATGACGCCGCCTTTGCGTTCGCGCATCAGCGGCAGCACCAGCCGGCACATCAGCATCGGCGCCATTACCGTTTGCAGCATGATCGGGCCGATGTCTTCGATCGGCGTTTTATCCAGCGGCTCCGGCGTATAAAGGCCGATGGTCGCATTGACCAGAATGTCGATACTGCCGACGTCGGCTTGAGCCTGCGCGACGATGCGCTGCGCCTGTGAAACTTCATTGGCATCGCCCTGAATGAAGGCAACCTGCGTCTGCGGCGCCACTGCGAGCAAAGCCTGCCGCGCCGCTTCACCGCGCTCCGTATTGCGGCCGACCAAGCCGATTCGCCGGACTCCAGCTTGCGCCAGCTGAATCGCGGTGGCGAGGCCCACGCCCGAAGTTCCTCCGGTAATCAGGGCACCGCTGTCGGCAAAGGAATGGACAACGATCTTGGCGCTGCTGGTCATGGCGATTAAATAACGTGGACGTTAGAGTGAATGCCGGAATTTCTTGTAGCACAAACAAGTATTGTACCGTACCATCTGCTGGCGTATCGGGCTCGGGCACGTTTTCAATCGCAGACCCGACGACAACAGTAGCAATAAGAATCATGGAGGAAGTCATGCAAACGCAGGAACAGACACATCACCAGAATTTCTATATCGATGGCCAATGGTCGAAGCCGACCACGGCGAATCGCATCGATGTTATCGGCGCTAATACCGGGCAGATCATCGGCAGCGTGCCCGATGGCGCAGAAGCCGATATCGACAAGGCGGTGCTCGCCGCGCGTCGCGCACTCGATGGCGGCTGGGCGGATAGCGCGCCGTCGGAACGCGCGGCGATACTGAATAAATTTGCCGACAGTCTCGAAAAACGCGCCAAACAGCTGACCCGCGCGGTGAGCATGCAAAACGGCATGCCGCTGAGTCTGGCGGAAGCGTTTGAAGGCGGTTATGTCGTCGGTATGGTGCGTTACTACGCCGCACTCACCGCCGCGCTGGTAACTGAAGAACGGCGCCATTCACCGATGGGTTTCGACACCATCGTACGGCGTGCGCCGGTTGGTGTGGTCGGCGGGATCGTGCCGTGGAATTATCCGGTGGTGCTGTCGATGATGAAGATCGGCCCGGCGCTCGCGTCTGGCAGCACCATCGTGCTGAAGCCGTCGCCGGGCACGGTACTGGATTGTTATGTCGTCGCCGAAGCCGCAGCGGAAGCCGGCATTCCGGCCGGCGTCATCAACTGGGTTCCGGGTGGCCGCGAACTCGGCGCTTATCTGGTTTCGCATCCCGGTATCAACAAGGTTGCCTTCACCGGTTCCACCGCGGCTGGACGCAAGATCGGCGAAATCTGTGGACGCCTGCTGCGGCCGGTGAGCCTCGAACTCGGCGGCAAATCGGCCGCGATCATTCTCGACGACGCCAGGATGGAAGACGTACTCAACGGCATGCTGTTCGCCTCGTTTGCCAACAATGGCCAGACCTGCGCGATCTCCACGCGCATTCTCGCGCCGGCCAAACGCTACGACGAAATCGTCGACGCGATCGCCGGCATGGCGTCCGGTCTCAAGGTCGGCAACTCGCTCGACCTGGAAACGCAGGTCGGTCCGCTGGCTTCGTCGGAACATCGCACGCGCGTCGAAAGCTATATCGCCAAGGGCAAGACCGAAGGCCGCCTGGTCGCCGGTGGCGGACGGCCGAAGAATGTCGATGGCGGCTGGTTCGTCGAGCCGACGGTGTTCGCCGATGTTTCCAACAAGGCGACCATCGCGCAGGAGGAAATTTTCGGGCCGGTGCTGTCGATCATCAAGTATCAGGACGACGAAGACGCGGTGAAGATCGCCAACGATTCCGAGTTCGGACTCGGCGGTACGGTATGGTCGTCGGACAGCAAGCACGCGCAGAGCATCGCGCGCCGTGTGCAAACGGGCACCATCGGCGTCAATGGTTATGTGATCGACCTGGCCTCGCCGTTTGGCGGCGTCAAGGCCAGCGGTCTGGGGCGTGAACTCGGGCCGGAATCGATCGCGGCGTATCAGCAGTTGCAGTCGATCTATCTGCCGGCCGGCTAAAAACCAGCGCCGCCTTGAGTTTTCAAAAACCGCCGCTGCCAAAAAGTAGCGGCGTTTTTATTGCAGAGGCAAGCTGATTTCAGCGCCTGGATTATCGAGTCAATTGCGCCGATGGCGGCAAAGTTCGGCAACTTATCAATCGATGTTCAATCGATCTGCAAGCAAGATATTATCGATGATGGATCGATAATCTCCCGAAAGGTTATCGGGCATCAATCGAACATTCAATCCCGGTAAAGCGCTGCTGAATCTTTCAGCTCAAGCGTCAACGATTTCAATACTGGTTTGAAATTCATAATCGCGGAATGCGGCTTTCAGCGCCTGTTCGATCTTCGTTGCTTCTGCGGTTGCGACACTCGCCCGAATCACCGCGCGCGGCCGCAAGCCGCTTTCGTCGACCGTCACTTCAGCATGGCCGCTGCTGCCGATTACGCGTGTCGCAACCTCGTGGGCAACCCGCTGCAGGGTTTGCATGCGCAACACCGGCTTGTTGATTTTGCCGACCGCGGTCATCGGCATTTTATCGATGCTCAGAATTTCCACCGGCACCGCTGCACGTTCCTCGACGCGCTTCTTGCAGAGATCGAGCAGTTCCGCGCTGCTGACCTGCATGCCTTCCTTCAGTTGCACGAAGGCGATCGGCATTTCGCCCTTGGCCGCGTCGGGCCGGCCGATCGCGGCGGCAATCTGCACTGCGGGATGACACACCAGCACTTCCTCGATCATCTTCGGATCGATGTTGTGGCCGCCGCGAATGATGACGTCCTTGGCGCGGCCAAAAATCCAGACGAAGCCTTTGTCGTCGACAGTGCCGACGTCGCCAGTGTTCGCCCAGCGTTTGCCATCCGGCATGCCGGTGACAAAAAATTCCGCATCGACTTGCGGATCGACATAGCCCGGAATCACGCCGACGCCACCGATCACCAACACGCCGCGTTCGCCCGGCGCGCACTCGCGCACGAAGCGGTTATCGCCATCGACCAGCACGGCCTTCACCTGATGCCAGGGCACGACGCGGCCGACCGAACCGGCTACCGGCTCGGTGCCGTCATCCGGATGAATCGTCACCATGCCGTGAATTTCGGTCATGCCCCACAGCTCGCGTAGCCAGATGCCGAAACGCGCATGAAAGCCGCGCAGCAATTCCACTGGAATAGTGCTGCCGCCGCAGTTGAAGGTCTGGATGCAATGACCTTCCGCATCCGCGTTGGGCGCCGACAAAATCGCAGCCGCTGTCGCCGGCGTTGCGATCAGCGAAGTCATCCGATAACGCCGCGCGATGCCCCAGAAATTTTTGATCACGCCCGGATTGCGGAAGCCGTCGGCGGTGAGCGTGAGCACAGTCTGGCCGTGAAGGACCGCGCGTAGCGAGATGATGACGCCGCCGCCGACATGAAAATTCGGCATGGCATGGCCGACCACGCCATCGCGCTGTGCGCCGGCGTGCGCGCCCATCGTCCAGGCAGCGAGCAGTTGTCCGCGGTGGGTCATGCGTACCAGCTTCGGTGCCGCGGTGGTGCCACCGGTGGGCAGGTAAGTGGCCTCGGCATGCGGATCGGTATTCGGCGCAAATGCCAGCCCTGCCGGCTGCGCGGTTACTGCGGTCCGGAAATCATTCGACGTGTCTTGCGAATCGACGATCAGAACCTTGCGCAGCGTCGGCACGAGGCCGGTCAGTTGTTCGAGCTTGTCCCAGACTCCGGCGCCATGCTTGTTCGTCGTCGTTACCAGCACGGTAGTTTTTGCGGCATTCATGATGCCTGCGACTTGCCGCACTTCAAGGTAGGGATTGATCGGATTGCCGATGCCCGCGGTGGCCGCGCCCCAGCCGGCGATCAGGGCTTCCGGCAGCATTGGCAGAATGATCGAAACGACTGCTGGCGCATCGCCGGAAAGTGCGCGGAACAGATTGGCCGAGCGCTCGATGCCATCGAGCAATTCGCGGTAGGCAATGATCCGCGGCGCGAATTCCGGGTCCGGCGAAAGCAGGTAAATGAATGCAGGTTTTTGCGGCTCCAGCGCCGCTGCGGCGCGAATACATTCGTATAACGTGCGGCCCGGAAACAAGTAATCGGGATCGATCTTTTCAACTGCGCGGATGTCGGCCACCGAGCGGATATTGCCGCGCGCCAAAGTGCCTGCCGCGGGTGCGCCATTTTCCAGCCAGGGAGAAGTGGCGTGGTTCACTTGCTGCGCAGCGCTGCGAGTCAACATCATTGCGCTACCGCGGCTTTCATCGGGCGCGAACGCTGTGTTGCGAAGCCTGGCATTGCTGGCAGGAAAGACGCCGCGCCGCGGATCAAGGTGAGCGATGCGATGAGGCTGATGAGCGTTGCCAGCAGCACCAGGACCGGCGAGGGCTTATCCAGATGCAAGGCGATGATGACGGCGGACCCAGCGCCAAAATTCGCCAAATAAAACGTGCAAGGGAACAGCACGAACAAGCCGAGCAGCCCCAGCGCGCTATCGACCCGCTGCCGCAATTGCGCCGCCGCGACGCTGAAGCAGATCACCTGTGCGGTTTCGAGCACGCCGATAATCAAGGGATAATTGAACATGCGGAAAACGTGTGGACCCCAATAGGTATAGGCGCCGCCGTTGATACCGATCATCTCGAACGCCGCCGACATCGCCAGTTCCACTACAGCCCAGACATACAAGCCTTTGCGGCTCAGACGGCCCTGCTGGATCTGTGCGCAGATGAAAACCGCGGGCAGCGCGTAGAGCACGGCATAACCGCTATGCGTCCACAGCGGCTGCGGAATCCCGAAGGCGGAAAAATGCGACCAGATTCCGGGCACATAAAACAGCAGCATGAAGCCTTCGTCGTACAGCGGCTCGGCGAACGCGGCGATCATCGATGCGAGCACCACATAAACATAGAACGGCGTCCGTTCGATCACTCCTTTGCGCACGGTATAGGCCAGCAGCGTAAAGGTCAGCACCCAACTCCCATAAGTCATGACGCTCTGGGTGGCCAGATTCAAAGGATGATCGTAAGGCGCGGTCAACATGGCTCTCCTCCTGCGTAACGGCTGTCGGCTTATGCGGGCAGTGGGGTGGCGCCCGGTTGCAGCGTTTGCTTTTACGATTATCGTACGGACCAATACGATTACTCAAGACCGGTCGGCGCAAGCCGCCAACGGATCAGAAACCGAAGGCCGATCTCGTTCAGGCGGCCTTTCCAATATGGTAAGCATGCATACTGTTTCTGGTTATTGATACATCTAAAGTTGAAGTGGTCTCTGGCCGAAAAACCTGTGTTGCAAAATTGATTGCATAAAAAAATGCAAGCGCAATTGAGCCTTGATTACCGGAGCTGCGTTCGATGTCGACGTCAAAAAATTCCACGCGTCCGAAGTTAATGAGTACAAAATTGATCCCTCAAGCTGTAGCGCGAGAAGCTTACGGGCAGTCGAGCACTGATGATATTTTTCAGCGGCTCGCAGGCGTCAGACCCAGAAATGTTGCATTGCAGCAGCGTATTTTCGGTATTTTCATTCGGCGAGGCAGCAGTGATGGAAATGGATCGGTCGTTGGCGTTCGCCCCGCAAGCGGCCTGCACAGGCTTTGTCCGATTCGAGCTTTCGCGCGACGGATTGCGCAAGCGGTCTGCTGATGCAGCCTGGATGTAGATGAAACAGTTTTCGGACATCAGGAAAAATAGGCAGCCTTGAATCCGGTGAAAATAAATTGTTGCAAGCGTTAAAAACATACGGTATGGTCCCGTATCATCTGAGTCGAAAAGCAAGAAAAGCGACGTATTTGTTCGTAGTCCTAGAGCAGACACAAGAGCGATTTGCAGCGCTGACGACCAAAAAATATTAGTCGTTACTGGAGGGAGGAGCAGGGTGAACAAACTTAGTTTGAAAAAGGTTGCGCCGTGGATGTTGGCGCTTGAGATGTTGTTCGGCGCGAGCGCACAAGCGCAGATTTCGAGCGGCGATCCTGCAGCCGACGCTGCTGCTCCGGCTGCTTCCGATCAGGTTGCGCCCAGCCTTCCGCAGTCATCGGTTCCGGCCGATGGACAATCGGCTGCTACGGCTTCATTGCCAGATAACGACGCTACCGGCACGCCACCGGTTCAGGATGGAACTTCCGGTGCCGCGGCAAGTGGCGACGGCGCCAAAAATCGCCTGATCCAGGAAGTCGTCGTGACCGCCGGAAAGCGCGAACAGAATCTGCAGAAAGTGGCTTCCAGCGTTCAGGCTTTCAGCGGTGAAACGCTCGATGCCAAGGGCATTTCGGACGTCAAGGACCTGGCCCAGGTCACGCCCGGTCTGAACTATGACTCGATGGCAAGCTACAGCATCATCTTCATCCGTGGCATCGGTGGCGACGCTTTCCAGGCCGGTATCGATTCCAGTGTGGCGACCTATATCGACGGCCTCTATCTGCCGTTCACTTTCTCGTCGGCGCAAGCACTTGGCGACGTCAAGGACATCGAAGTCCTCAAAGGTCCGCAGGGTACCTTGTACGGACGTAATGCCATTGCCGGTGCGATCACCGTTCAGCTGAAAGAGCCGAGCACGGTCACCAATCTCGATATCCTCGCGCAGTACGGCAATTATAAGGACTACAAGACCAAGGTCTCGCTCGGCGGCGCGGTGCCATTCACCAACAACACGCTGGCCGCGAGCGGTTCGTTCCTGTACGAAGATCGGCATGCCTTCGATACGGATTTCGTCGACCCGGCTAGTAAATATCATCCATTCCGCAACGTCGGTTTTCGTGGTGCGCTGAAATGGGACCCGATCGAACATACCGACATACAGGCATCCTATTACGACCTGAAGAGTCAGGATGCGGATTCTGTTGCCACCGAGTTGCTTACGGTTGCGCCGGCGTTTCAAGGTGTATTGACGCCTAACAGCACGCCGCACACCAGCGGCAACTCGAATAATGTCGGCGTGCATGCGTCGACGCGCATATTCATGATTACGGCGCTTGATCAGCATGTCGACTGGTTCGATAGCAAGCTGATTCTCGGACACTCACAAGCGCGCAGCAGCATCACGTTCGACTACGACTCCGCGCCGGAGCCGGTGCTCGACATCAGCGCCTTGCCGAATACGGCCAAGTCAGATTCGGCCGAGCTGATCCTTACATCGAACCCGGTCAATACGCCGGAATGGTTGCAGTGGATTGGTGGTTTCTATGCCGAAAATACGGAGAAAACCGGACGCTACCCGGTCACCGTCGATGCTATCGCGCTTGGTGTCGGCACAGCAGGTTCCGCTCAGTTCGGTGGAGCATCTCCGGTGTGTACTTTCCTAGAAGCTGAGATCAATTTTGATTGCGATGCCAACACCAACACCAACAAGAATCCGTTGGTACAGGTTCCATTAACCAGCGGAATTTACAACGCCGCACGTTCGATCTACGGCCAAGCTACCTCGAACATTACCGATCAGCTCGCATTCGTGGTCGGTGGACGTGCCTCAACCGAATTGGGTCGTCTCAACTATTCAACTGTGAACTTTCGGCTAGTTGCGCCCGACGGCACCACTACCCCCACGGGCACAGCGATCAGCTACCGCAAGCAGAGCCACACCTGGGTCAGCTTCACGCCGAATGCCGGTCTGAACTTCCAGCTCGATCGGGATATTCTGCTGTACTACAAATTTTCCGAAGCCTACAAGAGCGGTAACTTCAACGGACTGAACATCAACGACCCGCCGACGCGCGTGGAACCGGAACTGGCGCAGGGTAACGAAGCCGGCTTCAAGACCGAATGGTTCAGCGATCACTCGCTGAAAGTGAATGGCGCAGTGTTCACTACTACGGTGACCAACGCACAGGAGCAGACACTGTCCTTGACCAGCGGCGGTGTCACCAGCTTGCAGAACGCAGCGGCTTATACCGTGCGTGGCGTCGAACTCGAAATCAACTGGTTCGCACTGGAATCGCTGGCACTCGGTGTGAATGGAGATGTTCTGCATGGTCGTTACAGCGATTTCCACGGCCGCGGATTCGAGACGAATACCACTGGGCTTGACAACGAAAACCTGGATTTCACTGGCAAGCACACGGTGAGAACGCCGACCGTATCGGGCGATGCTTACGTCAACTACACCTTCGATCTACCGCTTGGCCTCACCGGCGAAGCAGCTTCCGACGTGTTCTACAACTCGGGCTTCTTCTACGATCCGCTGAATACGGTCACGCAGCCTTCTTACTACGAGATCAACGCGCACTTCTCGGTTTTCGACCCGCGCAGCAATATCCGCTTGACGGCCTTCGGCAAGAATCTGAATGATGCGGTCGTCTTCAGCCAGAAGTACGCACAGGATTTCGGCGTCACCGGCTTCTATGGTGCGCCGAGAACTTATGGTCTGACGCTGACCTGGTCCTACAAATGATGACTGATTTCGAGCGCGTGGCGCACCAGTCAGCACAGAAAATCAAACTTGCGGGGAGATGAAATGAAGCGCACAGAATTTCGAACGATCGGCCTCGGGCTGACGATGGCGGCGAGCCTGGTCTCGTTCCGCGCCGTGGCGACGGAAGGCCCTTATGTTGGCATTCAGTTGGGAGCCAATCTGGCCGGCAAACAGAACTATCTGCTCAAGGGCCAGAGCACAACGATGACCCAGGCACCGGATGGCACCGAAGCTCCGCTGGAGCAAAATTCGGGAGAATCGGCGGGTGTCTATAAATACAACATCAATCCGCTCGCGCAGATCGTTTTGGGCGATACGCTGAAGTACAAGCCGTTCGGTCTGTTCAGCTTCCGCCCGGAATTTGAACTCGGCTTGCGCCGCGAGGAACCTAAAAGCATTACTTACTACGATGGCAGCACCGGAGCTAAAACAGGTGTACAGCTTTCATCGACGACCGGCATTGCCAATCTGTGGATAGACTTTTTTCCATCCTCCAGCATTCATCCGTACTTCGGTGCCGGTGCCGGTGCTATTCAGCTGATTCTGAATAATGGCCAGTTCGATCCACCGCCACAGACGCCGACCAATTTCACCGTGCCCGCATCGCGCAAGGCTGACGATACGACCGTTATATTCCAGGGGGGCGCCGGTGTGAACTGGGATGTCTATGGCCCATTCACGGTGGGTGTGGACTATCGCTATGTAAGGTCTCTGCGTGCCGATTTATATCCTTACAAGGATCAGCCGCTGACGTTTGTTTCAACTTCTTATAAAGCTCAATCGTTACTGCTCTCGCTGCATTATTACTTCGCCCGGCCAGTAACCCCGGCGCCGATCGTGCCGCCGCCGACCGAGGTCATTCCGGTCGCTCAACCGGTCGATACCGATGGCGACGGCGTGCCGGACGATGTGGATCAATGCCCGGATACGCCGCATGGCACCAAGGTGGATGTAAAAGGCTGCCCATTGCCGCCGCTGTGCAAGACGCCAGAACCCGGCGAGAAGATTTCGCTGGCGGGCTGCGGTACCGGCGATAGCATCGTGCTGAACGGCGTCAATTTCGATAACGACAAAGCCACGCTAACGCCCAATGCCAAGTCCATACTCGATAACGTGGCCTCCGAGTTGAAGCAGTACCCGGATATCCAGGTGGAAGTGCAGGGACACACCGATAGCAATGCTTCAGTCCAGCACAATCAGGGACTCTCGGAACGCCGAGCGGCTTCAGTCAAGAAATATCTGGTTGATGCAGGTGTCGACGCTGGGCGCATGACCACCATCGGTTTCGGCGAGAGCCAGCCGATTGCGGATAACGGCACCGCAGAAGGCCGTGCGCTGAATCGAAGAGTGCAGCTGAGGATCACCCAGGGTTCGATCACGCAGGGCGGCCCGGGTAGCGAAGGCAGTAGTGAAGCTTCGCCAGCGCCCGAGGCCGCTGCACCCGCACCATCAGCAGAGGCTCCGACAGCTCCGCAGTAAAAATTGCCTAATGAACGAAATTCATCTGCCGAATGGTTAACATCCGGCAGATGAGTGGCACAGGGTTAGGTAGCAGTTCGACAACAAAGCCGATGTCAGGCATGAAAAGTAAAACGTGGTGAGCGGTTTCGGTCGCGGTTGCGATCCAGTATCTGAATCATCAGTGACCTAATTTTGTCTACTTTGAGGAGTTTTGAAATGAAGAAAATGTTGATGGCTGCCGTTGCAGCCTTTGCCGCTCAATCCGCCGGCGCTGCGGGTTTGCCGAGCTTGGGCCCTATCGGCGCGATCAGTCTGGGTAGTGCCATCCCGTCGCTTCAATCGTTTCCGTTGCCTGTACTCGACGGCTTTGCTCTGGGCGACATTCCGGTGGTGGGTGGTTACGAGTTTGGTGTCACCGTCAGCCAATTGGTTGCCACCGGATTGGACGCACCCGCATTGCCCGGTAGCCTTTCCGCGACTTTCCTGCCAATTGTCACTGGTGGCAGTAGCGCAGGACCGGTGGGTCTGGTATCGCTGGTGGCGGGTAGCGCCCCGTTTGCGATCGGCCTCATTCCTGCCAGCGGCAACCTGCCTCTGCAACTGAAGCCCAACATAACGGGAACGCCTGCTAATGTCACCGCGCTGGTGACCAGCCTGGCTCATCCGGGAAATGTGACGAGCATTCTGCCTGGCTTGGCCTTGCTGGCTGCGGCTACTCAGCAGTAGTTTTTTAGTCTGGATTCAACGGCGCGCTGACCCACAGGTTGGCGCGCCGTTATCCGTTTAGAGCGCATCTGATTCACAATCCCTCGACAATCATCGACCGATACTCCGCCGCGCGGAATCGGTGCTCGCGCGCTTCCCGGTAAAGAGGGCTGTCGTACCAGGCTTTGGCCGCTTCAAAGTTCGGGAATTCCAGAATCACCACGCCTTCCACCGGCGAACCTTCGAGCACTTCGACTCGGCCATAACGTGCGAGCGCGGTCACTTCATGGCCGTTTCTTGATGCCGGCACCAGGGCTTGATATTCCTGGAATGCGGATTCGTCGTGCATCTTCTCGCGGGTGAAAACGACATAGGCCTTCATGGCAGATCTCAGTGGGAAAAGTCGACTTTATCGAGCAGCGGTTTCTCGTAAGCGTCGTCCTCCGCAGGAATTCGCAGGCCGGTCACGCCTTTTTGCCGGGCCAGCGACCACAGCAGGCTGGCGCTGCCGGATGAAAGCGGATCGACGTTTGCATAGAGCCGATCCGCATAGGCTTTTTCGGGACTGATGATGGTCCAGCCATTCTCGCGGAACATCTGGATCACATCACTCAAATAAGCGGCATTGATGGCGTTGGTGTGCAGCCGCAAGACATGCGGAACGCTGCGATGCAGGAGTTGCGTTGAGAGTTGATCGTAATAATTCGCGCGATTCCACAAATGGGCCAGATAGGCGTTGCGGAAGCGTGTCGCGTCGTCGTTGGGATGCGCGCTGTGCCAGGCCTGGTAGCGGCTGCTGTAATAACCATCGCGGACATCGATACTCACCGCTGCCGACTTGTAATGATTCGATTTCAGCCATTGTGATAGGGCATTGCGATCGAGCGCTGCGCGATTCTGGCCCGCATCCGCCAGGCGAAATCGCGGCGTCCATCCCGGCAGATCGCTCAGCAAGGCTTGAGTCTTTTTGAAATCGCTGACGACTTGCGATCGCGGCGCGGTGCCGGATTTCGATGCTCCGTAGCTGACCGTGCCGTAGCCATAATTTCCAATCGTATGACCTGCCTCGCCCCAGGCGCGGACCAGATTTAATCCATCCGGATTTTCGATTCTCGAACCCGAGGGAAAAAAGATCGTCGTCACATGCGCTTCCGCCAGTGCGTTCAGGACCGCTGAATTCCATAGCGCTGCATGCGCGCGATCCTGCGGATCGAAGCCATCCTCGAACGAGATCGCCAGGCTTTGCGCACCGGCGATGCGGCACACCGTGCCCAGCGCACAACAAGCTCCGAACATGAGCACGCGCAGTAAGCTGAAGCGATGCATGTTTGCGTCCCTGAACTGATCTCGCCGCGACCTTCGCAGCCGCTGGCCCTGACTGGATAACCCTGAATACTTTTGCTGCCGGCAGTGGCAACTTCATGAAGCCTGACTTGAGGCGATCATCGATCTTTGCCGGATTGATGATCGGCTCGGGCGTTGCCTTGACCATGATGCTCGATTCGACCAACTTGCGCAGCTGCTAGTCGTCATCAAGCGAGTTGCCCGATGGCGCGGATTGCGATCCCATTTTCGACAAGGATTGCTTGATTCTGGAAAGCAGATCGATCAGCCGCATGCGATCTTCGAGGTTCAGATCGGCCAGGATGCGATCGTTGAAATCGTCATCTTCCTGCGTCATCCGCTTGATGAAAGGCTGCGCAGTTTTCGACAGATACACCCGCCGCGCGCGCTTGTCGGTCGGGTCTGAGCGGCGCTCGACCCAGCCACCGAGTTCGAGCTGTTCCAGCACGGTGCCGAGGCTGGCCTTGCCGACATCGAGCACATCCGCCAGCTGCGATTGCATCATGCCGTCGTTGCGCGAAAGATACGCCAGCACCCACCAGCGCGCGCGCGTCACGTTAAGGGGCTTCATCAGCTGATCGTAGGCCGCGCGGCGCATGCGCGACACATCGTGGATCAGAAAACCGAGCCGCCGCCCTTGCCGAGCCAGTTCATCGCCATCGGCGTGCAGCAGCCGCTGGTTCTCGATCGATTTCGCCGGCTTGGGTTTCACGCTTGCGCGCTTCCTGGGCGTGGACTTTGGAGATTTCCGCGTAGATGCACTTGCCGGTTTTTGTGATGCCTTGCTGTTGAGCCGCTTCATGCGCTGATGCTTGCCGATGGGAATGGAATTGAGGAATGAAAGCTTTTGGCCGATGTCATTTCGCAGCGCACGCGGGAACTCCAGTGAAATGAATCCGGTTTATTCCAGCGGGTCATTCCTATGCCCTGCAAAAAAGTCGCCAAGCTGAACCACGCTTGATCAGAAATTCAACAAGACAGAAGGGCCAATAGTATGTTGCAATACTAAAGTTGACGATGTGATTTGATGCGCTTGAGGCAAAGCGAGCCGTCGTCATTCAAGCCATTAAAACAGATGCGAGCCAGGAGCTGGATAGTGAAATCAAAAATAGTCGACGATGCAAAGTCGGCACTAGAGGATGTGGTGTTCGATGGCATGACGGTGATGTCCGGCGGGTTCGGACTCTGTGGCATTCCGGAGAATCTGATCGTCGCGTTGCGCGACACCGGCGTGAAGAACCTCACCGTCATCGGCAATAACGTCGGCTGCGACAACCACGGCATGTGGAAGGTGCTGGCCAACAACCAGATCCGGAAAGTGCTGGCTTCGTATGTCGGCGAAAACAAGATTCTGGAAAGCCGCTACATGAGCGGCGAAATCGAAATCGAATTCAATCCGCAGGGCACGCTGGCCGAACGCATCCGCGCCGGCGGCGCAGGAATCCCCGCGTTTTACACCCGCACCGGCTACGGCACCAAAGTCGCCGAAGGCAAGGAAACGCGGCAGTTCAACGGTGAATGGTATGTAATGGAAACCGGCCTCGTCGCCGATCTCTCATTGGTGAAAGCCTGGAAAGCGGATACCGAGGGCAACCTCGTTTATCGCAAGACCGCGCGCAATTTCAATCCGATGATCGCCACTGCCGGCAAGATCACCGTGGTTGAAGTCGAGGAACTGGTGAAAGTCGGCGAGCTGGCTTCGGACCAGATTCATACGCCCGGCATTTTTGTCGACCGCATCATTGTCGGCAAATCCTACGAAAAGCATATCGAGCGATTGACCACGCGCCCGCGCGAACAATCCGCAAAATCCGCCGCAACCGGAGTGGAAGTCTGATGGCCTGGTCCCGCGAACAAATGGCCGCGCGTGCTGCGCGCGAATTGCAGGATGGCTTTTATGTGAACCTCGGCATCGGCATTCCCACGCTGGTGGCGAACATGATTCCCGCCGGCATGACCGTCACGCTGCAAAGCGAAAACGGCATGCTCGGCATGGGCCCGTTTCCGTATGAAGGCGAGGTCGATGCGGACCTCATCAACGCCGGCAAGCAGACCATCACCGAACTGCCGCAGACCAGTTATTTTTCGAGTGCGGATTCGTTCGGCATGATCCGCGGCGGCCACATCAATCTGTCGATCCTCGGCGGCATGCAGGTGGCCGAGAACGGCGACCTCGCCAACTGGATGGTGCCCGGCAAGATGATCAAGGGCATGGGCGGCGCGATGGACCTCGTGGCCGGCGTCAAGCGCGTCGTCGTGGTGATGGAGCACAGCGAGAAATCCGGCGATCCGAAGTTCAAGCACGAATGCAGCCTGCCGCTCACCGGCAAAGGCGTGGTCGACTTGTTGATTACCGATCTCGGCGTCTTCGAAATCGATCGCAAAGGCGGCGGCGCCAGGCTCACCGAACTGGCGCAAGGCGTGTCGCTCGAAGAACTGCGTGCACGCACCGAAGCGAACTTCGTCGTCGCGCTCGAAAAGGCTTGAGGCTGATCATGCGATCCCTGATGTTCGTACCTGCGGATAGCGACCGCAAACTGGCGAAAGCCGCCGCAGCCGGCGCCGATGCCCTGGTGCTCGATCTCGAAGATTCGGTGATGCCGGATCGCAAGCCAGCCGCGCGCGCCATGCTCGGCGAATACCTGAAAAGCTACCGCGGCAAAAGTGAAATCTGGATTCGCGTGAACGATTTGATGTCCGGCGAAATCCTCAAGGACTTGGCAGCGGCAGTGCCTGCAGCGCCGGTTGGAATCGTGCTGCCGAAAATTCTCGGACCGGAAGATCTCGATCGCGTCAGCCATTATCTGGAGTTCGCCGAATCGGTGAACGGGCTCGCGCCGGGATCGATCGGCATGCTGGTGGTCAGCACCGAAACGCCATCCGCCGTGCTGCGCATGGGCGAATTGCTGCGGAAGAAGCAGCCGCGTCTGCGTGGTTTAACCTGGGGCGGCGAAGATCTCAGTGCGGCACTCGGCGCCGGCGATCCACGCGCGGCGGATGGCCGCTGGCGGCCGGTGTATGAACACGCGCGGCTGCAATGCCTGCTCGCCGCGCACGCGCTCGAAGTGCAGGCGATCGATACGGTTTACGTCGATCTCAAAAACGCCGAAGGCTGCCGTCTCAACGCGGAGGCCGCGCGTTACGATGGCTTCACCGGCAAGATCGCGGTGCATCCGGATCAGGTGCCGATCATCAATCAGGCGTTCACGCCGAGTGTGGCCGAGATCGCGCATGCGCAGCGTGTGATCGCCGCGTTTGAAACTGGCGCCGGCAGCGTTTCACTGGACGGCAAGATGCTTGACATTCCGCATCTGAAAGCCGCGAAGCGCACGCTAGCGACGAGCAAGCCGGCTTGATCGCGCGCGATCAAAATCACGCGCTCAATCAGGCGATCAAGAGCCGCTTTGTTGGCTGATTCCAGCACGCTGAGAACAAGTGGAAGCTGCTTAAAAACGCCCGGCCAGCTTGAAGAAAACATACTTGCGGAAATCTCCGACCGGTGCGGATTCCGCGCCGCTGCTATAAACCGATTGTGCGACCGATAAGGTCGCCGTCACCGCCGCGATCGGTTTGGCTTCGAGACTCAAGCCGATATCGGCGATGCTTACGTGCCCGGCATTTTCATCCAGCACGGTCTGTTCGAGTTTGGTCGAACCATATTCCGCGAACAGGCGCGGATGCAGGCTGTAGCGCGCCGCAAAGGAGCCGTCGTTGGCATGCCATTCGATGCCCAGGTGCGCATCTTCGCCGTGGTCGCCAACGCCAACGCCGGCATCATAGGCGTGCAGGCTGGCCGGTCCGCCGATCACGAATTGTTCGAGCTGAGGCACGGTGCTGTTGCCGAGCTGGAATCGCGTATCGCCAGTCGCAATCCAGTTCGGGGTGATCAGATAACGCAAGCTCAAGCTCGGCCGGATCAGGAAATACGAAAGGCTGGCGGAACCGAGTGCATGGCTGCTGTCGCTCAAGCCTTTGCGAAGGCCGAGCGCGCCGCTGACTTCGAGCACATGACTGCCGAAGTTGAAGCGCGATACGCCATTGAGATCGAGGCCAAGCGTGTTGTACAACTCCGACAGCACTTTCGCATCGGTCGCGGGCGCCGCGGCGAGGCCGAGATCGGCCAGCAGACTTTGCAGCGTCGTGGCATTCAACGCGGTGCCGCCGAGAGTTTGCGCGGTTACACTTTCGTCGCTGCGTTCGAAGCGTCCTTGCACCACCAGGCGGCGATCGAGATCGGCGTAAATGGGTTCCGTCCAGGTCACCGCGCCGGTACCCAGATGACCATCGAGCCGGATCGTTTGCACGTCTTGACCGAAGCTGGCGTAGCGGCCTTCGACGCCGAAAATGCCGAATGGCGTGATGTGCGAAGCGCTGAGGTCGCCTTCGCGGTAGGGCCGGCTTTTGTCGCCACCGATATCGGATTCATTGATACTGGTCACACCACCAACGCCGACTTCGTCGCCATTCCCGGTGTCCTGCTTGATCGAAAGATCGGCCAGATAAGGCCCGGCGTAGCGATTGCCATAGTTGCTGAAATCGCCGGCAACGATGAACTGTTTCGGCCCGTTCGACACACTGCCCAGATCGAGCGCAACGCTATCCGCCGTCAACGGCCGCATTTCCGGATGAAAATTTTCGCCGGCTCGATCGCTGAAATTATCGGCCAGCACGCGCGAGCCTTCGAGTTGCGAAACCCGCAGCGGCGAATCGCTGGTCAGGTTCTTGAAGTACGGCGTCAGCGCATCCGGGCCATTCACTTCGGCGATCTTGCCGGTGACCACGCGCACGTAAAGATCGTGCGAATCGGCCACCGCATAAGTCACCAGCGTTGCTGGATAACCTTCGCGGTAAAACACCGCACCAATCGTGCGGATCGCATCGGAAATATTTTTCGCCGCCAGCACGAAGGTGGTCACATCTTGCTGCTGGATGACGAGGTCGCCAGCCACATGAATGGTGACGCCCTGAAAATCGATCAGCCAGGTTTCGGCCGGCGATTGACCCATCACCTGTTCGAGTGGCGCGAGTTGCGGCGTAACCGGCGGAACGATTGCGATGGCCATATTCGAGTGGACTTTTGATCTGTTCAGAAACCCGGCCAGCACGAACGCATCGGCTGGATAACGAATCTGTCGATGTTTAGAAACCGCCGAAGAAACATCCGCTGTCGTCTGCCGCATTCGATGATCGCGGCTTGACCGGGATGCTCCTCCAGCGCTCTTGCTCATTGTAATCGCGTCATCTGATTGGCGGAGCGATTAACGATACTTTGGAGGGTCTGAAATTTTCCGCTCCAACTTCGTCACGGGTTCGTCATTGGTCTGAACAGACCGCCGATTCAATCGGCGCCGACAATCTCAACGATGCATGCTCCGGCCGGATCAAGCCGTCAGCAGACCTTTCAGCGATGCCGCATTCGCATTCGGCGCATGCGGAAAAACCCTGGCGAGTTGACGATCGCCGAGACGCAGATGACGCTCGCAAACCTGCATCAGCACGCTGCGGAAATCGGTGGTGATGGCGAGATCGCGCTGCTCGTGCAGACTGGCGTCGTCGATGCCGGGCCACTCACCGTAAACCTTGCCGCCGGCGAGCTGGCCGCCGAGCAGCCACATCACATTACCGTGGCCGTGGTCGGTGCCATTGGTGCCATTCTGATGCGCGGTGCGGCCGAATTCGGACATCACCACGATTATCGTATTGTCCAGCTCCGCGCCGAGTTGCGTGGTCAAAGTGACCAGACCTTCCGCCAACGGTTTCAGCCGCTTCGCCAGCTGGCCATTCGCGCCGCCCTGATTCACATGCGTATCCCAGCCACCCAGCTGCATGAACGAAAGCTGCAAGCCGGGATTGCGTTTTATCAGCGTCGCCAGCTGGCTGGCATCGAGCGAAAACCCTTGCGGCGGCGGCGCGCCGTTATCGGCGGCCTTGCTTTCCTCAGAAACCGGATCGCTGTTGAGATCCGACAACACATGCTCGCGCGAACTGCGGCCTTCGCGGTAGGCGGCTTCGAGCGCGCCGCTGCCGGCATACATGCGATCGAAGGCCTGACTGATTTCGGGCTTGTCCATCGCCGTGGCCTGGCTTGCCTGACGTCCCAGCGGAATATTCGCCACCTTGCCGGTACCGCTGAAAATTCGCGGTAGCACCGGGCCGAGACTCACTGCGTCCAGCACTGGTTCCGTCGGCGCGAGCTGAGTCAGCAGGCGATTCATCCAGCCATCGCCAGTGGCTTTCACACCGGGCGTGCCGCTCTCCATGTAATCCTGCGCATCGAAATGCGAACGGGTAGCGTCGGGTGAGCCGGAGGCGTTGACGAAAGCGAGCCGGCGCGATTGCCACAGCGGCAGCAAGGGCGCGAGCGCCGGATGCAAACCGAAATGACCATCGAGATCGAGTGCGCCTTCGCTGCTGCCCGGCCTGGCGATGGCGATGCTGGATCGCAAGCGGTAATAGTTGTCTTCCGAATACGGCACCAGCACGCTAAGGCCATCGACCGCGCCGCGCAGCATGACGACGATCAAGCGCGGCGAAGTCTGCATAGTGTTGTTGAGCGCAGCCCAGCCGCGATGGGCGATCGGCAGCACTGAAAGCGCGGCTGCGCCGGATAAAGTTTTCAACAGATTTCGACGATTCATTTTTGCTCTCTTTTGCGGACGCGCATTGCTTCGTTGGCGTGACTGAAAACGCTGCCTGGGCAGACGTTTCAGCGACGCATGAATTCCGGGCTGCCGAGAATCAGGCCTGCGCGCAATTGCGGGCGCGCGTCCGCCAGGGCTTCCGTGGTGTTGAGGGAAAAATTGTTGCCGAGTGCGGCTTCCATCACGAACGGATCGGGCGGCAGCGGTTTGATCGGCGCTGGCGCAATCACATTGGCAGCGGGCAGCATGCGCGCCGGCATCGCCGCATTGCTCGCGTTCGATGCCTGCGCATCAGCGCCCGGCGGGCTTTGCCACAAGGGCAGCGCGCCGTTGCCCAGTGCGTTGGCAAAATTCAAGCGGTAGATCATCGCATCCGGATTGAGCCAGGCGTCTTCGGTATTTTTGTAGCCATCCGGCGTCAGGCAGGCGTATAGCGGCTCGCCGTTTTGTCGCAAGGCATTCAGTAGCGGCCTGACGTTTGTCACCATCGGCAAGCCGCTGGCGCGCAAGCTCGAAACGACATATTCAAATGGCGTCTTGAATTTTTTGCCGGCGTTGGCGGGGTCCAGAAATTCCGGACTTTTGAACAGCGTTGCCAGCACTTCGCGGATATCGCCATCGGTTTTGAGATAGCGTTGCGCGAGCCGATCGACCAGATGCGCTGGTGGTTGATCGTCGACGAAATACTGCGCCAGTTGATACGCGAGGTGATGCGCGGTGGCCGGGCTTTGCGCCAACATGTCGAGCGCGCGTTCGCCTTCGTCGATGCCGCCGCCGGCGGCAAAAGTTTTGCCGAGGAAAAGCTTCGAGCCGGCATCGTGTTTTTTGTCGATGAACTCAAAGGCCGGATCAACCCCGGCTTCCAGATCTTTCGGCACGAACGTCCAGCCGCTGAGAATTCTGGCGAGTTCCGTCACATCCTTTTGCGTATAGCCGCCATCGACGCCGAGCGTATGCAATTCCATCACTTCGCGCGCGTAATTCTCATTGATGCCGCCGCGCGGATTGCCGTTTTTGTCGACGCTGGCAACGCTGCTCTGCCAGTTGTCCAGATAGAACAGCATCGCCGGATGTTTGGCGGTGGCGCCGAGCAGATCGCGGAATCTTCCGAGCGCGTAAGGGCGAATCGCATCGCGCTCGTAAGCGCCTGTCCACAACTTTCCTTCCGGACCCTTGTCGATGAAGACGTTGAAGTGGTTGAACCAGAAATCGACCATCACTTCCTGCAATTGCGCCGGGCTGTAAATCGCTTGCAGCAGCCGTGCTTCACGCGCCTGATCGGCAACGTCGTTCTGATTTTGCTGTACCTGCTTGATCGCTGCGTCATCGTCTTTCGCGGCCTTGCGCGCAGGCGGACCGAAACTGGTGAACAGTTCGGAAGGTGAGGCTTTCAAGGAATCGAGTCGCGCCAGGCGCTGCTCAAGTTCAGCCGGTTGCGCCAGCGTTTCAGGATGCAACTGCTCGGCGATGTAAGCCTCCGGACCCATCTGGATCACGCGATCGATATCGCCGGGCGCGGGGCCATAAGCCAGCCGGTTCAACAGATATTCGGCTTTTTGCTGCGCAGACCACTGCACGTGCTGCGAGCGTTCGCTCGATGCCGCCGCGGTTCCGCCGACACCGCCTGCCAGCAAGCTCCCGACGAGCGAATACGATATCCAGCGATGGCGATTGAATGTCATGCTTCGCTCCTGATTCCTGTTGCGATGAATCGTCTGGAATCTTTGCGCGCTAAGCACGAGCGCGGATGACTAAGTCGAGTATGCAAAGGATTTCAGCGATCGCAATCAAGCTAGGGCAGTCGAGCTTTCGCCAGGCTGAATGCGAGTTTGCTGACGAGAACGTCTGACGAAATCGCCAGCCAGATAGACTGATCCAGTCAGTCGTGATGCTCAATCCTTAATCGCGGAAATTCTCGAATTGAAGCGGAATCTCCAGTTCGCTTTTTCGCAGTAGCGCCATCGCCAGTTGCAGGTCGTCGCGCTTTTTGCCATTCACGCGCAGTTTTTCGCCGGTGATTTGCGTATCGACTTTCAGCTTCGATTCCTTCAGCTTCGCAACGATTTTTTTCGCCTGTACCTGCTCGATGCCTTGTTTGATCGTGATCGTTCGGCGCGCGCCTGCAAGGTTGGTTTCGACCTCGCCCAATTCGATGCAGCGCAGATCGATACCGCGCGCAGACAAGCGCAGCCGCAGGATATCGAGCAACTGATCGAGCTGATATTCGCTCGGCGCAAACTGCGAAACCTCGAAACCTGCCAGCTCGAAGCGCGCATTGGTATTGCGCAAATCGTAGCGATTGCCGAGATCGCGCTTGGCCTGATCGACAGCGTTGGTCAACTCGTGTTTATCGACTTCGGAAACAACATCGAACGAAGGCATGGTGCGAAAAATTCCGGATTTCAAAGCGGGAAATGAGCCAGTATCGGCTTGTACGCGGCGCTTTTCCACAAGCGTTTGCGCGTGGTTGAAAGTCTTGCAATATGTTCAGTATCGGTTCAGCAGAGCAAGCCTAGTCTGGCTCCATTCTCACTCACGCAGGAGCGGTTGCATGAACAAGTTATTCATCACTTTAGGCGTCGTCACTGCTGCGGCCATGCCGGTAGCCGCGTTCGCTCACACCGATCTGTCGATCGGCTTGGGGCTCGGCGGTCCGGTGTACTCACCGCCGCCGCCTGCTGTGGTTTACGAACAGCCGGCGCCGGTTTATGTGGCACCGCCGCCGCCAGTGGTTTACGAGCAGCCCGCGTATGTTTATGGTCCGCCGGTGGCTTATGGTCCCACCGTCGTTTATGACGGTTATTACGGTCCGCATTATCGCCGTGCTTATGGATATGGATACCGTTACTAAAATCATTAGATGACGTCATTGGTCAGATGACGTTTGTAACGACGTGCTCAACCCGGAGACGTGCTGCGTCTCCGGGTTTTTCATGACCGCCGGATAACGCTGCGATCATCATCGCAACCAGATCGGTGAGTGATAGAGCAGGTGCGGGGCAAGCAATGCCGCGACCAGCGCGCCGGCGAACGTAAAAATGTTGATGAAAGTTGCCGGCCAGCTCAAGGACATTGCGTGGGCCAGCAACCGCGCGAAAAGTCGGCTCAGCAAGCCGAAACCTACGATGGTCAGCGCGAAAGAGAAATAGATGCTGAGCACCGACCGCATGACGAAATCAGCGGCCTCGACGATCAGCCAGAAGGGATTCTGCATGCCGGCATCGTAGCTCAAACGATGGCGCTGAAGCGCTCAGTAGCGGATGCCAAGCCTCACGATAAATTTGGTTTCCGCGTCAATTCAATCAAGACAAAGCAATCATTCTAAAATAGGACGACGTGCCGACTTTGCCATCATTAGCAGACTACTCCGCGCATACTTCGGGTCGCTTGAAGCTGAAAATAAAAGAACCCGCAACTGCGGGTTCTCGATCATCTGCCAGCTGAGGTTGTTGCGATAAATGCGCCGCAGATCAACGAGTCGCTGGTCAACAATTCACTTGCCGCGCGCTTCGTTGATTTTATCTTTCACAACTTCAACGCCAGCCTTGACCTTGTCTTTGACATCTTCGATCTCTTGCTTGATCTCGCCTTTCAGCCGATCTTTCTTGCCTTCGGCATTTTGCAGGTGGCCCTTGGCTTCGAGTTCATGATCGCCGATGGCGCTGCCGACTTTTTCCTTGATCTTGCCGATCACTTCCTTGCTGTGACCTTTAGCCTTGTCGGCCGCGGCACTGTGCGCCGCGTCGTATGCAGCATCCTTGGCTTTTGCGGTTACTTCACTCATCGAATACTCCTGTTGAACGTGGATGATTTCCGGGGTTGAAAATCAACGCGCATTTCCACAGCGCTGTGTCTACGACAGACGTTCCCGCTGCAAGGTTCATCATCCGATCGGGTTTGAGTAAAGCTGTCTCTAAGCAAAGAACTTTTCGGTTTGATGACCAATCCACGCTCTCGCGTACGCGAGAGCAATTTATTCTTGTGCGGGAGTACCGGTAGGTGTTAAAAAGCGCTTCGCTGAAGTCGGCCAGGCTAGTTGGGCGTCAGAACCTTGACGATTTCACGAAAAGATGATTTCACAAAAAAATATCCTTGATTTTGATAACTAAGCTTTCCAGCCGCAGGGACCCCTGATGAAAAATTATCGTTTTAGATTGTTGACGCTGGCCTTGTCGTTGATCGCCAGCAGCCCCGCCATCGCCCAGGATTCGGGCATCACCACCACTCCGGAAAACGCTGCTTCAACGCCTGCGCCTGCGGATGGCAGCGCAGCCAATACTTCAACCGATACGGCCACTACCGCAACGGCCGATGTTTTCGACAACCGCTTCTACGTCGCGCCACTCGGCGCGTATGCCTTGAGCCCCAATAGCCGCCCAAACGGTAACGCATTCGGCGGTGCGCTCGCGCTGGGTAAATCCGTAGTGCCGCATCTCGGCGTGGAAATTCTCGGCGAGTATCTGCATTACAACGGCAAGGAAGTGCCGGCCACGGCTTCGGGCCTGACCTGTGCCGCCAACGCGCTAATCACCAATCCCGCCTGCTCGCCAAGCCATAACCCCAGCCAGAGCATTTACGGTGGTGGTCTCGGCGCGAACGTCTACCTCTCGCCATCGAACTATGGCCTGTTTGTGCATGCCGATGCCGAAGGCGGCAATCGCTTCGTTTACGACGGCGGCCTGGGCCTCGATCTGCCGTTCGCAAAACACAGCGTCGCAGTGCGTGCTGAAGCGCTTTATCACAAGGAACAAAGCGAGAAGGCCGAGCCGCTGTTCCTGCTCGGCTTGCGCATCCCCTTCGGTTCGCTCGCTGCGCCTGTCGTCCCGGCAGAGCCGGCAGTTGCCGTGGTGCCTGCGGTAGAACCGCCGCCACCGCCGCCGGCACCCGCGCCGCCGCCGTGCCAGACGCCTGCTCCGGGCGATACGATCAACCTGGATGGCTGCAAGACCGGTGACACCATCGTGTTGCGCGGCGTGAACTTCGACTTCAACAAGGCGACGCTGACGCTGAATGCGAAGACGATTCTGGATCAGGTGGTCACGGCCTTGACCTCGCGTCCCGATATCAAGGTCGAAGTCGATGGTCACACCGACGGTAAAGGCTCCGGGCCTTACAACCTGAAACTGTCGGATCGCCGTGCCAAGTCGGTCAAGCAGTATCTGGTCGAAAAGGGCATCGACGCAGGCCGCATGACCACCAAGGGCTTCGGCAAGACCATGCCGATCGCGGACAACAGCACCGACGAAGGACGCGAACTGAATCGCCGCGTCGAGTTGAAGGTGACGGAAGCGAACGGACCAGTCGGCGCTGCGGGTTCCACCGACGTGCCGGTGTCGTCCGGCGCATCGGACAGCACTGCCGCGCCATCGCCATCAACCGGCACCGCAGCCGCTGATGCGTCAACGCCGCCGCAGTAAGTTTTTCGACTGAACGAAGCATCGGCCCGCCGGTTGCAAAGCCGGCGGGTTTTTTATGGGCCGGATGATGGCCGGATATACGCTGGATGAAACGCACGACAGCGCGATCGAGATGCCTTAATTGAAGACTTCGATCTGGATGCCCGGCTGGGCATGCAAGCGCGCGGCGAGTGAAGCGCTAGCTTGAACGCGGCCGTCGGCCGTCATCGCCAGCACCTGATCCAGCCCCAATTCCCTTGCCGCATCGCGCCAGCCCGGAGCGCCCGCGACGAACAAGGCCGCACCTTCCGCTTCGGCGATACAGCCGTCGGCGTGGACCACCGTTAACGCACGCAGGCCATCCACCGGCACGCCGCTGCGCGGGTCGAGAATGTGCCCGTAGCGGCGGCCTTCGTGCTCGAAGCTGCGCTGGTCATCGCCATGTGTATTGACGGTTTCATCGTACACATCGAGCGAGGCCAGCAGCACGCCGCGCTCGGCCGGTACACGCGGATCGCGGATGCCGACATGCCAGCGCCGATCGCCGCGGATGCCGCGTGCCGCGAGGTTGCCGCCGGCATCGATGATCGCGTTCGGATAGCCCAGCTCACGCAGTTGATCGAGTGCCGCATCGACGATGTAGCCCTTGCCGATACCGCCAAAATCCCAACCGATATTCGGCGCGGGGCCATATCGATTGCCGCCATCGTAATCGGGCGCAGCCTGCAAGGCCGCAAGCAAAGCCTGCACTTCGTGCGCGGGCGGCGGCGCGGTGCCGAGTTCGGCCGCATCGTGAAAACCCCACAGCCGCACCAGTGCGGCAATACGCGGTTCGTAAAGTCCGCCCGTCCTGTTGCGGATTTCCCAAGCGCGCCGAAACAGCGGCCGCAAATCAGCGGGCAGTGCGATTTCCTCGCCCGATGCGAGCGCCAGATTCAGCTGCGCGAGCCGGCCATCGCCCCAGGCCCAGGCATCACGGCCGAATTGTTCGATGCGGGTTTCAACTTGATCGATCGCGGCTTCGGCGTGCGCGCGGCGGTGCGATTTTTCAAGCGCCAGCGTCACCGAAACCTGCGTGCCCATCGCCAGGAAAATGCGTTTGACGATCTGCGGGGAGAAAGCGGATGGCGTCATCGTTATCGGCCGAATCGATCAGCGGGCGGCACAGCCATACACGCGTTAAAAAAGTTCATTCGATCCTGTATGGAATATTTTTTCGCTGCGTCAATACGGTCATTGGAATGATGCGCCCTCACTCGGTATTGTGCCGGGCTAAATGATGCGTTAATTCCGGAGAGAATCATGGATTTCAGTCATTCGCCGCGGACGCAGGACTACCTCAAGCGTATCCGCGCGTTCATGCAGACGCATATTGCGCCAGTCGAAGCGCAGCATCTGCGCGATATCGCTAATAGAACCTACAGCGCCGACTGGACGCAATGGACGGTGCTGCCGGAAGTCGAGGCGCTGAAAATCCAGGCGCGCGAAGCCGGTTTGTGGAATCTGTTTCTGCCGGATGCCGAACTCGGCGCGGGCTTGAGCAATGTCGAATACGCGCCGCTGGCCGAGGAGATGGGCAAGAGCTTTCTCGCGCCGGAAATTTTCAACTGCAACGCGCCGGATACCGGCAACATGGAAGTGCTGTGGAAGTACGGCACGCCGGCGCAGAAGGAGCATTGGCTGAAGCCGCTGCTGGCCGGCGAAATCCGCTCCGCGTTCTGCATGACCGAGCCGGATGTCGCGTCGAGCGACGCTACCAACATGCGGGCGACCGCGATTGTCGACGGCGATGAAATCGTCATCAACGGCAAGAAATGGTGGTCCACCGGCATTGGTCATCCGCATTGCAAAATCGCTATTTTCATGGGCCTTACCGACGCGCAGGCCAGCCGTCATGCGCAGCACAGCATGGTGCTGGTGCCGCTGGATACGAAGGGTGTGACGATCAAACGCATGCTGCCGGTGTTCGGCGAATACGATCCGCCGAGCGGGCATGGCGAAGTCTGGTTCGAGAATGTGCGCGTGCCGAAAACCAATCTGCTGCTCGGCCCTGGCAAGGGTTTCCAGATCGCGCAGGGCCGCCTCGGGCCGGGCCGCATTCATCATTGCATGCGCTGTCTGGGTGCTGCCGAACGCGCTCTGCAATTGATGATCGAACGCGGGCTCGACCGCATCGCCTTCGGCAAGCCGCTGGTCAATCTCGGCGGCAATCGTGAACGCATTGCGGACCTGCGCATTGCGATCGATCAGGCACGGCTGCTGACGCTGTATGCCGCATGGAAAATCGACAAGGCCGGCGGCATGGCGGCGCTGACCGAAATCTCCGCGATCAAGGTAAGCGCGCCGAACGTGCTGCAGCAAGTGGTGGACGCGGCGATCCAGATGCATGGCGCCGGTGGCTTGTCCTACGATTTTCCATTGACGGCCTTGTACGCACACGCACGCACGCTGCGCCTCGCCGATGGTCCGGATGAAGTCCATCGCGGGCTGATCGCAAAAATGGAATTGGCGAAATATGCCGCGCCGCGCGCAAAGCCGAAGGAGTCCGCCGCATGAGCCGCAGCCGCAAGAAAAGTGTTCGCAGCGAGCGCGAAGGCCTGCGCGTGTTCATCACCGGTGGGGCTTCCGGTCTGGGCCGCGCGCTGGCCGAGCACTACGCGCGCCAGGGCGCTCGCATCGGCATCGGCGACATCAACAACGCACGCGGCGCAGAAACCCTGGCGGCCTTGCGCAAGCTCGGCGCGGAAGCGTTTTACATCACCTGCAATGTCACGCTCGAAGACGATTTGATCATCGCGCGCGATCACATGATCGAGCATTATGATGGCGTCGATCTGCTGTTCAACAACGCCGGCGTCGCACATAGCGGCCCGATCGACGACACTACGCTCGAAGATTGGCAATGGATCATCGACATCAACCTGCTCGGCGTGGTGCGCGGTTGCCGCGTATTCACACCGACGATGAAAGCACAGAAATCCGGCTATATCGTCAACATCGCGTCGATGGCGGGCCTGATCAATCCGCCGCAGATGGCCGCGTACAACGTCACCAAGGCGGCGGTGGTCGCGCTCTCGGAAACGCTGAAAATCGAGTTGCATCGCTACGCCATTGGCGTGTCGGTGGTGTGCCCGGCGTTCTTCCGCACCAACCTGCACGAAACGCAGCGTTCCACCAGCGAAGACCTGCTCAACTTCACCCGCAAGCTGGTCGGCAAGGCCAAGGTCGGGCCGGAAGAAATCGCCGGGAAAATTGCCGCAGGCGTGGCCGAGCAGCGCTTCCATATTCTCACGCACAAGGCCGAGGAACGCATCTGGCTGTTCAAGCGTTTCGCGCCGTATCCGGTGTTCGCCAAAGCCGCGATCAAGCGTGCCGAAGCGGTGATGCACCGTAAACGTCCAGCCGCTGCGAAGCCCTGATTTTACTCGGGTATAAACAGATTCCAGCCATGAATGACGAACTCATCACCGACCGCGCCGGTGCAGTGCGCAGCGGCGAAGAACTGGATATCGGCGCCGTCGATGCCTGGCTGAAATCGCGCGTAGCCAGCCTCGAGGGAACACCTGACGTCACCCAGTATTCGGGTGGCGCATCGAACTGGACTTACCGACTCGAATACTGTAGCCACGATCTGATTCTGCGGCGGCCACCGGCCGGTACCAAGGCGAAATCCGCGCACGACATGGCTCGTGAATATCGCGTGCAATCCGCGCTCAAACCAGTGTTCCCGCAGGTGCCGGAAATGCTTGCGTTCTGCGACGACAAAAGCGTGATCGGCGACGAGTTTTACGTGATGCGCCGCATCGACGGCATCATTCCTCGCGCGCGGATGCCGCGCGGCGTTTCGTTGACGCCGCAGCAGGCGCGCCAATTGTGTTTCAACGTCATCGACAAACTGGTCGAGCTGCATCGTGTGGATGTCGCCGCCGCGGGCCTCGGAAAACTCGGCAAGGGCAGCGGCTATTGCCAGCGCCAGATCGATGGCTGGAGCGAGCGCTTCGCAAAATCGCGCACCTGGAATGTGTGGCCAGCGAAGCCGGTGATCGGCTGGCTCAAGGCAAATGTGCCATCAGATACTGGTATCTGCGTGATTCACGGAGATTTCCGGCTCGATAATGTGGTGCTCGATGCGGCGGACATCACGCGCGTGATCGGCGTGCTCGACTGGGAAATGGCGACACTCGGCGATCCGCTGATGGACCTCGGCAACAGTCTCGCGTACTGGGTGCAATCAGACGATGATTTCCTGATGCGGATGACGCGCCGTCAGCCGACCTTCCTGCCCGGCATGCTGAAGCGCCGCGAAGTCATCGACTATTACTTCGAGAAAATGAATCTGCCGCCGAGGAGCTTCGATTTCTATGAAGTCTATGGCCTGTTCCGGCTCGCGGTGATCGTGCAGCAAATCTACTATCGCTATCATCACGGCCAGACGCGCAATCCGGCATTCAAGCGCTTCTGGTTGATCGCCAACTATCTCAACTTGCGCTGCCTCGGCATCATCCGGCGTCACGAAAAAACGCGCCGGAAAGCGCTCCCGCAATGACTGCAATCTACCTCATCCGCCACGGTCAGGCTTCGTTCGCGGCGCAGGAATACGATGAGCTTTCCGCGCTCGGTCAGCAGCAGGCGCGCGTACTTGGTGAATCGCTGGTGGCGCGAAAGCTGAAGCCGAATGTCATCGCCTGCGGCCGTATGCGGCGGCATCAGCAAACTGCGGCCGGCTGTCTGCAAATGATGGGCCTGCCCGCGCAATGGGAAGAAGACGCCGGCTGGGACGAATACGATCACAACGATGTGCTGGCCGCGCTCGATCCGAAGTTACGTACGCAGATGGGAATTGCCGAAACACTGAGCACGTACAAGGATCCGCGTCAGGGTTTTCAGCAGATTTTTGCCAAGGCTGTCGCACGCTGGACCGAAGGCGGCAACGATGCTGACTATCGGGAAACCTGGCTGGCATTTTTAGCGCGGGCGGAAGCCGCACTTTCGCGGCTGCAGGCGCGAATGGAACGCGGCCAGACTGCGCTCGTATTCACTTCGGGCGGCGTCATCAGCGTCGTCGTGCGGTATCTGCTCGCGCTGCGCAACGAGCAGGCGTTTCAGTTGAACTGGACCATCGCCAACGCTTCGATCACCAAGGTGCTGATCGGCGCGAGTGGCCTGCGTCTGAGTACACTCAATGAACACGGGCATCTGGAAGGATTGAAATCCGACAAGGGCCATGCGCTGATTACCTATCGATAGTGGACCGACCATGACTCTGCGAAAAAATATCCTGATTACCGGCGCCAGTTCCGGCCTCGGCCGCGGCATGGCGCGCGAGTTCGCCGCGCGTGGCCGCAATCTAGCCTTGTGCGCGCGACGCACCGATCGGCTCGATGAACTCAAGGCCGAATTGCTCGCTGCCAATCCAGAAATTTCGGTGGTCGTGCGCGCGCTCGATGTGAATGATTACGATGCCGTGTTCGAGGTTTTTCGCGCCTTCAATGATGATCTTGGCGGCCTCGATCGCATCATCGTCAACGCCGGTGTCGGCAAAGGCCAGCCGATTGGCACCGGCTATTTTTACGCCAACCGCAAAACCGCCGAGACCAACTTCGTTGCCGCACTCGCGCAGTGCGAAGCTGCGCTCGAAATTTTCCGCGCGCAGAAATCCGGTCATCTGGTGGCGATTTCCTCGATCAGCGCGATGCGCGGCATGCCGCGCAATATCACCACTTATGCGGCGAGCAAAGCCGGTTTTGCCGCACTTGCGGAAGGCATTCGCGCGGACGTGATGCGCACGCCGATCAAGGTCAGCACGATTTTCCCCGGCTATATCCGCTCGGAGATCAACGAGAAAGTGAAGAAAACGCCGTTCATGGTCGATACCGTCACCGGCTGCTGCGCGCTCGTGCGTGCGATCGAACGCGAACCTGCCAAAGCCAGCGTGCCGGCGTGGCCGTGGATTCCGCTGGGATTCCTGATGCGGAATCTGCCGTTGAGTGTCGTGGCGAAAATGGGTTGATCGCCGTATCGCAGCAGTTGGCGGGGTACATATCTGCTACCGGATGGCTTTGCGCCTGCGATGAGCTGTAGATAATTTTGGTCCGCAAAAAGGACGTGGATATGGCTCAGCACAAGACCTTCAAACGCGGCGACTGGATGCTCAATCTCATCAACGTCATTGTCAGCTTGACGATGCTGGCGTTCGTCATCGGCTGCATGATCTCGCCGAAGGTTGTCGGATGGGTGTTGCTGATTACGGTGGTTTGTCTTTCATCGCCGGCAATAATGTTCCGGATCTGGCTCGCCACCCGAAAGTAACTGGTCGCAAGGCGAGTGCAATGCAAACAGCCAGTGCCATTATTGTGCTTGCGCGGAATCTACGGCGCGCTATTTTTTATGCAGATACTTGTTCCACGCGATGAGCTTCCCGGTATTGAATCGGGGTCAGTCCGGTCCAGCGTTTGAACGCGCGATAGAAACTGCTCGGCTCGGAAAAGCCGGTGACGTAAGCGATGTCGTCGAGGCGTTCGTCGGTGCGCGTGAGCAGGCGCCGCGCGAGAATCATGCGGAAATCGGCGAGCAGGTCGGAAAAGGTGGTGCCGGCCTGGCTCAGTTTGTAGCGCAGCAGGCGCGGCGAAAGATCGAGTTCGCGGGCGACATCTTCCAGCTGGCAATCCATGAATTCGACGCGGCGTGAAAACACCGCGCGAATGCGGTCGATCAAGTCCTGACGCCACAGATTGCTCAGGCGCGAAGCGGCGAGTTCTTCATGCACGCGGAACAGTTCCGCATTGCAGCGCGGCGGCCGGAAATCGAGCAGCGATCGATCGATGCGGATTTCGCTTTCCGGCTGATCGAAACTGACCGGGCAGCCGAAGATACGATCGTATTCCGCTTGCGGCGAAATGCGCGCACAGCGCAGGCGCACTTGCAGCAGACGCAACTGGCCGTCGGTCAATTCGCGGACGAAGCGGATCATGCCGTGAATCGTGCAGATTTCCGTGTGCCGCAGTTGCGGCGCCTTGAGCTTGGTGACGACGCCGCTGATGCGCAGTGTGTTGTCGTCCACCTGCAGCCGCGCCTGAATCGCATCGCTGACCAGCCGCAGATACTTGAACACACGATCGAGGCCTTCGCCCGCAGTCGGGCAGCTGAGCATCAGGTATTCCAGAATCTCGCCGCGATACACCGGCAAATGCGGGCATAAATGCAGGCCGATATCAGCATCGCCGCTGACTGTTTCGGTCGCTTGCCAGAACTGCAATTGCAATTCATGCAGCGTGCGGTATTCGCGCATGTCGTGCTTGTTCGGGTCGAAGCCGATGCGCCGGTAAATCGCGTCCACGTCGAGACCGGCGGCGAGCATGGCCTGGTGAACCATCAAAAACAGCTGCCCTGAATCCCGCATGCCACTCCTCTCCTGATGCGCTAGGGATCATTCAGTTGGGGGATTGCCGGCGCGTTCGACCGGTTCACCCGCGCCAAAGCCTGCTCAAATCCAACCGTCACGATTTTACGCCGATGCAAGGCTTCCAGTGACCACGCCGACAAGCTTTCGCGCCGGTAGGGACACTCTTTTTCGCGCCGCGGAATGCCAAGCTGCGCGCTTCAAAAGGTAGCCGGGATTTTTTCGTGAAGGTCAACATCGCCATCGAGCGTCATCTGGTCGTGCCGGTTCCGTTCAAGACGTCCGCCTCGCTGCTGGACGATCTCGAAGGCACCATCGGCCGTTTCCCCAAGCTCAAAAAACTCACTCGCATCAGCGATCTCTGCTATCGCTGGGACATGCAGAAAATCGGCCTGAAAGCCGCCAATATCGCCCACGAAGTGATCTACGCCGCGCGTTATACCATCGATAAAAGCAAGGGCGTCATCAGCTGGGTGCCGCTGCCGGAACATGGCAACGCCACCATCGAAGGCAGCTTCGGCGTCACCGGCGATGCGCGCCAGACGCAGCTGGAATTCAAGGTGCGCGGCGAGTTGCGCGATTTATCCATTCCCCTGTTATACCGGCCGATCACGCCGGCTTTCGTGCAGGGCCAGTTCACGGCATTGGTGGAAACCTTTCTTCAGCGTACTGGCGAAGCGATCGCCGCGCCGGCCGCTGCGTCAACAAAAAATGAGGTGAGCAAATGAATACGGCGGAAGTGATGATGTCGCGTGGTCTGCGCCTGCTGAACCGTTTTTCCGGCCTTTCGGCGATCGATCGCTTGGGCCTTCGCAAGCCGCTGGAGAATCTGATTTTCCAGGGTACGCGCAACAGTTTTCGCACCGCTGGCGCGGTTGCGCGCACGTTCGCGGCGACGCAGAAATTGCTGCAGCCAGCACGCCTGCCGAAGGCGCGCGGCGCCGACCTGTTCGATCTCTCGCCGACCGAAGAACAGCAGATGCTGCGCGAAGCCGTGCTCGGTTTTGCGCTCGAACAATTGCGTCCCGCCGCGCAAGCCGCGGATGCCGCGCTCGCTGCGCCGGACGAACTGCTGAAACAGAGCGCGGAACTCGGCATCGCCATCATGGGCATTCCGGAAGCGCTCGGCGGCGCCGGCAACGAGCGTTCGGCGATGACCAACGTGCTGGTCGCCGAGGCGATGGCGCAGGGCGATCTCGGCCTTGCCGTCGCCTGCCTCGCGCCGGCCGCGGTGAGCACCGCATTGGTGTTGTGGGGCGATGAATCGCAGCAGGCGAAATATCTGCCGGCCTTCGTCGGCGAAAATCTGCCAGCCGCAGCGCTCGCGCTGCAGGAACCACAGCCGCTGTTCGATCCGTTTGCCTTGAAAACGCGTGCGCGTAAACAAGCCGACGGCGGTTACGTGATCGATGGCATCAAGTCGCTCGTGCCGCACGCCGCGACCGCGGAACTGTTCATCATCGCTGCCGAACTCGAAGGCATCGGGCCGGCCTTGTTCATTGTCGAATCGTCCAGTGCCAGACTTTCGATCGAAGCCGAACCTGCGATGGGCCTGCGTGCCGCCGCGACCGGCCGCGTCGTGCTGGAGAATGTTGTGCTGCCGGCAGAATCGCTGCTGAGCTCAGCAAATGCTGAGGTCTACGCCGAATGCGTGCAGCTCTCGCGGCTCGGCTGGTGCGCGCTCGCGGTAGGCACCGCGCAGGCCGCGCTCGATTATCTGATTCCGTACGTGAACGAGCGCATCGCGTTTGGCGAGCCAATCAGCCATCGGCAATCGGTGGCGTTCAACGTCGCCAATATCGCCATCGAGCTCGAAGGCATGCGCCTGCTGACTTATCGCGCCGCCAGCCGCGCCGAACGGGGTAGCGACTTCGCGCAGGACACCGCGCTCGCACGCAAGCTCTGCACAGACAAGGGCATGAGCATCGGCAGCGACGCGGTGCAACTGCTCGGCGGCCACGGCTTCATCAAGGAACATCCGGCCGAACGCTGGTACCGCGATCTGCGCGCGGTCGGTTTGATGGAAGGCGTGCTGCTCGTTTAATCGCGGCGCACACTTTTTGACTCGCAACCCAGTATTCAAATTAAGCGCTGAAAAGCCTTAAGGAATCGAAAAATGATCAATCTCGAAACGCCGAAAAAATTCCGCCCGCTGGTGTCGCAGGCGCATCAGGTCGCGGCGGAAATCTTCCGACCAATCTCGCGCAAATACGATTCTGCCGAGCATGCCTATCCAAAAGAACTCGACATGCTGGCCTCGCTGCTCGACGGTCTCAACGCGGCCGGTGGCACCGGCGGCGCAGGTGCCACCGCGGTGCGGCGCGACACCACGCCGAGCGATGGCGAAAACCGCAATGGCAGCAATATGTCCACCGTGCTCGGCGCGATCGAATTGTGTTGGGGCGATGTCGGCCTGCTGTTGTCGATGCCACGGCAAGGGCTTGGCAATTCGGCGATCGCCAGCGTCGCCAACGAGGAACAGCTGGCGCGCTTCAAAGGCCGCTGGGCCGCGATGGCAATCACCGAACCGGGCTGTGGTTCGGATTCCGCCGCGATCCGCACGACCGCGGTGAAAGATGGGGACGATTACATTCTCAACGGCGAAAAAATCTACGTCACCGCTGGCGAGCGCGCAGAACTGGTGGTGGTCTGGGCCACGCTCGATCGCAACATCGGCCGCGCCGCGATCAAGTCGTTCGTCGTCGAAAAAGGCACGCCGGGTTTCGAGCTGGTGCGGCTTGAGCACAAGCTCGGCATTCGCGCATCGGATACCGCCGCATTCGTGCTGAAAGACTGCCGCGTGCCGGCAAAAAATCTGCTCGGCGATCCCGAGATCAATGTCGAGAAAGGCTTTGCCGGCGTCATGCAGACCTTCGACAATACGCGGCCATTGGTTGCCGCGATGGCGATCGGCCTGACCCGCGCCTGCCTCGAAGAAACCCGAAAAGCGCTAGCAGATGCTGGCATCCAGATCGATTACCAGCGCCCGGCGCTAACACAATCCGCCGCCGTCGCACAGTTCATCGGCATGGAGGCGGACTATGAAGCCGCACGTCTGCTGACGTTGCAAGCCGCCTGGATGGCGGACAACCGCAAGCCGAATTCGCTGCAAGCCTCGATGGCGAAGGCCAAGGCCGGACGCACCTGCGTGGACGTGGCGCTGAAGTGCGTGGAGCTGTGCGGCAGCCTCGGCTACGGCGAAGGTCAACTACTGGAAAAGTGGGCGCGCGACGCCAAGATTCTGGATATCTTTGAAGGCACGCAGCAGATTCAGGTGCTGATCATCGCGCGGCGTCTGCTCGGAAAAACGTCCGCCGAGTTGCGCTGAGCTGATCCTTGATCCCACGAATCACGCGGCGAAATCCGCGTATTTTCTGCTGGTCGATTACTGCCGCAGTTCGATCGCATGACCATCCGGATCGCGCACGATCAGTGCGCGGCCGCCATCGCCCGGCAGTTGCACGATGCGCGGCGAGATGAAGGGCACTTCGGCATCCAGCAGCGATTTCGACAGGCTATCGATATCGTCAACCGTGAAAGTCAGTTGCGCGTACACCACGTCTTTGCTGTGGGTTTGCGCTGAGGCGGCGCGTCCATCCGAAGGCGCACGATAGTCGAGCAGTTCGATGCCGATACCAGTATTTTCAGCATTCGGCGGGCGCAGGCCGGTGATTTGCACGGTGGCGTTGAACGCACCATCGAGCGCTTGCTGCGTCAGCCCTTCGTTGAGACTGTGATACGCCGGTTTCAATCCGAGTAGCTGCGTGTAGAACGCGACGCTGCGCGCGGTGCTGGCGATACCGATGGCCGAGTGATCGATGCCGAGAAAAATCTCATTCGTCTGAGTTGGATGCCAGACCGCGCGGCCCTGGCCTTGTGGGAAGTACAGCAATTCGAGCGGATGCCCATCCGGATCGCGGAACTTGAAAGCCTGCACTGAGCCGGTCTCCGGCGGCAAAGTCTGCGGGCCGCCGTGCGAGATCGCCGCAAAATGCACGCGCTTCAAATGCGAGTAAGCACGCGGCATATCGCTCACCACGATGGCGAAGTGCTGGAACCAGCGATCCTCACTGCGGCTGCGCGGAGGATACGATTTTCCGTGCGGCGAGAACTGATCGAACTCGACTTCCTCGTCGCCGAGGCGCATCAGCAGCGCATGAATTCTCGCGTGCGGAACGCCGTAGAGATGAGCAAATGCTGGGTCCGACAGCGTTTGCTCGGAAACCCGCTTGAAGCCGAGGCCATCCCGATAAAACGCTTTGCTGCGATTCAAGTCCGCCACCGTCAACGAGATTCGTGTGAGCCGGACGACGCCCGCGGCATCAACAGCGAACGTGCAGAGACAGCCCAGCAGGGCTGCGAAAACGCCAGCGAAAATCCGGCTTGGCAGACGCATCAGCCGTTACCGACGCGCTCGCTGCCGCTCGCCAGCGGATGCTGCGCCACCGCACTGAGGGGTGCCGTGCGCGCGCCGAGCATGACGAACATCAGGCCACCGACCAGCCCGAAATTTTTCAGGAAATCCCAGAAATGCGAAAGTCCTTCGGTGCCGCTGCCATCGATGATGCCGGGGAATTTCCAGAACGGGTGATACAGCACGGCGGTGATGGCGCAGAAGCCGGCGAGCACGAAAGCCGCCAGTCGGTCGAAGTGCTGGATCAGGATCAGCAGCGGGCAGACGATTTCCACAATCATCGCCAATACCAGCAAAACCTGGCCTCCAGGCAGGAACGAGGAATTCGCTTGTTGCAGCGCGGCGTTCCAGTGAATCATCTTGTCGATCGCGCTGAACGGAAACAGCACAATCAGGAAAAAGCGCGCGAGCAGAGGTGTACAGCGGTCGATGAGTGTCATTGTCGAATTCCTGAAAGCGATGAGGATGCCGCGAAGTTGTTGCGTTTCGGCAACAGTTACGGTGCAAGATTCAGTCAAGCCTTGAATAATGGCGCAGCGACACGGTTTTGTTGCGGCCGGCGCGATTGGCCGCCAGTATGCACCGCCTACACCGCAATACGCGCTGCGCCCACGCACTGTGCCGCAAGTCCCCAGGATCAGCTGATGAATGAACCATTGAAACCCGCCGAGCAAGCTGCACAAGCGCATTACGAAGAAGCCTTCGATACGCGCCTGAGCCTGCTCGATCCGATGCTGAACAAGGGCACTGCTTTTACCGAAGAGGAACGCGATGCGCTCGACTTACATGGCTTGCTGCCGCCGCATGTGAGCACGCTCGATTCACAGCTGGCGCGCAGGCTCGCGGCGTTTCGCGCTTGCGGCAGCGATCTCGATAAATACATTTTCCTGCGCGACCTGCAGGACACCAACGAGACGCTGTTTTACGCGCTGCTGACGCGGCATATCGAAGAGATGCTGCCGATCGTTTATACGCCCACGGTCGGCCTCGGCTGCGAGCAGTTCAGCACCATTTTCCGCAAGCCGCGCGGCCTGTTCATCAGCTATCCGCATCGGGATCGAATCCGGCGCATGCTGGCGCCGTCGCGGTTCGACAACATCGAAGCGATCGTCGTCACCGATGGCAGCCGCATTCTCGGGCTCGGCGATCAAGGCGCCGGCGGCATGGGCATTCCGATCGGCAAGCTCTCGCTGTACACCGCTTGCGGCGGCCTGCATCCCGCTACTACGCTACCGATTTTTCTCGATGCCGGCACCGACAACGAAGAGCGCCTGAACGATCCGCAATACATCGGCTGGCGCCATCGCCGCGTCGCTGCCGACGAATACGATGCCTTCGTCGAAAGCTTCGTCAGCGCTGTGCAGGAGCGCTGGCCGCATGTGCTGCTGCAATGGGAGGACTTCGCGCAGGCCAATGCCAATCGCATCCTCGCGCGCTACCGCGAGCGGCTCTGCACTTTCAATGACGATATCCAGGGCACCGCGGTGGTCACCGTCGGCACTTTGCTCGCCGCGATCAACGTCACCGGCGTACCGCTCGCAGAGCAGCGCATCGCAGTGCTCGGTGCCGGTTCCGCCGGTTGTGGCATCAGTGCGCTGCTGATGAAAGCGATGATCGCCGATGGTCTGCCGGAAGCCGAAGCACGTCAGCGTTTTTATCTGGTCGATCGAGAAGGCCTGCTGTTCGACGACACGCCGAACCTGCAAAGTTTTCAGCAGCCGTTCGCACAGGCACGCACGGCGACTGCCGACTGGAAGCTCGAAAGCGGTGAGCGCATCGGCCTGCAGGAAGTGGCGGACAACGCCGGCATCAGCGTGCTGATCGGCGTCTCCGGCCAGGGCGGCGCGTTCACCGAAAGCGCAGTGCGCAGCATCGCGCGGCATTGCCGGCGGCCGGTGATCTTCCCGCTATCGAACCCAACCACGCGCAGCGAAGCGCGGCCTGCGGATCTGCTCGACTGGACCGATGGCCTCGCCGTGATCGGCACCGGCAGTCCGTTCGCACCAGTCGAATTCGATGGCCGCCGCATCGCCATCGACCAGACCAACAACGCCTACATCTTCCCCGGCATCGGTTTGGGCGTGATCGCAACACAGGCGAGGCACGTGAGCGAGGACATGCTGCTCGCCGCCGCCCGCACCCTCGCCGACATCTCACCGACCCGAAAAGACACCAACCTCAGCCTGCTGCCACCGGTGGATCAATTGCGCGAAGTCTCCATCAAGATCGCCCTCGCTGTAGCCAGGCAGGCACAGGTAGAGGGTCTGGCGGACTCCTGCGACGAAGCCGCGTTGAAGCAGCGGATCGAAGCGAAGATGTGGACGCCCGCCTATCGGCGCGATCCGCGGCTCGGGTAAGCCAACGGCGGGACATGATCCCTTCAACAGAGCGACTTTTGGGCGGTTGAATCCCAACTTGCTCGGCAAGTTGGGATGAGGTTACTCAAACCAGAAGCGAGCTGTCAGCGCCAATGTCCTTCAACGAAGAAGAAGTTGCCGCCACGCTCATCCCAGTGCGGTGGCACCCATTCGGTGACGTGCTTTGGACGGCGTTCCCAATGGCCATGCTGCCAGAAATATTCGTGGCCATTCCAACGCCAGTGCCCCGGTTGCCAGACGAACACTTCGGGTGGTCCCGGCGGCGGCGGGACTTCTTCATATTGAGGCGGCGGCGGCGCGTGATCCACCTGCACCACTTCACGTTTCACCACCACTTCCCGCTCGACACAGCCGGCAGTCGACAAGGCCAGCAGGCCCGCACAACACACCAGCAACAATGGCGCTGTCTTCATCTAAACCTCCTGACATGAAAAAGCCGTTAGCGACGCACGTTAACTTTTGTTGACTGAACTTCGCATGAACAGCTTGCGCTTGAGTGAATGCTTAGCCGCGATCCGGGTTGCACAAAACTTCAACCGATAGCCGCTCAAGATTCTGCTCGTTGGCGGGGAGCACGATGTGTTGGATGCGGCTGGCGACGTCAGGATTGTCGAAGGTCTGCGACCATAAAACGGTGGTTCCGAGCGCTGACGGAGCCAAGACGACGGTCAAGCGATATCTGGGCTCTGAAACGTGCTCGATAATGATCTTTTCCGGCGCTTGGATTTCGGCAAACACGTTCTCGTTGGGATAGTTGTGGCCGTCTGGCCCATGCATGACGAAAGACCAGCGCCCGCCATTGTTGAATTCGCAGATGCTGAAGGTATTGGTGAACCCGGCGGGCCCCCACCAACGCGCAAGGCGTGCCGGCTGGCTGAACGCGGCGAAGACTTGCTCCAGGCTTGCCGGGATTTCACGAGCGGTTCGGAAGGTCGTCATCGGGTTCTCCGTTTGCGAAGGTTTTAATGATCGCCGCAGAGCTTAGTTTGATCCAGCCTCCAATAGCGAAGCCATCCGGCGCGCGTGAGCGACGATAAAACCTCTACACATCACGGTATTGATCGGTCTCCCGGGACGTTCTTGAGTTCAGATTCGATTGATGTGTTTCAGATGCTTTTCGACCAACTCATCCACCTGCTGCTGCATCTCGCGGTAAGCCGCGAGCACCGCCTCCGCTTGCACAGTGAGTTCCGCGCCGCCGCCGCCGGTGCCGCCTTTTGCGGCAACGACCAAGGGTGATCGGAAGCAGCTGTTCATCGTTTCCACCAGCAGCCAGGCCTTGCGGTAGGACATGCCCATTGCGCGTGCGGCGGCGGAGATCGAGCCTTCGCGGCGGATGTGTTCAAGCAAGTCGGCCTTGCCAGGGCCGAAGGCATTTTCTTCGTCGAGGAACAGACGTATGCGGATGTGGCTGACTAAGGGCATGGTCTCGGCATGCTTCAGGACATCGATTCGGGCATCGTCTCGATGGCGATTGAATGTTGAGCAGGCGAACGTGCGGGCCTTTACTGATCGTCCCGAATAAACCGAGTGACGAGCGGACGTTCCGCTCGCACTCGATGCGGCCTTGCCCAGCGCAAATTGGCGTACGCGATTACTTCAGCAGTTCGGGCGGCAGCTTGCCGCCGTTCGCGGCGAGCTTCTGCATCACCTGACCGTGCAGCCAGATGTTCATCGTCGCCGAATCGGCGGTATCGCCGGTATACCCCAGTTCCTGCGCCAGTTGCTTGCGCTCGGCGAAGCTGCTGTCCATGTCCAGCAGTTTCATCATGTCGACGATGGAATGCTTCCAGTCGAGCTTCTGTGGATTTTTCGCGGCGAGGCCATCGAGCAGGGCAACGACATCGACCGTTGGCGGCGGCGCAGCGGCGGGTGCTGCTGCGGGCGCAGCGGTTGGCGCGCTGGCTGTTGCCCTCGCAGCCGGAACTTCATGCCCGAAAACCTTTGAGAGAATGCTGCCGAGAATTGACATCCGAGACTCCAGTTGATGAAAAAGGAATGGCGATCGATCTGCTGATACCGCCTTGTGCCGGATTCACTTTACACACTTGATGAGGGTTTCTCACACGCTGGCCGCGAACATGGCAGATGTGACGCGCGGATTACGCGGGCGCACGAGCCACGAGAGGTGTGGCTTCAGGCGTAATGCTGAAAACCCCACGCGACGCCGAGGCTGATGGCGGCTCTGGCAATAGCGACGAGCCGATCCTGCGGCAGCAGGCGCAGGTCGCATCCGGCTTGATCGAGACCCTGCGCCTGCAGTTTCGCTTCGCTGCCGGGCCGCAGCTGGCGTGCGTAGATCAGGCCGAGCACGAACGAGGTGAAGGCAAAGTACAGCGCAGCGCCGATGCCGAACACAATCAGGCACAGCGCGCAGAAACCCCAGGTCAACAGGCGGCTGAGAATGCGGTCGGCCATCTGGTTCTGGTGCGCTCTCGTGTGTTCTTCTAGCGGATCTGACTGCTGGATGATTGCGATTGGCGAGTTCGGGATCAACGCAAGATCCGCATCGAATCAGCGCGCGGATTTCCTGGCGCGCCAGCGCCAGCGCAGCGTGAGCAGACTCGGCAGCAGCACCAGCGCGCAGATCAGCGTCATGCCCAAACCCACCGTCAACAGCAGGCCCATGCCGACCATGCCCGGATGTTTTGCGAGCATGAGGTTGCCGAAGTTGGCCATCGTGATGAGTGCGCCGAACAACACGGCGCGCGCGGTGCTGGTCTGCAGCAGATTTTCATCGGCGGATTTCGCCGCACGGCCGCGCTGTACGAGATACACGCCGTAGTCCACACCCACGCCGAGCACTAAAGGCAGCGCGATCACATTGGCAAAATTGAATGGCAGATGCGCAAGCACGAGTCCGCCGACGGTATAAATTCCGGCCAGCAGCAGCGGCACCAGCACCAGCAGGGTATCGACCACGCTGCGCAGCAAAATTACCAGCAACAGGGCGATGGCAACGAACGAAAAACCGAACGCCTGGCGGAACGAATCGACCACCGCTTTGCCGGATTCGAGATAACCGACCGGCGGCCCGGAAGCTTCCGGCTCGGCCGTGCGCACGCCATCGACGAAGCGTTGCGTTGCGTCAGGATTGTCCAGCACTTCCTTCGGCCAGATTTCGACGCGATAACGGCCGTCGGCGGTTTTCCATTGACGCGCCAGTTCCGGCGGCAGATCGGCTTCGGTGACAGGAGTTGCGGCTAGTGCGGTGCTCAAATCCTGCAAGTGCGGCGGCAGGCTGCCGATCAGCGAGCTGCGCAGTTGTTGCCGCAGTCGGTCTTGCGCATCCGGGGCAAGCTTGGCCTCTGCATTTTCAAACTGGTCCAGCGCATCGAGCATCGCCTGCGCGGCTTTGCCTTGTACATTTGGGTTCGCGGCGATGAAGGCGGGCAAATCCTTTTGCAGTTGCGCGGTGGCAGCGATGTCGTCCGGTGTTGTCGGGCCGGTTGGCAAAGACGCCGGTGCTTCGAGGCCGAGATCGAGTTGCAGGTCCGACAGAATCTGCAATTTTTCGGCTTGATCTTGCGGCACGAACATCGGCAGCGCGAGCGCGCGGCGGGCGACCGGCAACGCCCCGAGTTTCTTTGCCATCGCCACCGCGGCTTCGGCATTCGGCGTGAGAACGGATAATGTCAGCGTGGGAATGCTCGGGTCTTTCAGCAGTTCGCGGAAGGTTGAAACGGCTTCGGATTTCGGATCGCGCAGGTTCAGCGGGTCGTAATCGAAACGTGCTCGCGGCGCCAATGCCAGCGCACCGATTGCGAGCACGATGGCGACGACCCAGATCGGCTTCGCATAGCGATATGGCCAGTTCAATGCGCGGCCGAGTACGCCGCTGGTCTGCGTGGTGAGCTTGGTGCGTTCGGCGTTCGGCGGCAGGATCGTAATCAACGCCGGCAACACGGTGAGGCTGACGATCAGGCTGATGAACATGCCCACGCCCGAGATCAAGCCTAGTTCGGCGATGCCGGTAAACGAGGTCGGCACGAATGCGAAGAACGCGAGCGACACCGTGGCCGCGCACACCGCCATGAAGCCGCCGACATCTGCCGCGGCGCGAGAAAGTGCTGCGTGTTGCGGCAGGCCGTCGCCGAGGCGTTCGCGGAATTGCATGCAGAGATACAGTGCGTAGTCGATACCCAAGCCGACATACAGCACGCCGAACGCGATCGAAATGATGTTGAGATGGCCGACCGCGGCGGCGGCAAATGCAGCGGTGCAGATCAGCCCGTAAACCAGCGTCAGCACCGCCGACAGCATCAGTCTTAGTGAGCGCAGTGCGAAGTACAGCAGCACGGCGACCATCACCAGCGCCACGCTCAGCGCGAGCACGCCGCCGTGGAATGCGGTGAGCAGTTCTTCGTGCTCCATCGCAACGCTGCCGGTGAGCCGCAGCCTCACGCCGTGCGCGGCGTCGAGGTTCAGGGCTTGCTCATCGGCGCGCAATGCCGCGATCGAATCGGCCGCCGGCAGCATCTGGCCATAATCGAAATGCGGCTCGATCTGGATGAAGCGGCGCGTGGGATCGCTCTGCGCCGGCGCGTCGCCCAACAGCGTTTGCCAGGACAGCATCGTGTCGTGTCCAGCGGCGACTGCGGAAGTGACTTCGGCGATCTTGTTCAAGGGTGCGGAGAGATCGAAATCGCCAGTGCCGCCCGGTTGCGTGATCGCGCGATCCAGCAAGGTGAACAAGCCGTGCGGACTCGGATCGTGATTCAGCGCGCCGAGAAATGGCTGCGCTCGTGTGAGGCTGTCGGCGAGTTTCTGCAGCGCATCCTTATCGAGATAGAGCAGGCCGCTGCGGCGGAAATAAGCGTCGGTTTCAGCGGCGAAGACTTGCGGAAATAACTTGGGATCGGCCTTCAATTTCGTGACCAGCCGGCGCTGCGCATCGTCGGCGGTTTCGGCGTCGCGGCCGTCGATCACCACTACCAGGTCTCCGCGGCCGGGGAACAGCTTGTCCATTTCCAGCTCGGCCTTGCGCCACGGCAGGTCGGCCGACAGCATGTTCTGGTTGTTGGTATCGACACTCAAATGCGTGCCGATATAACGCGATGCGCCGAAGCCGATCAGCAGCGCCAGCAGCAGAACCGGCCAGGCGAAACGCTGCACGCGCGCAACCCAGGCGCCGGCCAGGCGCGCGGCGAAACCGGAAGGCTGGTCAGTCGACGGAATCATTCGGTGCGGCACTCCCGGTAATGTGATGGATGCGTGCAGCGCGGCAGCACGCACCGGCTGCGTTCGAGTCTTGATCCAGGCCCTGATCGTGCTGAACCAAGCCTCGATCCAAGCGCTGATCCCAAACCGGATGCAAGGCTTGATGGATCATCTCGCGGTGGGCGAGCCTCGAAAAAAAGCGGCATGTTAATATTTTGACATCAAAACCGTCGTCGCTTTCGCATCAACAATCGCGCGACAAGCCTTCGCCCGTTCGGGTTCATCCAAAGTTCTGGAGATTTTCGGGAATGTCGCTTTCGCGTTGGTGTTGGGCATTGTGCTTGGGCCTCGCCGCTGCCGTGCAAGCCGAGGATAAACCGGCAGCGCCAGCCGCCGATGTCATCACCTCCTTGCATGCGGTGCTGCTGGACAACATGAAGCGCGGCGAAACGCTCGGCTGCAGCGGCCGCGTCAAAACCGTGGCCGCAGCGATCGATGCGGATTTCGATCTGGCCTTCATCAGCCAGCGCGTGCTGCGCAAACACTGGGACGAAATCTCGACCGATCAGCGCGCGCAGTTCATGGAGGCATTTCGCAAACTGGTGCTGTCGACTTACGCCAGCCAGTTCAAGAAATTCGGCGGCGAAGCCTTTACTACGCTGGATTCGCAAGTGGTGCCCAGCGGCGAGAGTCTGGTGCATGCGCGGCTCACGCTCGGCAATGGCAGCAACATCTCGTTCGACTACGTGTTGCATTCGGTAGCCGGCGCCAACGGCAATAGCTGGCGCGTGATCAACGTGATTGCCGACGGTGTCAGCGACCTGGCGACACGTTCCACGCAATACGATCAGATTTACAAGGACCGTGGGTTCGACGGTCTGCTGGCGTGGATCCGCGATCAGGATAAAAAAACCCTGGCGGATTGTTCCTGAGCCATCGGCAGTAGCCAATCCGCGCGGCCAATCGCTCCTGCAAGAGAGCCGGTCGCGGCGCGGATGTCGTAAAGGAAGGAGTGCATGGGCAGACGCAGTAAATCCTCGGCGGATCGCATCCGCGCTTGGGTATTGTTAGCGCAAATTCCGGCGGGTGTGATTTTCGTTTGCGCTGCGCAAGCAGACGACGCCACAGCCGCGGCCAAAGCGCCGGCGCCGCAGCAGGAACTGCAGGAAGTCGTGGTCACGGCGCAGAAGCGTTCGCAAACGCTGGAGCAGGTGCCGGCTTCGGTGACGTCGCTCGATGGCGAGTTCATCCGCGAAATCGGTGCGCGCGATTTTGTCGAGCTGGAAAATTATTCCGCCAATACCAATATCGAAGCGTCTTCCAGTTCCGGCCAGCTGTTGATCCGCGGACTCGGCACGCTCAACGATGTGCCGGGGCTCGATCCTTCGGTCGGCACCGTGGTCGATGGCGTGCCTTACAGCTACACCAGTTATCTGGTGGCGTTCTTCGCCGACCTCGCGCGGTTCGAGGTGCTGCGCGGACCGCAAGGTACCTTGTTCGGAAAAAATACTTCGGCCGGTTTGCTCAACATCACCACGCATGCACCGGACGAACACGAGCGGCTGTTCCAGTGGGATGTGACGGCGCGCAGCTATGGTTCGCGTTCGTTCCAGCCGGTCATCAACCTGCCGCTGGGCGAGGGTTTTGCGGTTCGCGCCAGCGGCAATTTCGATCACGGCGATCACGGCATTCTGTACAACACCGATCTGAACCGGCCGGAAAATGCGCCGCAGCAGGATACCGGTCGCATCCGCCTGCGCTACGACTCGCACGAAGGCTTCACCGCCGATCTCGGCGCCTTCTGGACCAATCAGCAGAACCATTACAACCTGTATCAGCTGACCATCGTCTCGCCGAGCATGAGAGCGCTTGCGCAGCATTACGATCCGCGCTTCGAGAGCCGGCTCGATAATCTCACGTCCGCCGATGTGCCCTCGCAGGAAAGGGCGATTGCGCGCGGCCTGAACCTCACGTTTGAAGGCGATCTGGGTCAGCCGCTGGGTCTGGATTCGCTGAAGATCACGTCGATCAGCGGCGATGCCGAAGACATCATCGGCGCGCGCGATCTCGATGGCGACTTCAGCCCGATTCCGTTCATCCGCGACTCGCTGGTGTATCCGCAGACGCAACGACAACTGACGCAGGAATTGCGCATCGCCGGAGAATCGCGCGATCTGTTCGGGCTCGGCGGCAAAATGAATTTTGTCACCGGCATTTACTACGACAACTACACGCTGAAGACTTCGGACAACTTCGAGATCGAGAATCTCGGCGCGGCATTTTCCTATCTGCTGGCGTCCAAATCGCAGGATCAGACAATCGGTCTGGTGGGCGGCCCCGCGGCCGATGCGATCAACAGCGCGGTGGGCCTTCTGCAAACGGCCAGCGGAAATCCCGGCACGCTCGCGCAATCGGCGCAGTCGGGCTTGAGTCAGCGCACCGAGGATTACGCTTATTTCGGCCAGTTTGAATGGCTCATGGTGCAGGATTTATTCCTGATCGGCGGCCTGCGTTATGGCTATGAAGCGCGCCACGCGGATGCGTTCAGCATGTCCAGCAGCGAGATCATCAAGGCGGTTGCGAACCAGATGGATTTCAGCGCGCAGCTGCATCGCAGCGAAACCGATTTCTCGCCGAAGGCCGGCCTAAAATGGCAGCCGACGTCGCGCACCGAGGCTTATTTCACTTATGCGAAAGGCTACAAAAGCGGCGGCTACAACGGCATTCCGCTGAACGAAACCAATATCGAATTCGGCCCGGAAAATACCAGCAGTTTCGAGGGCGGCATGAAGTGGCGCGGGCGCCTGCTCGATGGCCCGATCCGCGTTTCGACCTCCATCTACTACACCGATCTGAAAAATCTGCAGGTGTCCACTTTCCAGGGCACCGATGTGATCGTCGTCAACGCCGCTGCCGCGCGCTCGCAAGGCGTGGAGAACGATGTGACCTGGCTTTTGCCGGTGCGCGGGTTGTCCTTGTTCAGCTCGCTGGGACTGGCGGATGCGCGCTATTCCAACTATCCGAATGGACCGGTTCCGGGCGACTACATGCAGCCGATCGGCAGCAGCGGCAATCAGGATTGCGGGCCGCCGCAGCCGGACGCAATTCCCGGCACCACGCAGGGTTGTTCAGCGCGCAATCTCACCGGCAAACGCCTGCCGTTCGCGCCGTTGCTCACCGCCTCGGTGGTGCCGGCTTACACCGCGCATCTGCCCTATTTCATCAGCTCGACGTTTGCGCTGGACATTCTTTTTCAGGGCAATCGCTACCTGAATTCGGAAGACGATGCGCGCGAATTGCAGGCGGCGACCACGCAGTTGAACACGCGTCTGGTGCTGGCCGACGATGCGCGCGGCGACTGGTCGCTGACGCTCGCGGCCAACAACCTGACTCGCGCGGTGATTCAGGATCAAATTCTTGACCAGCCCCTGGCCCCTGGCGATTTCGCGTCCGTCCGTATCGATCGCGGACGCTATTACAGCGCCAATCTCACCGTCGGTACGCACTGAGTTTTAGTTCAAGCCGCGCTTGCGGCTCTGCGCTTTCAACCGGCGATTCGCGCGCTGACGCACGGCTGTCATCCTGCGGATGGAATCTGGTGAAAGGCGATATCGCCACACGCGCAGGTTTTAAGCTACATTTACGGAATGATCCCGTCGATCCTCAAACTCGATGCAGGCGGAATGCCGGTAGGCTGGATTCGCTGGCAAACCGCGGCAACGCTTTACGCCCGCCAACGGGTTCGTTGGGAAGCGGGCGCGGAGAGCTTTGCCATTCTCGGCGGTATCAGTTCGGTCACCGGCCGGCGCTCGGAATTACGCATCGGCTCGATCATCGCTGTGGCTGATCGTTCGCGCCGCTATTCCGGCAGCTGCCCGATGTTGACCAATCGCACGCTGTTCCAGCGCGATCACAATCTGTGCATGTATTGCGGCCAGCAGTTCGCCGCCAGCGAACTCACGCGCGATCATGTGATTCCAGCCTCGCGCGGCGGCGCCAGCGTGTGGGAAAACTGTGTCACCGCCTGCCGCCATTGCAATCAGCGCAAGGACGATCGCACGCCCGAAGAAGCGCGGATGAAATTGCTGGCGGTGCCGTACACGCCAAATCTGGCCGAGTATCTGATCCTCAGCAACCGCCGCATCCTCGCCGATCAAATGGAATTCCTGCTCGCGTTCGCGCGCAAGAAAGCGGCTTAGCCGCGACACGTTTGCACGCGATAATTTTGTAATCGTAGCGAGTTGAACAGCGCCTTCATCTATCTGTTGCCGGGACTGGTCGCCGGCGGCTGCATCGGTTGGTTGTTGGCGGCCGTGCTCAATGCGCGCGCGAATTCTGCGCGTGCCAACGAACTTTCCACCCTCACCGAACGCGCTCGCGCGCTGCAGGAACGCTTGCAGCTGCGCGATGCGGAATTCGTCCAGATCGAAACCGCCGCGCTAGCCGCGCGCGCAGAATCCTTGCGGCTGGCGACGGAGCTTTCAGCGGCGACTACCGCACTGCACAGCGAGCGCGAAAATGCAGTCGAGAAATTGCAATTGCTGGAACGCACGCGCGAGGAAATGACGCTACGTTTTCGTCAGCTTTCGCAGGAAATCCTGGAAGACAAATCGCGCCGCTTCACCGAGCAAAACCAGCTTAACCTCGAACAGATATTGCAGCCCTTGCGCGAAAAAATCAGCCGATTCGAGCAGCAGGTCAAACAGACTTACGAATTTGAAACGCGCGATCGCATCGCGCTGAAAGAGCAGATCGCACAGCTTGCGCAGCTCAACCAGAAAGTCTCTGCTGAAGCCAATAATCTGGCGGTGGCCCTGCGGGGCGAAAGCAAGACGCAAGGCAACTGGGGCGAGATGATTCTGGAGCGCATCCTCGAACTTTCCGGGCTGGAAAATGGCCGCGAATACGAAACGCAATTTTCCGCGCGCGATAGCGAAGGCGATAGTTATCGACCGGATGCGATCGTGCATCTGCCCGGCGGCCGCGACATCGTGGTCGACGCCAAGGTTTCGCTGACCGCCTATACGCGCGTTTCCGAAGCGATGGATGAATCCGCGCGAGCTGCGGCGCTGGCTGAGCATGTTGCTTCGGTGCGCACGCACATCGCCAAACTCGGCCGCAAGAATTATCACGCACTGCAAGGCCTGGGCTCGCTGGATTTCGTGTTGATGTTCATTCCTAGCGAAGCGGCTTATATCGAGGCGGCAAAAGCCGATCCGAGGCTGTATGAAACCGCGCTGGCGCAGAACATCGGGCTGGTGTGCCCTTCCACTTTATTGCCGACACTGCGTACCGTAGAGAACCTGTGGAAGATGGAGCGGCAAAGCAACAACGCCAAAGCCATCGCCGAGGAAGCCGGCAAGCTTTACGATAAATTCATCGGTTTCGAGCAGGATTTAAGCAAGCTCGGCAAAGCGCTGAACACCGCCAACGAAGCTTACCGTGATGCGCGCAGCAAGCTGGTTGACGGCTCCGGAAATCTGGTGCGCAAGGTGCAGGCGCTGAAAAAAATGGGCGCCAAAACTACCAAGCAGTTGCCCGAATCCTTGCTCAACGAAGCGCTGCCGGATTCGAGTGAAAGCGAGGCTGGCGAATAGCTTTTTCCGTTGGGCTTGTTCGCTAAGGTCACGCGGATTGCCGAGTCTTGAACGACTCGCCTGATTACTGGACGTCGGAATAATCAGGCGTGTTATCGATCATCAGATCAGCCACTGGTTGGGCGGCCAATCAGTCAATCTTCCGCTGTGCAAGCCTTACGATTTCAGCGTCGCCATATCGATCACGAAGCGATATTTCACATCGCTTTTCAGCATGCGTTCGTAGGCTTCGTTGATCTTGTCGATGGCGATCACTTCCACGTCGGAAGTAATGCCGTGCTCGGCGCAGAAGTCGAGCATTTCCTGGGTTTCCTTTATGCCGCCGATCAGTGAGCCGGCAAGTTGCGTGCGCTTGAAAATGAGGTTGCCGACGTTGAGGCTGGGCGCAGCGGGCGGTACGCCGAGCAGGGTCATGGTGCCTTCAAATTTGAGCAGCGCGAGATAGGCGTTGAGATCGTGCGGCGCGGAAACGGTATCGAGAATGAAGTCGAAACTTTTCAGGTGCTTCTTCATCGCGGCGGCATCTTTCGAGATCACCACTTCGTCCGCGCCGAGCCGCTTGGCGTCTTCGCTCTTGCCGGCGCTGGTGGTGAAAAGCACGACCTGCGCGCCGAAGGCATGCGCAAGTTTCACCGCCATGTGGCCCAGCCCGCCGAGGCCAACGATTCCGACTTTCTGGCCCTTGCTGACTTTCCAGTGTCGCAGCGGCGAATAGGTGGTGATGCCGGCGCACAACAGCGGCGCCACAGCGGAAAGTTCGAGCTTGTCGGAGATGTGTAGTACGAAGGCTTCGTCGACGACGATATTGTTGGAGTAACCGCCCTGGGTGATGGTTTTGCCGTCTTTTTCCTTGGCGTTATAAGTGCCGACGAAGCCGTTTTCGCAATACTGTTCGAGGCCTTGCTTGCAGGTGCCGCAGGTGCGGCAGGAATCGACCATGCAGCCGACGCCGGCCAAGTCGCCGACCTTGAAGCCTTTCACCGCCGAGCCGACCCTCACCACTTTGCCGACGATTTCGTGACCGGGCACCATCGGGAACATCGAGCTGCCCCATTCGTCCTTGACCTGATGCAAATCGGAATGGCAGACGCCGCAGTATTTGATTTCGATCATCACATCGTTGGCGCCCGGTTCGCGGCGCTCGAAGCTGTAAGGGCCGAGCGGCACTTTCGCGGCCGGTGCGGCGTAACCGAGAGATGCAACCATGACAATCTCCTTGAAAAGTTTTTAATCGGGATTCGATCGCCGCGTTATTTTGAACCGCCCGCAAGACGGACTCGATTCACGGCTTGGAAGTGCATGATAGATCGTTTGCGATTCGGCAAGTTCCAGCGTCTGCGAATTGCGCGGATGGTGGCCTGAAGCAATGTTTGAAAGACTGCCTGTGTTGGCCGGCATCGAGGTTTCGCGTTTAAGCTGGCGCCATGTTCAATTTCATCCGCAAAGAGAAACTTTCATGCTCGAATCGCGTCTGATCGAAGTCGAGACCAAACTCGCTTATCAGGAAAATACGATGCAGATTCTGAACGAGGTGGTGGCGCGTCAGCAGCGTCAGATCGATCAATTGCAGGCGCTGTGCAAGCAGTTGCTGGAACGGGTGCGAAATTCGGGAGAACCGGGTTTCGTCAATACGCCGGCGGACGAAGTGCCGCCGCATTATTGATGGCGGATCGATTCCGGCCAGCGATCATTCCGGATTATTTGGGCAGGATCGGGCACTTTTCACCTGCGTGTCTGCGCGGCAGTTTCAGATCGCGTTTCGCTTTCGCCGATTGGCACGGTGAGCCATCGCGCGGCGGCTGCGATCACACCGGCAATCGCGTAAGCCGCGGCGAAGGGCAGCGCTGGCGTGAGCGACAGCACCGAATCTGCCGTGGTAAGTCGATACGAGTGCATCAAGCCGAGTAGCGAAAGCGCGGCGCCTGCGAACAGCCACGCAGCGGCGCGCAGAAAGTGCCGCTCGATGATGTACACGGTTGCCGCCGCCAGAATCATCGCGCTGAAAATCGCACCCTGTTCGAGCGCGAATGCGCCTTCGATCCAGACATCGCTGGCGTGGAATCCCGCCAGTAAATCGGTCGAAAACGGCGCGCCGCCGGGCACGCCCGCGCCCGCCGCATGCAAGCCGGCTTTGGCCATGAAGGCCCCCCAGCAGCCGACGCCGACCATCACGCCGATCACGGATGCTGGCGCGTGGCTGCGCGGCGTCGCGGTAAACGCTTGCGCGGCGATGACGATGCCGATCCACAGCAGAATCGCCATGCCGGCATCCACCGGAATCGCCCATGCGACGGCGGCGAGCGTGCCGCTGAAACATAGCGCTGCCATCACCATGCCCGACAGCGCCGAATAACCGGCGCGCGCACCCATGAATTTCCAGCCGGGATGACCGATGTAGATCGTCGTCGGAAAACACGAG
>CAJCJH010000071.1 GCA_903970615.1 Rhodospirillales bacterium
GTGCGGCCGTTACTGCCATTGAGATGTGTCCAACGGTGCGCTTCATCGGCCGCCCGCCAACTTTGCGCTGGATGAAATATGAAGCGTCACCCGAGGGATAAAACCTTACGCCAAAGCCGGGGATGTAGTCACTTCCTGTAGGGGCGTCACGGATGATCAACTCGACGCCGGGTATCTGCCTTTCTTTCTTGAGCAAACCTTCCGTGATGTAAGCTTTTTTCGTAACGACTTTGACGGCACCGGTCGCCGGTAACACCGGCTCGTCCTGATTCGGGGCCTGTTTGATGATGGCTTTGGTGTGGGTAGATTTGGCCACGGGGATGCTCCCTTGATATAGCGCAAGGATAGCATTTCAAGGCTCCCTGACGGCTCCCAGCGGTATACGCCTTTGTACGTCGTTATCCGTTGTTATATTGGGTAACATTCTGTTTAACAACGTTTTATGGTGCTTTAGTGCCTGCCAATAGTCGGCGGACATCTAATTTGTAATCAGGGGGTCGTAGGTTCGAATCCTATAGCCGGCACCAATCACACCAAGCGTTTCCTGCGACAGCTGGTCAACCGCGGCCATCTTCGTAGCGGCATCATCATCTGACATTAGCCTCTGGCTTGACCTGATCCACATGCATGGGCCAGATGGCGCGGCGAGCAATGCGCTTAGAATTTCACTGGCTCAACTTTAGTCTGCCAGGTAGGTCAATTGAATCGATCTGCGGGGTCGACTGACTTGCTCTGCAATCGCTATTGAGGTGCTCGCTTTGCCCATTCAGAGCGGCATGCCGTCAATTCGGCCGAGAGTCCAGCGATCGCAGGCGCCAAATTCTGCGCACTGACTTACGGCTTATCCTTGCACGCAAACACCACCTGCCGGATTCCGCGTTCGTTGGTTTTGGCGTCGCTGGCATCTTCGACCAGAATTTCCGTATCCATTTCCTTGGCATCGCAGAGCGCGTTGGCTTTCTCGATCGCTTTCGACAGCGACTTGTCATCATCTCCGCTGCTCATGCGCGTGCTGACCATGTAACGGCCATGTCCGATGTCCACCGGGTCGGAAGCTGTGGCACAGGCACACAAAGACACGATGGCCAGCAAGGTAAAAGTTTTCTTGAGCACGTTTTCCCTCGGTTCAGCCTGAAAAATTTCTGGAACGCATTCCAGCGCAACTGCCAAAGTCATTGATCCGGACACAGGCTTGTCGGCCTGCGTTTCGTCAATGCACAAGGATAAGTCCTTCGGCGCTTTCCGGGTAGGAATCGGGTTGATCTTGTGGCCAGCTTGGGTGCGTCTATCGTCACGGCCTGCCGATCATCGCTGCCCGCGATTCAATAGATATGGCGAGTTTAATCGAGGGCGACTTGGCTTTGTGTGCCCGAGCACGGCCTGGAAGCGACTTTCGGCTGGAATGATTGCTGCAAGTGAAATACCCATCAGAACGCATCCGGGTCGGTCAAGGAGTCCTTCGGGATGATTTCACTCGCAGCAGTTAAGGCAAAATGCGGCGAGTGTTTTCGCCCGGCTTTGCGCGGAATTTCGTGGGTAATATTGTCATTCACTCTGAATGCCGCCGCGCATGCCGAGGATGGCGCTCACGTTTACAGCAGCCGCTGCGCCGCCTGCCATCAGTCCGATGGGAAAGGCGTGGATGGCCGTTGCCCGCCGTTGAGACAGAGTCTTTCCGGTTGGCTGGCGACGCCGCAAGGACGCTCTTATTTGGTGGCCGCGGCGCTGTATGGGCCGGTCGGCGAGCTCAAGGTTGATGGCAAAACCTACAGCAGCATCATGCCGGCGATGGGGCGTCGCATGAACGATGACGAAATCGTGGCGGTGCTGCGCTATGTCGGCGAAAACCTGAACACGCCGCCGGCAGGCTATCAACCGTTCGATGCCGCTCTGGTTGCATCGCTACGCAGTTCGCCAACCGCGGAGGATTCCCTGATGGCCGATCGCGGCAAGCTGCCGCCGCGCTGACAATCGCGCAGCCAGCAGGCCTTCAGCCAGCAACCGCTTGTGCTGCATAAACGGATGGAGCCGATGGAACGCCGGCGCGCCGCACCGAGCGCTGCTGTCTGCGGCGCATCTCGGCGAATCCACTGATTCTGGCGGCAGCCACGCTATCGAAGCGATCTGCGGACGTTTCGATTTCCCGAACCGCGCCATTCTCCAGCTGCGCGATAAACCAAAACATGCGGCCGTCGTCGTCCACATTCACGCCCACGGTGTGAGTCAGACCTCTCAGCTTCTGTTTGCCCATTGCAGTGCTCCCAAACTCGAAGAACACGCCCGGATCATCGGCGTCATCAGATTGCAAGCATGGACCGTTCCACCTGAGGGTTAGTCGCTATTGGTTTGATCGTCAATGATTACTGGCATCCAGCCAGATGGCTGCGAGCGCTTCCAGTCCCGCCGCATCCTGCCGATCGAAACGGGCGATGCGCGGACTATCGAGATCGAGCACACCGATGAGTTTGCCGGCCTTTATCAACGGCACGACGATCTCCGAATTGGAGGCGCTGTCGCAGGCGATGTGCCCCGGAAATTGATGCACGTCTTCGACGATCTGAGTGATGCCAGTGCTGGCCGCCGTGCCGCAAACGCCACGTCCGAGCGCGATGCGCACGCAGGCGATCTTGCCTTGAAACGGTCCCAGCACCAGTTCGCTTCCATCGAACAGATAGAAGCCGGCCCAGTTCAAATCCGGCAGGCTATGCCAGAGCAGCGCGGCGAGATTGGCGGCGTTGGCGATGGCGTTGCGCTCGCCGCTGAAAAGCGCTGCGGCCTGCGCGGCGAGCTCGGCGTAGAGCGCTGGTTTATCAGCAGCCTCGCTGGCACGGGCTTCAAACATGCCGGCGATTAAACCTTCAACTTCGGTGCGGCTTTCGGAATATGCGGCGACAGTGCCTTCGGCGGCGCGGCCTCGGCGGGGACCATGTTCGCTCGCATTTTTTTCAGTTCCGCAGTGTCGTGGAAATCCCGATATGGCGTGAGGTCCAGTGTTTGCGGCACTCTGCTCAAATCCTCATCGCCGATCACCTTGATGTACTGCTGCATGAAGTTGTCGTAAGCGCGCCAGTCGATGCCTTCCGCGCGCACCGCAGCCTGTTCGGCGCGCAAGGCGATCTGATGCGCAGTGAGATAGTGCATGCCGAGCAGCTGGATCAGCGATTTCTCCACCGCTTCATGCACGATCAGGAAACGGTCGGTGGTCACACGCCGGCCTTTGTAGACGAAGCTCTTCGGCATGTGACGGTCGATGAAAATCGTATGTCCATCGAGGCTATAGCCGGCCAGATAGGGAATGTCGTAGCCGCGTTCGAGATGCGCGCGCGCACGGATCGAACGCACGGCGTGATCCATCATCACACTGCTGATTTCCCAATCCGCCACATGCCGGTGACGTTTGGAAGCCTTGCCTGCGACGCCGCGTTTCTCGTACATGAATCACTCCTTATCGATGTAATGACTTCAGTTGAATAGTAATGACGTTTTGAATGACGTAATGAATAAGGCGCTACATATCTTTTAAGAACTCCTGATCGATCCTGCTAGCGCGCAAGCGCGAAGCCCAGGCCGACACGAAAAACCGAATGGTTGTAGTTGAGCAAATCCTCGCCATAACCCTGAAACAGATAAAACATCCAGAAGAAGCTGGGATCGTACTGATTATTGGGAATACTGTATTGCAGATTGAGGGCGCCGCGGCCGGTCACCGGGTTGTAGCGGAACATGAAATGCGCCAGCTGCTTGTAGGCGAACTGCTGTTCGTAGTGGAGTTCACTGTAGCCGTAATAACTCTGGATATCCGGATTATCGTCGCGCTCCGGATCGGTGGGCGGCTTGCTCTTGTCTTCCGGAATCCGATACCACCATTTCCAGTAGATCAGATGTTGTCCTTCGGCCTGGAACGGCGCGATGTAAACCCGATTCCAGCTGCGTGAATCGGGCAGGTCGCGGCCATTCGATTCGTGCTCGAATCCGATATCCGCACCCAGATGAAACCAGCGATCACGATCCGCCGGAATGAAACGGTAAAACAGCTCCGGGTTGTAATCGGTTTCGCGGAACGGCGACGAGCGCTGTTTGTTGTAAGCCTGCCAGAAAGCTTTTTGCGTGTAGGCGAAATACAGCGGCACACCGAACAAGCGCTGTTTCAAGCTGATCTGGAACAGCACTTCGGTGTCCTTGCCGTGATATTCCTCGCTATAAGTTGCCGGCAGCAGGAACATCGGTTTATGCAGCGATAAACCCTTGCCGGCGCTGATGACGGAATAGGCATCCGGGTCCGGCTCAAAGTTGCCGCGTACTCTCGGCGGCGCTGGCGCTGAAGCAATGGCTTCCGGTGTGGGACGCGCGGCGACGATCGGTGTGGTCGCCGTGATCGGCGCATCGGGTTCCGTGACCGGCGCGGGGACATCGGCCGTCAAGGGAATTTCAGCGCGGGCCGCCGGCGTATTCGTTGCCTGCACCGGCGTGTTGTCAGCACCGGCCGCAGCGGACTCCACAGCCATGACCTCAGTCTGCGCGCAGGCCGCGCCGCTCAGCAGCAGGCCGAGTGTCCAAGCTAAGATGCCTTTTGTTCCTTGCATGAGCCGCCGCTTCCTTGCTGATTCCCTGACCGCACGATAATGGAAAATCCAGCCGGTCTGCGCGGTTATCAGGCGGACGTGGATTTTGAAAAATCAAAATGCTGATTGATGTCGTTCTATTTCTCGCCGCTGCCGTCGTCGCCGTACCCTTGTTCAAACGGCTCGGACTCGGTGCCGTACTCGGCTATCTCGCCGGCGGCATGGTTATCGGGCCTTACGGTCTGGGCCTGATTACGCAGGTCGACGAGATTCTGGAATTCTCCGAATTCGGCGTCGTGCTGTTGCTATTTGTCATCGGCCTCGAACTGCAATTGAGCCGGCTCTGGCGACTGCGTAAACAGGTGTTCGGCCTTGGCGGTGCGCAGGTATTGTTGACCACACTGGTGCTCGCCGCGCTTGCACTGAGCTCTCATCTCGGCATCGCCGCGTCGATCGTCGCCGGCTTTGGCTTGTCGATGTCGTCCACCGCATTTGTGCTGCAGATGCTCGGCGAACGCAAGGAACTGGCGGATCGGCATGGCCGCGCGGCGTTTGCGATTCTGCTGTTTCAGGATTTATCGATCATTCCATTTCTGGCGATTCTGCCTTTGCTCAGCGCGCGTAGCGCGGAAATGGCCGGCGCAAACCCGTGGATCGGTGCGGCGAAAGCGCTGGTCGCACTGGCCTTGGTGATCGCTGGCGGCCGCTACTTATTGCGACCGATCTTCCGCGTGCTCGCCGCAACTCAGGTGCCGGAAATTTTTACCGCCGCGGCGTTATTGACAGTGACCGCCACCGCGATGGCGATGTCGGCGGTGGGCTTGTCGATGTCGCTCGGCGCGTTTCTAGCCGGCGTGCTGCTCGCGGATTCCGAATATCGCCACGAATTGCAGGCCGACATCGAACCCTTCAAAGGCCTGCTGCTCGGCCTGTTTTTCATGGCGGTCGGCATGTCGGCCGATCTCGAACTGCTGGCGCAGGAACCGCTGCAGGTATTTGCCATCGTTGCGCTGCTGCTGATCGTCAAGGCGGTGATTCTTTACGGCGTCAGCCGCGTCGATGGCTTGCCGAATCGTTCCGCATTGCGGCTCGGCGTGGCGATGGCGCAAGGCGGCGAATTCGCCTTCGTGCTGTTCGGTGTCGCAGTCGGCGCGGGCATCATCGACAGCCACTTGCGCGATCTGCTGGTAGTCGCTGTCACCGCCTCGATGATCGCATCCGCGCCGCTCTATGTATTGCTCAGCCGGCTGCTCGGCAAAACCGAGGAAGTGCAGCGGCCTTACGACGAAATCAACGTGCCGGATAACGATGTCATCATCGCCGGCTTCGGTCCCTTCGGTCAGATTTTCGGCCGTATGCTGCGGCTGAAAAAAATCCCCTTCACCGTGCTCGAAAAAAACTGGCAGCACGTCGACTTCGTACGCAAGTTCGGCAGCCGCATTTTTTACAGCGACGCCGGCCGCGTCGAAGTGCTGCGTGCAGCGGGTGCTGCGAACGCGCGCTTCTTCGTGCTGGCGATTGCGAACCTGGAAGAATCGCTGCGCATCGCGGAAACGGTGCGGCGTAATTTCCCGCATCTGCGTGTGTTTGCGGTGTCTTCGGATCGCCTGCATACGCTCAAGCTGATGGACCTCGGCGTTAACGACGTCATCCGCCGCGCCTATTATTCGAGCCTGAAAATGACTGGCAATCTGCTGCGCGCGCTGGGCGAATCCGAAGCCAATGTCGAGCGCGATATCGAACGTTTCCGCAAGCACGATAGCCAGACGCTGATGAAGCAATACGCCGTTCATCGTGATGAGGCGCAGGTGATCCAGACTGCGCGCGAAGCGGCGCGTGAACTGGAATTGTTGTTCGAGGAAGATCAGGTCAGCGATCAAGCCAAAAAAAGTTTGGACCTGAGAACCGGAACCTGACACACTGCCGTCGCACAAAAAAGAGGCCGCTAGGAACTTGCGTTCTTCGCGGCCCAAGGCTCAGGGTTCGATTGTTGCGGCGGTCTTGTTGGGCAACCTGCTGCTTTCAGATTCGTGGCTTGCTGTGCTTCGCTGCGCTGCAATCCGTGAACGCATTGAACCGCATGCAGCGGCGGCGATGAGCCCGCTACCGATGACCGGCTGACAATCCGTTCATCAACGGAAAAAATGCCCTGAAGCGCGATTTTGAGCGGTGCCGAATGGCAGACGAATGGCTGCGCTGCGCAGTTGCGAAGTTCATTCGACATGCTGGCAACTGCCTTGCTCTTGCATAATCGCGTCATCGAATCACGCCGCCCGCAACGCCTTCACCAATGAGTTCCATCCTGCCGCAGATTCTGGTGTCGCTGGTCGCGCTCGGCATGGCGCTGGCGTTCGTTCTGGCAGATCGTAATTCGCCGACATCCCGCGCCTTGAGCGCCGCGCTCGGCTCGCTCGGCCTCGCCATCGTGCTGAATGCCGCGTGGTTCAGTCGCGCCAGCCCAGCGTCACCCTTGCCGGGCTGGCTGGCCTTGCCGGAAGCAGCCTCGCTGATCGCCTTTCTCGAATGGGCCTTGCGCGTCCGACGCATGCTGCCAGCGCGGGCGATGGATACGCGCGCTGGTGATCTGGCGCTGCGTCTGGGGCAGTTCCTGGGCGTGATCTACGCGCTGCTGTCGCTCGCGTTCCCGCAGATCCGCTCGCGTGATTTTCTGTTCGCCGTGAATGGCGCCGCCTCGCTGGAGCGGCCTGGTTTCTGGCTGTTCGCCGCACCGATCCTGCTGGCCTCGCTGACCGGCCTGATTGCGATCGTGCTGCTGCTCAATCGACGGCCCGATCGAGCCGAGCGCATTCGCGTACTGGCCTTGATCGCCGCTTCGCCATTCCTGCTTTCCGGCTTCGTGTTGCGCATCGAAATGGCGCCGCTGAGTGTGATGATCGGCGAGATGATTTTCCTGATCGGCTCGATGCAGTATTACGTGCTGCAAGGTCAGCGCGGGCAGTTCATGTCGCGCTTCCTGTCGAGCCAGGTGGCGGAACTGGTGCGCGAACGCGGGCTCGACGGCGCGATGCAGCAAAACTTTATCGAGATCACCGCAGTGGTGAGCGATCTGCGCGGCTTCACCGCTTACGCGCAAGCGCACCCGAGTTCCAGCGTGATCGAAGTGCTGCGCCAGTATTACGACGCCGCCGGGCAGGTAGTCGCCGACTACAACGGCACCATCAAGGACTTCGCCGGCGATGGCATTCTGGTGCTGGTCGGCGCACCGATCGTGATGCAAAACCACGCCGCCGTCGGCCTCGCCATCGCGCGCCGTCTGCGCGAAACCGCACGCGAAGTCACTGCGCGCTGGAGCAGCGCCGAGCATCGACTCGGTATCGGCCTCGGCGTGGCCAGCGGCTTCGTCACCGTCGGCGTCATCGGCTCCGCCTCGCGGCTCGAATATACCGCTGTCGGCCCGGCGGTGAATCTCGCGTCAAGACTCTGCGAACATGCCGGCGATGGCGAAATCCTGGTTGATGATCGAACCCGCGAACTGGCCGCTGACGAACCGCTGGAACTGCGCGAGCCAATCGCGGTAAAGGGATTTTCCGATCCGGTGAATCTGTTTGCGCTGCCGCCGGAAATGTCTGCGAGCCGCTAACTTTTCGCACCTTGCAGGATTGGCACAGCGCCTGATCGAATCTGGCAAAAAATCTGCGGCCGATTAGCGATCATCAACTCGATTAATCTGCATCGCTCGCACGCACCGCGACGTATATGCGGCCATCTGCTTCCGCCCACGCGCGATACATCGCGTTCGAGTTGAACGGAAGCTGCAGGCTGCCGTCGTTGCCGATGGCGATGCAACCACCGCGGCCGCCGTAGTCGCGAACGCTGGCGAGCGCTTCTGCGCAGGCATTTTCGAGAGTCCAGCCGCTCCACGCCAGCCGCGCATGAATCGCGTTGGCGAAGCCGGCCTTGATGAAGGCCTCGCCAGTGCCGGTGCAGGAGATCGCGCAACTACGATCATCCGCAAACGTGCCGACGCCGATCAGAGGTGTATCGCCAATGCGGCCCGGCAGTTTATTGGTGAGGCCGCCGGTGGACGTCGCAGCTGCGAGATGACCCCGCGCATCGCGCGCAACAGCGCCGACGGTGCCGAAGCCGCCGGTCGTGTTTTCGGTCTGCGCCTCCAGCTTGGCGTCCGCATGTTTGTCGGCATCCTGATCGTCATGGTCGAGCGAAATGGAACCGCTGCGCCGTGCCTGCTGCAACTGCTGTACGCGCAGCGGCGTGATGAAATACGCAGGTTCGACTATCGGCATTCCGAGCGATTGTGCGAGCTGTTCTGCGCCAATGCCGGCAAACATTACGTGCGGCGTTTGTTCCATCACCGCGCGCGCGAGCCGTACCGGGCTTTGCACGCGCGCGATGCCGGCCACCGCGCCGCAGCCGCGATCTTCGCCGCGCATGATCGCAGCATCCAGTTCCGGCTGACCTGCGCGATTCAGCACCGCGCCGACGCCGGCATTGAACAAGGGGCATTGCTCCAACCGCTCGACCGCGAGCGTGACCGCATCGAGCGCCGATGCACCGCGTTGCAGTTCGGCGAAGGCTTCTTCGGCAATGCGCCGTAGTGCTGCGCGCGAGTCGCGCAGCATTTGCGATTCGGCTGCGCCATCCTCCGCAAGATCGCCCGCGCCGCCGTGCAATGCGAAGCGGATCAGGCTGCGATCGACTTGGACGTTTGAAGTCATCGATGAAAGTTGAAAAGTGGATCGCTTATTTCAGCGCATCGACGACGATACCCGGCGTCAAAATCTGCGGCAGCACCTGGGCGTCGCCGCCGTGCTTGTAAACCAGATATAGCGGCACGCCGGAGCGGCCGAACTGGGTTAACACTTGAGTGATCGCAGGATCGTTGCGCGTCCAGTCGCCTTCGAGCCAGACGACGTTATCGCTGGCAAACGCGCTGGCTACCGATGACGATGCGAGTGCAACGCGCTCGTTGACTTTGCAGGTAATGCACCAGTCGGCGGTGAAATTGACGAACACGGTGCGGCCCTGCGCGCGCAGCTCGGCTACTTTCGCCTCCGACCACGGCTGATGCGCCGCGGTACTGGCCGTACTCGTATCGGTCGCACTCGCGGCCGGGCGCAGACGAATCTGCGGCGCGGCCAGCAAGGCGATCGCCAGAATCACGCTGATCGCTTTCACGCTGGTGGCGAGCCAGCCTTCCCGATGCCATAGCCACAGCGCAAGTGCGATCAGCGTCATGCCGACCAGCGCGATGGTCATGCCATCCCGATCGGTGAGTCCGCCGAGCACCCACAACAGGCCAACCACGGTGAGATACAGCGGAAACGCCATCACCTGCTTGAAGGTTTCCATCCAAGCGCCGGGGCGCGGCAGGATGTTGGCGAGTTTGGGGAAATAACCGATCAGCAGGAACGGTAGCGCCAGGCCAAATCCTAATGCGAGAAAAACCGAAAGCGCGATGATCGCCGGCTGACCCAGCGCGTAACCGAGCGCGGTGCCCATGAAGGGCGCAGTGCAGGGGCTGGCGACGGCGACCGCGAGTACGCCGGTAAAAAACGAGCCGCGATAGCCGCTATCGGTGGTTAACGACTGGCCGATACCCATCAGCCGCGTGCCGAAATTGACCACGCCCGACATCGACAGGCCCATCGCAAAAAACAGATAGGCGAGACCGGCGACGAACACCGGCTGCTGCAACTGGAAACCCCAGCCGACCGCTTCGCCGGTGCTGCGCAGGATCAGTAACAGCCCGGCGAGTCCGGCAAACGTCAGCATCACGCCGCTGGTATAAGCCAGTGCATGACCGCGCTGCACGCGCGGTACCTTGCCGCGGCCTTCGAGCACGCTGATCGCCTTCAGGGACAACATCGGGAACACGCAAGGCATCAGATTCAGGATCAAGCCGCCGAGCATTGCGAACAGCAGGATCAAGGGCAACCCGCCGGCCGGCGCAGCTAAGGCTGCGACGACCAGAGCCGCGGGTTTGGCCGCCGACATCGGCACGGGTTGAACGCTACCTGCGGTCGCGTGCAGTTCCCAGGCTTTGGTGGCGTCGCCATCGTTGACTACCAGCACGCCGGCAACCTGCTCGGGGGCCTTGACGAAGTTGTCGCTGATTTTTTGCGACAAGCGCAAGCTGCGCTCGGTGTCGTTGGCAATGCGCACCGGCGCGGAGTGATTCAACAGATCGTCGGCGTAAGGAAAGAATTCGATATCGTGATCCGCAGACAAATGCGCGCCGGTCACGCCGAGCGAGAAGTCGCCCTCGCGCACGCTGAAATGCGCGGACCAATCGGCCGGCGCCGGCTGCGGCAGTTGCGCGCGCGCCTTCGCAAACAGATCGCGCCAATGCGGATCGATCGCCGGTGTGCCTTGCGCGCGCGGCAGGCTCAGGCTCAGCTCGGCGCTGCCGGGAATGCAGACATCCTTGCAGACCAGCCAGTGCGCCTTGCCCTTGATTTCGATCGGGTCGCCAGACACGCTGCCTGCAATGTGAATTTCAACCGGCAGCAAGGTTTCTTCGCCATAGCCGTAATTGACGATATCGCCCAGCCGGGTCGCGCGCGGATACGGCCATTGCAAATCATCGGCAGTGATTCCCACCGGCAATTCCCAGGCAATTCCGGTCGGCAGGCCGGAGTCGCCTGGATTGCGCCAGTAAACGTGCCAGCCATCTTCCGGCTTGATCCGCAGGCCCAGCCAGTTATCGCCGACCGCCAGCGTGCTGGTTTCGGCCACCAGTTCGGCTTCCAGATGATCGCTAACGACGGGATCGGCGGCGGCATTGAACGACAGCGCCAATGCCAGAATCATCAGCGCGAAACGAGTGAGACGAAGCATGCGTGAAGCCTGCGAACGAGAAATATAAACGAGAGTGTAAAGCCACCGGCCGGCACGGATGCGGCGCCGCCTCGAATCGAACCTCAAATCATTACAGCGCGTGCCGCCGCAACCCGCTACGCTGGACAATAGTTTGTAGATTGCGCAGGCTAAAATCCTGATCCGCTAAATTTTTGCCTGAATCTTAGGCGGAGAAACTTCACAGAAACGTGTTGGCTAATGCCCCCGCAAATTCGCCGACAAATTGATTGAGAAATTCGAGAAACTTTCGAGACACCCTGGTGATGACCGCAAATCGTTCGTTCGACCTGATTCTTTTCGGCGCTACCGGCTTCACCGGCGGGCTC
>CAJCJH010000072.1 GCA_903970615.1 Rhodospirillales bacterium
GGATACCACAGCAGCGAGCGGCCGAGTTCTTCATCGGTGGGTGCGCTTTCGAGCGCAACCGGAATGCGCGTCAAGAACTGCAGCGCGATCAGGAGGGGACGCACGCGGCGCTCGTTTTAAGTTCAAAAAGTTGCGCGTGTGCCACTTCGATTTTGAGCAGATCGCGCAGGGCAATGCCATCACGCTCGGCAAGGACGACGCGGATCGGGCCGCCGTGCGTGACCACCAGAATGGTTTCGTCATCGGTGGACATATCGATAGATGCCGTCAAAGTTTTCCATGCTTCCAGCACGCGATGTTGCAACGCTGGCAGCGGCTCGGAATTCGGCGCAGGAAAACTCAGTGGATCGCGCCAGAAATTTTCTATAGCGAGCGGGCTGCGCTCAAAAAGTTCGGCTGCGCTTGCGCCTTCCCAGTCGCCGAAATGCAGCTCGCGCCAACGCAGATCGATCGCACAGGAAATCTGCTGCGCCTCGGCCAGCGCCTGCGCGAACGCAGCGCAGCGCTGCAACGGCGAGCTGACGATTCGCGTCCAGCGCTTGCCGTCAACGGCTTGCCACAACTGCTGCCAGCCGGCTTCGCTGAGCGGCACATCCGTTGTGCCGCAATAACGCGCGCCGGCTGCTGTGGCACCGTGACGCAGCAGCGAAATCCGGCTCATGCGGATTTTTCGGAGACGCCGGCTTGCGCAAACGTCGCCATATTCGCGTGCAGCACACAGGCCAGACGCAGCAGCGGCACGGCGACCGCGGCACCGCTACCTTCGCCGAGTCGCAGCCCCAGGTTCAATAGCGGCTTCGCGTGCAGTGCTTCGAGTACGCGCGCATGGCCCGGTTCGGCGGACGCATGCGCGAACAGCCACGAACTTCGAGACGAGGGATTGATCGCTTGCGCGGCGAGTGCGGCGGCGCTGGCAATGAAGCCATCGATCAAGGCCGGGATGCCGAGTTGCGCGCAGGCGATGTAAGCGCCAGCCAGCGCCGCGATCTCGAAACCTCCCAGTCGGCGCAGGGCTTCACGCGGATTCGATAAATACGGCTGATGCAATTTCAGCGCATGCGCGATCACTTCCGCCTTGTGATTAACGCCGGCGCGATCGAGCCCGGTGCCGGGTCCGGCGAGGCTTTGCGGTGATGCGCCAGTAAGCGCGCAGGCCAGTGCTGTAGCCGCAGTCGTGTTGGCAATTCCCATCTCGCCGCCGATGAATAATTCTGCGCCTGCGGCCTGCGCGCGCAGCACCGCGTCGCGTCCGGCGCGCAGCGCGCCATCGAGTTGCGCATCGCTCATCGCGGCCTCGCGTGCGAGATTCGCAGTGCCGGCGCCGAGCCGTGTGTGGATCACGCCCGGCCGCGCGCCGGCATCGACCACGGTGCCGAGATCGATCACTTCGAGCGTGGCCTGCAACTCGCGCGCGAGCACGCTGATGGCCGCGCCGCCGCGCGCGAAGTTGGCGATCATTTCCAGCGTCACCGCTTGCGGAAATGCGGAGACGTTTTCGACTGCAACGCCGTGGTCACCAGCAAATACTGATATCTGCACACGATCGACGCACGGCAGTTCACGACCCTGCAATGCCGCCAGGTGAATTGCAACGGCTTCGAGTTCGCCGAGTGCGCCGGGCGGTTTGGTCAGTTGATCCTGCCGCGCGCGCGCTGCGCTTTTCGCCTGCAGGTCAAGCGGTTGAGCCGGCGATGCAATCCAATCTTCCGCAGTGTTCACAAGACGTTTCCTTTCAGCAGTAAGGGCAGGCCGGCCACGGTGAGTGCGACGCTGTCGCATTGTGCCGCGAGGCGTTGATGCAGCACGCCGGCTTCGTCGACAAAGCGCCGCGTGAGTTCGCCCAGCGGCACGATGCCCAGGCCGGTTTCGTTGGCGACAAAAATCAGCCTGCCGGGCAGTTGCGGCAACAATGCCAGCAGCGCTTCGATTTCGCGCGTGAGTTGGGATGTGTCTTCGGCGAACAGCAGATTGGTCAGCCACAGCGTCAGGCAATCCACCAGGACGCAGCAATCATTGGCACATTCAGCTTGCAGTGCGGCGGCGAGATGCAGCGGTACTTCGACCACGCGCCAAGCCTGTGGTCGTCGTTGGCGATGCATTTGGATGCGTTGCGCCATCTCCAGATCGTCACCCGCGCGTGCCGTGACGATGCAGGTTACGGCAAGGCTGCTGTCGCGCGCCAAGCCTTCCGCGAGCCGGCTTTTGCCGGAACGCACGCCGCCGAGAATCAGTGTTTTCATATGTCGCCCAACAGCGCCAGCACGCGCGGCAAATCCAGGTGTTGTTCGAGCGTATCGGCCAGCCGGTCGATCGATTGTTCGCGCAAGCTCGCGTGATCGAACGCTTGCGGACGCGCGACGCCGGCCCAGCGCAACAGTGCTGCGCAAGCGCTGGGCTTTTCAAAAAGACCATGTAGATAAGTGCCGATGATCTGGCCATCGGCCGAGATCGCGCCATCGCTGCGGCCATCGTCGAGATGCACCAGCGGCAGCACAAGCGCAGCGCCTGTGCTGATGCCGGCGTGAATCTCGTAACCGCTGATGTCGGCGTTATCCAGCGCGAGTCGACCCTGCACATTACGCAACTGCTTTTCGGCATGCAGTTCGGTAGTGAAATCCAGCAGGCCAAAACCTTCGCTATTGCCCGGCACGCTTTCCAGCCCGAGCGGATCGCTAATCGATTTACCCAGCATTTGCAGGCCTCCACAGACGCCGAGCAGTTTTCCGCCATACCGCAGGTGACGTTGCAGATAGTCTCGCCAGCCGCTCGCCCGCAGCGAATCGAGATCGCCGCGCACATTTTTCGATCCCGGCAAAATAACCAGATCAGCCGGCGGCGGCGCTTCACCCGGCGCGAGATAACGCAGGCTCACTTGCGGATGTGCGCGCAGCGCATCGAAATCGGTGTGATTGCTGATATGCGGCAGCGCCGGCACGACCACACGCAGCGCTTCCGCGGGTTTGGTTTCGCTGGTGCGATCGATCGCGTCTTCGGCATCGAGACGCAGGCCATGCAGATACGGCAGCACACCGAGCACGGG
>CAJCJH010000073.1 GCA_903970615.1 Rhodospirillales bacterium
AGAAATTAACGCCCGACCACTGGCCTAATCCTGAAACACGCTTTAGTCTTGGCGTATGGCGATGAATCCAACAGCGGCGGCACCGGCGAGCGGGGTTTACCTGAGCGGTTTGCCGCGCCGGCTGGTTGCGGATGGCGTGCTTACCGAGGCGCAGGCGCTCAGCTTGCAGCAGAAATCGCAGACTACCAAAACGCCGTTCGTAAGCCTGGTGATCGCCAGCAAGCTGATGCCGGCGGCGCGGCTGGCACAGTTGGCGGCGACGGAATTCGGCGCGCCGATGATGGATCTCTCAGCAGTGGAATTGAATGTTCCGCTGATGAAGGATCTCAGCGAAAAGCTGATCCGGAATTTCCATGCGATTCCGCTGTACAAGCGCGATCGCAAGTTGTTTATCGCCATTTCCGACCCGACCAATTTGCAGGCGGTGGACGAGTTCCGCTTTGCCACCGGCTTGACGGTGGAGGGCGTGATCGTCGAGGACGACAAGCTGAGCAAATCGATCGAGGCGGCGATCGATGCGATCAATGCGGTGAGCTTTGGCGGCGGCGATGTCGATCTGGAAAATCTCGAAGTCGAGGGCGGCGACGATGACGCCAAGGCCGTAGAGAAAACCAGCGACGAAGAAGATGCGCCGATCATCCGTTATGTCAACAAGGTGTTGATGGATGCGATCAACCGCGGTGCTTCGGATATCCACTTCGAGCCTTACGAAAAGAAATACCGCGTGCGTTATCGCGTGGATGGCGAACTGAAGGAAGTGGCAAGCCCGCCGGTGGCGCAGGGCGGGCGGCTGGCGGCGCGTTTGAAAGTGATGTCGCGGCTCGATCTGGCCGAGCGGCGCGTGCCGCAGGATGGCCGCATCAAGCTGAAGCTGTCGCCGTCCAAATCGATCGACTTCCGTGTGAGCACGTGCCCGACACTGTGGGGCGAAAAAATCGTGATGCGTATTCTCGATGCTTCGAGCGCGATGCTCGGTATCGATGCGCTCGGCTACGAAACCGAGCAGCGCGATCTTTACCTGAAGGCGCTGGCAAAACCGCAGGGCATGATTCTGGTGACCGGCCCCACCGGTTCCGGCAAAACCGTTTCGCTGTATACCGGCCTGAATATCCTCAACACCGAGGATACGAATATTTCGACGGCGGAAGACCCGTGCGAAATCAATTTGCCGGGGATCAATCAGGTCAACGTGAATGTGAAGCAGGGCTTGACCTTCGCCGCTGCGCTCAAAGCCTTTTTGCGCCAGGATCCGGATGTCATCATGGTCGGCGAAATTCGTGATCTGGAAACCGCGGAAATTGCGATAAAAGCCGCGCAAACCGGCCATCTGGTGCTTTCCACGCTGCACACCAACGATGCGCCGCAAACGCTCACGCGCCTGCTCAACATGGGCGTGCCGGCGTACAACGTGGCGTCGACGGTATCCTTGATTATCGCGCAGCGTCTGGCGCGCAAGCTGTGCAAATTCTGCCGCCGGCCGGATAACGTGCCGCGCGAGGAACTGCTGCGCGAAGGCTTTACAGCCGAGCAAGTGGATGCGCCGGGCTTCGGCATTTACAAGGCTGGCGGTTGCGACCAGTGCAACGATGGCTATCGCGGACGCACCGGTATTTATCAGGTGATGCCGGTCACCGATGCCATTTCCCGCATCATCATGGAAGATGGCAACGCCATCAATATCGCAGATCAGGCAAGGCGCGAAGGCGTGCTCGACCTGCGCGAGTCGGCAATAAAAAAAGTGCTGGAAGGCGTGATCGATTTAACTGAAGCGAATCGGGTGACCACGGAGTAGTGCCGGCGAACCGCCGCCGTTTTGCTGCTGACGCCGGAATGGCGCTGGAATATAGGCTCGAATTACCGCGCAGCGCACAGCCCGGCTTCGATCAACGCCGTTTTTTTTACGACTCACGGTGGTTGAAATGCAGCGGAAACCATTGAATCTCGGCTACTCTGTAGGCTGAAGAATCGGGGATTGAGCATGGCCACAGCAGTCGCAACGAAGGATTACACGTTTACCTGGGAAGGCACCGACCGCAAAGGTGCGCGGATCAGCGGCATGAGCGCTGGCCCGAACGAAAACTTCGTCAAGATCCAGCTGCGCAAGCAGGGCGTGAACCCGATCCGGGTGCGCAAGCAATCGGCGCTGTTCGCCAAGCGCAAGAAGCCGATCAAGGGTCAAGACATTGCCATTTTCAGCCGCCAGCTGGCGACGATGATGTCCGCCGGTGTGCCACTGGTGCAGTCGCTGGAAATCGTCGGCCGTGGCCATGCCAATCCGAGCATGGGCGAGATGGTGCTGGCGATCAAAACCAGTATCGAAGGTGGTGCTTCGCTGGCCGAAAGTCTGGCCAAATTCCCGCGCTATTTCGACGATCTATTCGTCAATCTGGTCGAGGCCGGCGAGCGCTCCGGCGCACTCGAAGCGCTGCTCGAAAAGATTGCGACGTACAAGGAGAAATCCGAGTCGCTGAAGAAGAAGGTCAAAAAAGCGCTGACCTATCCCGCCGCCGTGGTTGCGGTGGCAGTCCTCGTCACCGGCATTCTGCTGTACTTCGTGATTCCGCAATTCAAGCAGTTGTTCGAAGGCTTCGGCGCCGATTTGCCGGCGTTCACCAAAATGGTGGTGGCGCTTTCGGAATTCGTGCAGGCCAAATGGTGGGTGATTGTCGGCGTGATGATCGGCGGCTTTTTCGTGTTTCGTGAAGCGCACATCCGCTCGCCCGCGTTTCGGCGTTTCCTCGATCGCGCGATGCTCAAACTGCCGGTGATCGGCGACATTCTTTACAAATCCGCGGTCGCGCGCTTTGCCCGCACCTTGTCCACCATGTTCGCGGCCGGCGTGCCGCTGGTGGAAGCGATGGATTCGGTGGCCAAGGCCGCCGGCAACATCATCTTCACCGAAGCGATCTACAAGATGCGCGACCAGGTGGCCACCGGCACGCAATTGCAATTGACGATGCAGCAGACCGGCTTGTTTCCGTCGATGGCGGTGCAGATGGTCGCCATCGGCGAGGAATCCGGCTCGCTCGATCACATGTGTGCGAAGGTCGCCGAGTTCTACGAGGAAGAAGTCGATTCGCTGGTCGACAACCTGACTGCGCTGCTCGAACCGATGATCATGGTGATCCTCGGCGTGCTGGTCGGCGGCCTGGTAGTGGCGATGTATCTGCCGATCTTCAAACTCGGTTCGGCGATTTAAGGCCGGCCCGGCAAGCGCGGCGAATCCCGAAAAAGCCCAGAAAATCCCGACAAGTCCCGACAAGTCCCGGAAAATCCAGCTTCCCGATGGCGATCTTCGACGCGATGGCATCGAACCCGATGCTGCTGATGGTCTTTGTGACCGTGCTCGGCCTGCTGGTCGGCAGCTTCCTCAACGTCGTCGCCTTGCGCCTGCCGCAAATGATGGAAGCAGCCTGGAAACGTGATAGCCGCAGCCTGCTGGAACTGCCCGCGGACGAGAACGCAAAAGTCATCTCGCTAACTTCGCCGCCCTCAAGCTGCGCAAGCTGCGGCGGCCGCATCCGCGCCTGGCACAACGTGCCGGTGGTCAGCTGGATTTTGCTGCGCGGCCGCTGTGCTTACTGCTCGGCCGCGATCTCGCCGCAATATCCGCTGGTGGAATTCGTGTGCGGCGTGATGTCCGCGGTGTGCGTCTGGCGCTTCGGCTGGTCGCCGCAACTGGCCGCCGCTCTGGTGCTGAGCTGGGCCTTGCTGGTGCTCACGGTGATCGATCTGCGCGAACATTTATTGCCGGACGACATCACGCTGCCGCTGATGTGGCTCGGCCTTGTCTTGAGTATCTTCGAGATATTCACCAACGCGCACAGCAGCATCGCCGGCGCCGCGTTCGGCTATTTGAGCCTGTGGCTGATCTATCACGCCTTCCGGCTCGCCACCGGCAAGGAAGGCATGGGTTATGGCGATTTCAAACTGCTGGCTGCGCTCGGCGCCTGGTTTGGCGCAGCCTCGCTGCCGATGATCCTGCTGCTGTCGTCCGTGGTCGGCGCGGCGGTGGGAATTGTGCTGATCGTATTTCGCGGCCGCGAGCGCGGCAGCGCAATCGCCTTCGGCCCCTATCTCGCCGGCGCCGGCTGGATCACCTTGATATGGGGTTCCGCGATCGGCCGCTTGATGCTGCCGCATTAGCGCTGCCAACGCTCCCGCGAATGCCGCGCCCACTCACGATCGGCCTTACCGGCGGCGTTGCCAGCGGCAAGACTTTCGTCGGCAGCGAATTTCAAAAGCTCGGCGTGCCGCTGCTCGAAGCGGACGACGTTGGCCGCGCGGTGGTCGCGCCGCCTTCGCCCGCGCTGGCTGAAATCGCGCGCGACTTTGGCGCTGATTTCTTGACGTCCGACGGCCAGCTCGACCGGCGCAAGATGCGCGAATGCGTATTTGCCGATGCGGCTGCGCTGAAGCGTCTGGAGGCGATCACGCATCCGCTGATCCGCGCGCGCATCCGCGAATGGCAGCAGACGCAGACCGCGCACTATTGCATAGTGAGTGCCGCGATTCTGCTCGAATCCGGCATGGATGCGCTGGTCGATCGCGTCCTCGTGATCGATGCGCCGGAAATCGTGCAGCTCGAACGGCTGCTGCTGCGCGATGGCGTGGCCGAGCCGCTCGCGCGGCAGATGATCGCAGCGCAGGCCTCGCGGCAGCGGCGCCTCGAACATGCTCACGATGTGCTCGACAACCACGATGCACAGCGCCCGCTCGCGCCTGCGATTCGTCGCCTGCATTTTTTTTACCGGAATCTGGCTGCCGCCAGCGCGGTTTGAAAGCTGGCGCAGCGGCGAGGCGTTGCTCCAGCGGCACTCGCAAGCCACAATGCGGCGCTTCGACGACATAGATGATCGATGGAACGTAGCGCCGACTGGGTGGTATTCGAACAGCCGTTGACCGAGCGGGTGCGGATTTTCCTGCGCCTCGAATTCCTGTTCGACGAATATGCGCATTTTCGCGCCGACACCTCCGTCGCCGGCCTGCGCACCGCGGTGAAAACCTTGCTGGACATCCTCTCGGTGATCGGGCGCGCCGATCTGCGCAACGATCTGATGAAGGATTTTGCCGAGCAGATCGCCAAACTCACACAACTGCGCAGCCGGCCGCAAGTCGATCACGTTCAGCTCGATCGCGTGCTGAATGACTTGCGCAGCACCGGCGCTGCGCTGCAAAAACTCGGCAGCACACATCCCTCGCAATTGCTGCGCGAAAACGAATTCCTGTTCGCGGTGCTCAATCGCAGCGCGATTCCCGGCGGCACCTGCGCGTTCGATCTGCCGGCTTATCATCGCTGGCTGTGGCGCCCGCATGCCGCAACCGCCGCCGAAATGACCGCTTGGTCTGCGCAGCTGCTGCCTTTCGAGCAAGCCATCCGGCTCTATCTGCGGCTGCTGCGCAACAGCACGCAAGCCAGCGATCATGTCGCCGACAGCGGCATTTTCCTGCACACGCCGCAAAGCACTTATCCCTTGATCCGCGTGTTGATCCCTGCCGCCGCCGATGTCTACCCTGAAGTCAGTGCCGGCAAACATCGCATCTCGATCCGCTTCATGTCGCTCGATGATGTCAACCTGCGCAATGTGCAGGCGCAGGCCGCGATTCCGTTCCGGCTGCAGCTTTGCAGCCTGCGCTTGAGTCACGACTAACAACGAATGTCGTCCAACGCCCGCGAGCCCGCGCAGAAGCCGCGCATCGCCCGTTGTCCGCGCTGCGGCAGCAGCACGCGGCTTGACGCTGCCAATGCCTGGCGCCCATTTTGTAGCGAACGCTGCAAGCTGATCGACCTCGGCGATTGGTTCAGCGGCCGTTATGCGATTCCCGGCGAGCGCTTGCCCGATGAAGAATCCAGCGAAAAGGATTCGTCGCTGGATCAGTAAAAGTATCAATGAATGTTGATATCCACGCGGATTGCCCGGCGCGGAATCCGGCCGGAATCTGCTGACGCCTATTTAATTTGCAGCAGCTTTGGCCAATAGGCGGAGATCGCGGCAATGCCGAATGCGCCGTGCCGGCTGGCCCGCGGAAGATCCTCTGCGCCAACGCCGCCCAGCGCATAGGCCGGCAAGCCCGCATTGGAAGTCAGCGCTGCAAAACCGTCCCAGCCGAGCGTCGCTGCGCCCGGATGGGTTGCAGTGTTCTGCACGGGTGCGATGACCACAGCGTCCGCGCCCAGCGCATGCGCGGCGTTGATTTCGGCGGCATCGTGCGCAGAGGCGAGGAACCAGCAGCCTTGCAGCAAGGGACGCTGTTGCAATCTGGCGAGATTTTGCGTGGTCGCGTGCCAACCGGCAGCGCCGAGTTCAATCACCTGTGCCGGATCACGGTCGAGCACGATGCCGATGTGGTGTTCGCGCCCGGCGGCGATCAACTGTTTTGCCAAAATGAGATAGGCATTGTCGTCCAGCGCCGGCAGACGCAATCGCAGCAGGCAGGCAGGCGGCAAATCGCGCAGACCTTGCAACAATTCCTGCGCGCTGATTTGCGGCGGCGTGAACACATATTCGCGCGGCAACTGCAATGCGGCGGCCACGCGCCAGCACGACGGCAGCACATCGAATTGCGCGACTTGCGACGGCGCGATCCACGCCAGCCGCTGGCCCTCGCGCGATTGCGGCTCGCCATCGAAACTCTCTACCCGCCAGGTATCGAGCCAGACGCGGCGATCGGCATAATCCTGCCGCAGGTTCGTCAGCCATTGCGCGGTGCGCACCTGCACCCCGAGTTCTTCGTCGAGTTCGCGCACCAGTGCCTGATACGCAGTTTCGCCGGCTTCGAGTTTGCCGCCGGGGAATTCCCACTTGCCGGCAGCGAGTTTTCCGGCGGGACGCTGCGCGATCAGCACTTCGCCGGAGGCGCGCATCAGCACACCGCAGGCGACGCGAATGACCGGTCGCGCATCATCGACATTCAAGCGTACTGCTCCCGATGCAAAACGGATTATGTGCGGTATTCCGCGTTGATCTTGACGTAGTCGTAGCTGAAATCGCAGGTCCAGATGCGTGCCGTCGCAGCACCTAGTCCAAGCCCGATGCGAATGCTGAACTCGGCTTGGGCGACCACGGCGGCGCCGAGTTCCTCACGATACTGCGGATGCGGCTCGCCGCCGGCGATCAGCGGCACCTCGTCGAGCGCCACGCTGACGCTGCCCGGGTGCAAGCCTTCCACGCCGGCTTTGCCGATCGCCATGACGATGCGGCCCCAGTTGGCATCGCTGGCGAACATCGCGGTTTTCACCAGCGGCGAATGCGCAATCGACAGCGCGACCTTGCGCGCCTCGGCCGCATCGCGTGCGCCGCCGACTTCGATGGTGATGAATTTGGTCGCGCCTTCGCCATCGCGCACGATCGCCTGCGCGAGTTCGATCGAAACTTCGGTGATCGCCGCGAGAATCGGCGCGAAGTCCGCATGCGCCGTATCGATCTCGTCCACGCCGGCTTGTGCTGTCGCGCACAGCACGAACGAATCGTTGGTCGAGGTATCGCCATCGACCGTCGCGCAGTTGAACGAGACTGCGGCGGCGTGCTCGATCGCCACTCGCGTGGCAGCAGCGGTTAGCGGGGCATCGGTGCAGACGAACGCCAGCAGCGTCGCCATATCCGGATGAATCATGCCGACGCCTTTGGCGATGCCGGTGACGGTGACTGCGCCTTGCGAGGTTTCGACGCGACGGCTCGCGCCTTTTGCGACTGTGTCCGTAGTCATGATCGCTTGCGCGGCGGCGAGCCAGGCATCCGCACGCAGGTTCGCCTGCGCTTGCGGGATCGCCGCGAGCATGCGTTCGACCGGCAGGCGTTGGCCGATCACGCCGGTCGAAAACGGCAAGACTTGCGCGCTGGCGCAGCCGATTGCCTCGGCGGCGGCGGCGCAGGTTTTTTTCGCATCGGCAATGCCTGCGTTGCCGGTAGCGGCATTCGCATTGCCGGAATTGATCAGCAGCGCCCGCATCGCAGAGTCGCTAGCGAGATGCTCGCGGCCAATCTGCACCGGTGCGGCGGCGAAACTATTTTGCGTAAATACGCCAGCAACGCGGCTGCCGGGCGCAAGCTCGATCAGCAGCAGATCCTTGCGGCCGGGTTTCTTGATCGCGGCTTCGGCAACGCCAAGCCGCACGCCGGCAACCGGCAACAGATTTTCAGGGGCTTTGAGATTGACGGGCATGGAAAGTCTGTCGCAACGAGCGAGCGAAGCAAGAGGGTTTCAGGCCGTCATTCTACGATGCCGGGATTGCCTTAAGCCCGGATTCGCCATTTCCCGGTGCTCGTCATTTTGCGCCGCTCCGCCGAAGCTCAGCATCGAATCCGATGCGCCAAACCTCAACCGCTGATCGTCAAGCCAGCCGTCCGTGGCACTGCTTGAATTTCTTGCCGGAGCCGCAAGGGCAAGGGTCGTTGCGGCCGACTTTGGGCGCGGAACGCGCGAAGGTTTCCACCGTTTCGTTGATCGCGCCGGCATCCGCAGTCTGCGGCAGGCTGCGTCCCGGCATTGCGGCAGCGGGCAGCGGCTGACGAGACGGAACAGGCGTTGCGGCCAGCGGTTCGCCCACGGCCAGAATGCTTTGCGCTTCCGCGTGCTGCGCCTGCATCGCCAATGGACGACGGCGTGCTTCTTCGAGCGCGGCGATTTCGTCCTGCGACAGCAATTGCACACGCGACAGATTCGAAATCACCGCATGTTTGAAGCGCGCCAGCATGTCGTTGAACATGGTGAAGGCTTCGCGCTTGTATTCCTGCTTCGGATCTTTCTGCGCGTAGCCGCGCAGATGGATGCCCTGGCGCAGGTAATCGATCGCGGCCAGATGCTCGCGCCAATGCTGGTCGAGAATTTGCAGCGTGATGACTTTCTCGGCGTGGTCGAGCGCGGCCGGATCGCGCTGACGCTTGGCGGCGTAGCCGTCGTTGAGCGCTTGCAGCACGCGTGCGCGCAAATCCTTTTCGTCGAGTTCCGGTTCGGCCTTGAGCCATTCGCGCAGCGGCGCGCGCAGATCAAAATCGCGCTGCAGGGCTTCTTCCAGCCCTTCGAGATTCCACTGCTCTTCGAGGCTCTGCGGGACGATGTAGGCGTCGATTACCGCGCGTGCGACATCGACGCGGATATCGTCGATCAGCGGCGCGACATTGGTGGCACTCATCAATTCGTCGCGCAATTCGTAGATCGCCTTGCGCTGGTCGTTGGCGACGTTGTCGTATTCGAGCAGATTTTTGCGGATGTCGAAGTTGTGTGCTTCGACTTTGCGCTGCGCGGTTTCGATGGCGCGCGTGACCATGCCGTGTTCGAGCGCTTCGCCATCCTCGCCGAGGCCGAGCTTGAGCAGCAGCGAACGCATCCGCGGCGGGGTGAAAATGCGCATCAGCGTGTCGTCAAGCGACAGATAAAAGCGCGTCGCGCCGGGATCGCCCTGACGGCCGGAACGTCCGCGCAGCTGGTTATCGATGCGGCGCGATTCGTGGCGCTCGGAACCGATAACATATAGACCGCCCGAGGCCAGCACTTCTTCGTGATGCTTGCGCCAGGCGCTGCGCGCTTCCTCGCGCGCGGCTTCGGCGGCGACGCTGCCATCGTCCGGCAACGCAGCAAGCTGCGCTTCGAGGCTGCCACCGAGCACGATGTCGGTGCCGCGGCCGGCCATGTTGGTGGCGATCGTCACCGCGCCGGCGCGGCCGGCCTGCGCGACGATTTCGGCTTCGCGTTCGTGCTGCTTGGCGTTCAGCACTTCGTGCGTGATGCCCTTCTGCTTGAGCAGGCCGGATAACAGTTCCGAAGTTTCGATACTGGCGGTGCCGACCAGAATCGGCTGCTGACGTTTGTGCGCGGCTTCGATATCGGCAATCACCGCTTCGAATTTACCTTTTGCGGTGCCGTAAATCAGATCGCCGCGATCGTCGCGGATCATTGGCTTGTTGGTCGGAATTACCACGACTTCGAGGTTGTAGATGCTCTGGAATTCGTAGGCTTCGGTATCGGCGGTGCCGGTCATGCCGGACAATTTTCCGTAGAGCCGGAAATAATTCTGGAACGTGATCGACGCCAGCGTCTGATTTTCCTGCTGGATGGCGACGCCTTCTTTCGCTTCGACCGCCTGATGCAGGCCATCGGACCAGCGCCGGCCGCTCATCATGCGGCCGGTGAATTCGTCGATGATGATGATCTGGCCACCGCGCACGATGTACTCGACATCGCGCCGGTATAAATGATGCGCGCGCAGCAGCGCATTCAGGTGATGCACAAGCACGATGCGCGCGGGGTCGTAGAGACTTTCCTCTTCGGCCAGCAGGCCGATTTCGCGCAACAGGTCTTCGATCTTTTCGTGGCCGGCTTCGGACAGATGAACCTGCTTGCCTTTTTCGTCGGCCCAGAAATCGCCGTCTTCGGATTCTTCGTCTTTCTGCGGATGCAGGCGCGGAATCAGCGCGTTGAGCTGGCGCCAGAGTTCCGGATCGTCATCGGTCGGGCCGCTGATGATGAGCGGCGTGCGCGCTTCGTCGATCAGGATCGAGTCGACTTCATCGACGATGGCGAACGCATGGCCGCGCTGGGCTTTGTCGCCGAGCGAGAACGCGAGGTTGTCGCGCAGATAGTCGAAGCCGAGTTCGTTGTTGGTGGCGTAGGTGATGTCGGCTTGGTAGGCCTCGCGCTTTTCCTGCGGCGTCTGATTCGGTACGACGACGCCGACGGTCAAGCCGAGAAAACGATGAATGCGACCCATCCATTCGGCATCGCGGCGGGCAAGGTAGTCGTTGACGGTGACGATGTGTACGCCCTTGCCGGTGAGCGCGTTCAGATACGCCGGCAGCGTGGCGACCAGCGTCTTGCCTTCGCCGGTGCGCATTTCGGAAATCTTGCCTTGATGCAGCACCGCGCCGCCGACCAGCTGCATGTCGAAATGGCGCATGCCGAGCACGCGACGGCCGGTTTCGCGCACCACTGCGAAGGCATCCGGCAGCAGCGCGTCGAGCGTCTCGCCCGCCGTGAGGCGATCACGGAACAGCCCGGTTTGCGCGGCCAGTTCGGCATCGCCCATCGCCCGGTATTTCGGCTCCAGCGCATTGATGGAGGCGACGACACCGCCAAGGCGTTTTATCAGGCGTTGATTGCGGCTTCCAAAGAGGCGCGCGAGAAATTTATTCAGCATCAGGTTTTAAGAGCTAAAGCCAATCGCGTATCAGCGCGATGGCGCGCCTTTCGTAGCAGGAGGTGGATTATGCCCTAAGACTTGGAGCGCCTGAGCCGCTTTTTCAAGCTGCGGAGCCCGCCGGCGTACGCCTCAGGGGGCCATCAGCGCGCAGATTTTGAATCAGGCCGGCCCCGGATCACAACACGGCAACAGAAAATTCTTGGCCTTGGGCTAACGCGCGGCGGCGATATATTGCTCGGGATTGACCGTGTTGCCGTTCAACAGCACTTCAAAATGGACATGCGGGCCGGTGGAGCGGCCGGTGCTGCCGAGCAGCGCGATCGCTTGGCCTTTCTTGACGCGGTCGCCGACTTTCACCAGAACCTGTTCGTTGTGACCATAGCGCGTGACATAGCCATTGCCATGATTGATTTCGACCAGGTTGCCATAACCAACATGCTCACCGGCTTCGGTGACAATGCCCGACGCCACCGCCAGCACTTCCGAACCTTCCGCAGCTGAGAAATCGATGCCCGGATGATAGGCGCGCAGCCCCGTGAAGGGATCGGTGCGGGTGCCGAATGGCGAGGTGATGTAGCCGACGCTGATCGGCCAGCCGGACGGTTTGATCTCTTTCTGCAGACGGCCTGCCAGCAGCAGATCTTCCAGCACGCGCATCTGCCGCTCCCGATCGTTCAGCTGTTGCTGCAATTGATCGAGCGAGTCGACCGCGCTGCTCAACACCAGTGGCTGCGAAGCATCGAGGATTTCCGGGCCGCCCATCGGCGGCGGTTTATCGAAATTGAATTCGGTAGGGTCGATATTGGCAATCTGCGTCATGCGGCTACCGGCGGCATCCAGCCGCACCACATAGGCCTGCAATAACGCGATGCGGCGCGCCAGACCGTGCGCATCTTCCTCGGCCTTGGCGCGTGCATCCGCCAGTTGCGCACGCTGCTGCTGCATTTCGGTGGCCCAGGAACTCAGCACCGGCGACGGCACTTCGCCGGCGTCGGGGCGCAGCCACCAGCCGGCGGCGAAAAACAGTGCCGAAAAGATCAATGCGATCGCCGCAGCGGGCAGCCAGGTGAAGATGCTGCGAGGATTCAGACGCAAGCGCCAGGTACGACCGCGCGTATGACTGATTAGAATTAGATCCACTTACTTTCCATCCCGAATTCGGTGAAACAAAAGCCGCCATCCGAAGCACGAAGCATCGGCTCGTATCTGAGCGATCCGCTGTTCTCGATGCGCGATCGGCTAAATCAGGCCGAGCGGCTGATACAACTTCAAAACTCCCTCTGCCAGTGGCTTCCCGCATCGCTGCGGCAAGCCGTTTTTATCGCAGCCGAGCAGGACGGCGAACTGATTCTGCACGCCGACTCAGCTGCTGCGCTGGTCGCAATCCGGTACCGCGAAACTGAACTGCTGACATATCTTCGTCAAAATTTTGCCCTGAGCGCGACCAAAATTGTTACGAAAATCGTGCCAACCCTTCACCTTGGCTTGGATACAATCAACAAGCAAATCAATTCATCACCCAAGCGAAGTGAATAAGCGATCAGACCCGAGTCTAAGCGCGAATTTGCCGCAGATGCAAGGTTTGAGGATTCACCAGCGGACGAATACCGCGGAGCCAGCGCCGGTCGGATCAGCCGAGAAGTCACTGCCGATCAGCCGGGAATCCGCCTAAAATAAGCTGAAATTCCGGCAGAAAGTGTCAGGCGAGAGCCGCGGACGGACGCGGATAAAATGCGGAAACTGTCGACGGTTCTTCGTCGAAAATCACCAGTTCCCAGGCCGACTCGTCCGCCAGCAACGCTCGCGCGAGGCGGTTGTTGAGGGCGTGGCCGGATTTGAACGCGGTGTAGGCGCCGAGTAGCGGATGCCCGAGCAGATACAGATCGCCCACCGCGTCGAGAATCTTGTGGCGGACGAATTCGTCGGCGTAGCGCAGGCCGTCCTGATTCAGCACGCGGAATTGATCGACCGCAACTGCATTTTCGAGGCTTGCGCCGAGCGCCAGCTTGTTGGCGCGCAGGTACTCGAATTCGCGCATGAAGCCGAATGTGCGCGCGCGGCTGACTTCGCGGATGTACGCCGCGGTGGAAAATTCCACGCTGGCGGTCTGCGCCGTGGCTTTCACCAGCGGGTGATCGAAATCGATATGGAAGTTGAGTCGGAAACCGTTGTAGGGTTCGAGCCGCGCCCATTTGTCGCCATCGCTGACCTGCACCGGCTGCTTCAGCCTGAGAAAGCGCTTCGGCGCGGACTGCTCGCGGATGCCGGCGGACTGGATCAGGAACACCAGCGGCGCGGCGCTGCCATCCATGATCGGTACTTCCGCCGCGGACAGTTCGGCGATGCAGTTGTCGATCCCCAAACCCGCGAGCGCCGACATCAAATGTTCGACGGTGCCGATTTTCACGCCGTCTTCGATCAGATTGCTGGACAGCGTGGTTTCGCCGACCGCCGCGGCGCGCGCCTTGATTTCCCGTGGCGGATTCAGATCGACGCGCCGAAACACGATGCCGCTATCCACCGGCGCCGGCAGCAGCGACATGAAAACCTTGTGGCCGCTATGCAACCCAACGCCGCTCGCGCGAATCGGGTTTCGCAGTGTTCTTTGAGAAATCATGGAAGCCAATGCCGGTTACTTCGGCGTCAACACGCCGCGGTAGGAAAGAATTCTAGCGGCAAAAGTTTATCACCTACCCGGAAGGTGACCTTTCGCAACATTCCCGCGCGGACACGCGCAGGGTTTTTAATTCATCGTCAGGCGCATCCTTTCGGGCACCTTGGCGTTTCCGGCAGATCCGGTATTTGCGGCTTGATCGCTGCGGTCATTCAGCGATCAAGCCTGCACAAATTGCCGTCGACAGGCGATCGATCGTCCATCAATCCGCCTGTGCGCGCAGAAACGCCGGAATATCCAGCAGTTCCTCGTTGTAATCCGCCAGCGCCGCCAGGCCACCGCCCGCCGGGCGCGAACTGCGCGTCAGCGTGGGCACTTCGACGTTCTGCGGACGCATCGGCCGGATGCCGTGCATCGGCGTGACGTTGCCTGCCGGATGACCGAGGCTCGGTCCTTTCAAGCGATTCGGCAGCGACTCCGGCACCGCCTGCACGATACGCTGACCGGCCAGACCGGTGGCGACCACCGTCACGCGCAGTTCGCCATCGAGATTCGGATCGAACGAAGTGCCGCACTTGAGTTCGGCATCTTCGGAAGCGATTTCGCCGACATGGCCGGTGATGAACTCATATTCGTCGAGCGTGAGCGTGTCGTCGCAGGTGATGTTGACCAGAATGCCTCGCGCGCCACGGATTTCGATGTCATCCAGCAGCGGGCTGGACAGCGCCATTTCCACCGCACGCTTGGCGCGCTCGTCGCCACTGGCCTTACCGATGCCGATCATCGCGGTGCCGCGATTGCCCATGACGGTGCGCACGTCGGCGAAGTCGAGATTCATTTCGCCCGGTCGCGTAATCAGGTCGGAAATACCGAGCACCGCGTTTTGCAGCACATCGTTGGCGGCCTTGAACGCATTCTTCAGCGAGATGCTGCCGCCGAGCACCAGGCGCAGCTTGTCGTTCGGAATCACGATCAAGGAATCTACCTGCTGGCTGAGCTTGGTGATGCCCTCAATTGCGCGCGTCATGCGCTGGCCTTTTTCGCTGGCGAACGGCTTGGTCACCACCGCGACGGTGAGGATTTTCATTTCCTTGGCGATCTCGGCGATCACCGGTGCGGCGCCGGTGCCGGTGCCGCCGCCCATGCCGGCGGTGACGAACAGCAGATCGGTGCCTTCCAGCATTTCGGCAATGCGTTCGCGGTCTTCTTCGGCCGCAGCCGCGCCGACTTCCGGATCGCTGCCCGCACCGAGACCGCGCGTGAGTTCCACGCCCATTTGCAGTTGCAGCGTCGGCACGCATTTTTCAAGATGCACGCGATCGGTGTTGGCGCAGATGAACTCCACGCCTTCGATCCCGGCCTGCGCCATTTGATTGACCGTATTGCAGCCACCGCCGCCGACGCCGATCACACGAATCACGGCGCGCTTGTTGTGGCCATCCACCAGCTCGAACATCTCGGGAACCACTGTCTTCATGTCAATCTCCTGATCGTGCCGCCGTAGTGCAATCGTAATGTCGATAAATCGACTGTCGTAAGCCTTGCTGAAAAAGTTAAAAATGCCGTTTGAACAAACCCTGAATCCTGCGCGCCCAGCCGCCGGCACCGATGCCGGATAACGACCGCGTACCCACCGGCCGCTGCTGCTTGGCGAACAGCAGCAACCCGACACCGGTGGAATAAGCCGGGCTGCGAGTGATGTCTTCAATGCCTTCGACGTCGTGCGGCAGGCCCAGACGCACGGCCACATCCAGCACTTCTTCCGCGAGTTCGAGAATGCCGGGCGTCTGCGCTACACCGCCGGTCAACACCACGCCGCCGGCGATGAGGTCGTAAACATCGGCGCGATGCAGCTCCTTGCGCACGTAGCGGAACAGTTCCTCAAAGCGCGGCCGCATCACTTCCGCCAGCATCTGCCGCGACAATCGGCGCGATGGCGTTTCGCCCACGCTCGGCACTTCGATCGGCGTGTCGTCGTCTACCAGTTCCGGCAATGCACAGCCATATTTCAGCTTGATCTGCTCGGCGTGTTGTGCCGGCGTTCGGAACGCCACCGCGATATCGCTGGTGACCAGATCGCCGGCGATCGGCACCACTGCGGTGTGGCGGATCGAGCCGCCCTTGAACACCGCGATATCGGTAGTGCCGCCACCGATATCGATCACGCACACACCGAGATCGCGTTCGTCCGGCGACAGCACCGCATCGCTCGACGCCAGATGCTGCAACACCAGTTTCTCCACCGTCAGCCCGCAGCGTTCCACGCACTTATAGAGATTCTGCGCTGCGCTCAGCGTGCCGGTGACCATGTGGACTCGGGCTTCGAGCCGCACCGCACTCATGCCCACCGGATCGTGAATGCCTTCCTGGCCGTCGACCACATATTCCTGCGGCACCACATGCAGCACCTGCTGATCCGCCGGAATCGCCAGCGCACTCGCCGCTTCGATCACCGCCTCGACATCGCGCTCGGTGATTTCCCGATGACGGATCGGCACCACGCCAACCGAATTCAGACTCTTGATATGCGAGCCGGTAATGCCGACATGCGCTGCGCGCACGCGACAGTTCGCCATCAATTCCGCCGCTTCGACCGCGCGCCGGATCGACTCGACCGTATGTTCGATGTTGACCACCACACCTTTCTTCAAGCCGCGCATCGGTGCGACACCAAGGCCGATCACGCGCAGGCGGCCGCCATCGCCATTCGGCGAGGCCACCAGTTCGCCGATCATCGCGGCGACCTTGGACGTGCCGACATCCAGCGACACCAGATATTCCGAAAGCGCGCGACGGCTCATTTATGTTTTTCCTTCGCGGCCGCAGGCGCGATCTGCGGTGAGTGCGTTTTGGGGATGGCGACGGGTGCCGGCGCCGCAGCTTTGGCCGCAGATGCTCCTGACGGCGCTGCCGATATCGCTGATACCGCTGATTTGGGGTTGGCGATTGCCGGCTCATCTGCAGCAGTGGCTGCGGAGTCGGCCGATGCCGATGACAGCATGCCGGTCGCGGAGCCGCCACAGCTTTGCGTCGGCGCTACGGCCTTGTTTTTTGCCGATGTGCGGCGCAGCGGATCGCAGTCGCCACCATTGATCCAGCCGACCGAAAAACCGTTGCTGTAACGCAGATCGATATAGGCAATCTGTTCGAGATAGGCGCTCAGGTTATGGCTGACGGTGCCGAGCAGCAACGGCACATGCGCCAGCGGATCGCCGTCGCCGAAGCGCAATTCGATGCCGCGTGCGGTCGTCATGCGCCATTCGCCGCGGGCATCGAGCACCAGACCGGTGGGCGCGAATTCGCTCGCACCGAGTTTCTGGTTCAAGGCGCGATAGGTATTCATCACGTCGAGTTCGCGTTGCGCGGGGCCGCTGAGTTTCGGCAGCTTCTGAATCGCCGGCGGCTGCAGGTCGATCGCGTCGGGCGCGAATGCAACGCCTTCGGTATCCAGCAATCCGGCATCGCCCCAGCGCGCTGCCGGCACGCGCTCCCAGACGCGGATTTCCAGCGTATCCGGCCATACCCGCGAGACGCGCGCATGCGCAACCCAAGGCAGCGCTTCGACGCGCGCGCGCAGGCTGCGAAGGTCGGCGTCGAACAGATGCAGCTGCGGCGGCAAGGCTGCCGCAGCCACGATTTGCGCGCTGGATAAATGCGTCAAGGCGCCGTCGATCCGCAGGCTGTTCAGTGGCAGATTCAGCACCGGCTGCACCGCGCGGCCGACGAACAAGGCGGCGATCAGCGCCGCCGCCGTCAACAGCAAGGGCATCACCACGCGCGGCAATGTGGGGGCATCGTTTACGGGCATCGTCATCGCTCCAGCCGCGCTCATGTTGCCGGCTCCAGCGTTGTTTCCAGAATGGCCCAGCAGAGGTCTTCGTAACTCATGCCGCGGGCCGCAGCCGCCATCGGCACCAGGCTATGCGAAGTCATCCCGGGATTGGTGTTGACTTCGATCAGGAACGCGCTGCCGCTGGCATCCAGCATGAAATCCACCCGCGCCCAGCCACGGCAACCGACCAGTTCGTATGCGCGCAGGCACAGCGCCTGCAACTCGGTTTCGTGCGTCGGCACCAGCCCGGTCGGGCAGATGTAGCGGGTGTCGTCGGCGATGTATTTGGCGTGATAGTCGTAGAACTCGCCGGCTGGTTCGATGCGGATCAGCGGCAGCGGTTCGCCATCGAGAATCGCGCAGGTATATTCACCGCCGGCTATCGCGCGCTCGGCCAGCACCGGCTTCGGCGCCACGGCATTTTCGCCAGCGGCGAGACGAAACGCGGCGACCGCCTGATCGGCACGCAAGACCTTGGTCACGCCGACGCTGGAACCTTCTTCCGAAGGCTTGATGAACAGCGGATAACCGAGCGCCTCGCCAGCGGTGAGTGCATCGGCATCGCTGCGCAGCCAGCGCCAGTCGGGCGTCGGCAAACCTTCGGCCTTCCACATGCGCTTGCAGCGCAGCTTGTCCATGCCGAGCGCGGACGCCAGCACATCGCTGCCGCTGAAGGGAATATCCTGCAGATTCAATGCCGCCTGCACCGTGCCGTTTTCACCGGCACCGCCATGCAGAATGTTGAAGACGCGATCGAAACCCTGCATGCGCAATTGCAGAATCGCCTTGCGATCGGCATCCACCGCAATCGCGTCGATGCCGCGCTTTTTCAGCGCCGCGGTGACACCAGCGCCGCTTAATAACGACACTTCGCGCTCGGCGGACCAGCCGCCCATCAGCACGGCGACCTTGCCGAACGCTTGCGGATCGAGCACGCGCTTACGCATGAGCGGCCTCGCCAACGATCCTGATTTCCGGATGAAGATCGATACCGGAGTTTTGCTTCACGATCGCACGAATATGCTCGATCAAGGCCTCGACATCGGCCGCAAGCGCCGGCGCTTCGGTGAGGATGAAATTCGCATGCAGACTGGATATCGATGCGCCGCCGACACGGAAACCTTTCAGGCCGCTGGCTTCGATCAAGCGCGCGGCGTGATCGCCCGGCGGATTGCGGAACGTGCTGCCGGCAGAAGGGCGGCCGACCGGCTGCGTCGCCTTGCGTTTTGCCAGCGATGACCGAGTGGCCTGCGCATGGCTGCCGTCGTCCGGCAGCAGCCGGAAACGCGCCGCCAGAAAGCCGAGGAATTGCGATGGCGGCGTCACGCTGCGATAGCCAACCTCGAACGCAGCCGGCGCAAGCCAATGCGTGCTGCCATCGCGCAGCACCACTTCGGCTTCACTCACCACGTTCCAGGTTTCGCCACCCCAGGCGCCGGCATTCATCGCCAGCGCACCACCGACCGTGCCCGGAATTCCCGCCATGAAACCCAAGCCCACAAGCTGCTGACGTTCCGCGAATTTGGCCAGCCGCGCGCAGTGCGTGCCGGCTTCGGCAAATACGATTTGTGCCTGATGATGCAGGGTTCCAGACGATTCTTGTTGCAAATTCTGGCCAGACTTCTGGTGCGTCTGCTCGAAGGTCGATGGTGGTTGCAGATCGAATTGTTCGAGCGCGCCGTGCAGCGCGATCACGGTGCCGCGAAAGCCGCCATCGCGCACCAATAAATTGCTGCCGAGACCGAGCCACAGCACCGGTTCATCGGCCGGCAATGCGCCAATAAATTCGAGCAGGTCCGCGCGATCGGCCGGTTCAAAATAACGATCGGCAGGACCGCCGACGCGCCAGCTGGTGTGCGCCGCCATCGGCTCGTCGAATCGCAAGCGGCCGCGCAACGCAACAGAATTCGGCTTCGGTTCGGCCATCACGGCTTCGCCTCCGATTTCGCCGCCAGCAGTGCCGGCAAGCTGCCGATATCGCCCGCGCCGAGACCCAGCAGCACGTCGCCATCGCGCAGGATCGCGGCGAGTGCTTCCGGCAATTCACCGACGTGGTTGACGAACACCGGTTCGACGCGGCCGCGCGCGCGGATACCGCGCGCCAGTGCGCGGCCGTCGGCTTCGGCCAGCGGCGTTTCGCCGGCGGCGTAAACCTCGGTCAGCAGCAGCGCATCGGCTTCGGCCAGCACTGCGCAGAAATCGTCGAACAGATCGCGTGTGCGCGAATAGCGATGCGGCTGGAACGCGACCACCAATCGCCGGCCGGGATAAGCGCCGCGCATGGCTTGAAACGTCGCCGCAATTTCGCGCGGATGATGGCCGTAGTCATCGATCAGCCGCACTTTGGCATGGCCGACCTGCACATCGCCATGCGATTCGGCGCGGCGGCCGACGCCCTGAAATTCAGTGAAGGCTTTGCGGATAGCGGCGAAGCTCACGCCCAGTTCGCGCGCGATCGCAATCGCCGCGAGCGCGTTCTGCACGTTGTGACGTCCCGGCAAGTTCAAATGCAGCAACTCGCGCGTGCCGTCCGGCGCGACCACGGTGAAGTGGCTGCCGGCGCCATCGAAACGGATTTCTTCAGCGACCAGATCGGCATTCGGTTCGAGGCCGTAGGTCGTCACCGGCCGGCCGATATCGGGCAGCGCCGCTCGGATCACCGGATCATCTGCGCAGAGCACGGCGAGGCCATAAAACGGCAGCCGATGCAGGAATTCGAGGAAGGTCGCGCGCAGGCGTGCGAAGTCGCCGCCATAGGTTTCGAGATGATCTGCGTCGATGTTGGTGACCGTGGCGATCATCGGCGACAGATGCAAAAAGCTGGCGTCGCTTTCGTCTGCTTCAGCCACCAGATACGCGCCCGCGCCGAGACGCGCGTTGGTGCCGGCACTCTTGACGCGGCCGCCGACGACGAAGGTCGGATCGAGACCGCCTTCCGCCAACACCGCTGCGACCAGACTGGTGGTCGTGGTCTTGCCATGCGTGCCGGCGATGGCGATGCCATAACGGAAGCGCATCAGCTCGGCCAGCATTTCGGCGCGACGCACCACCGGAATTCGCGCGGCATGTGCAGCGTCGAGTTCCGGGTTGCCCGGTTTTACCGCTGTCGAGATGACGACGACATCTGCGCCCTGCACGCGCTGCGCATCGTGGCCGTATTGCACCTGCGCGCCGAGCGCGATCAGTCGTTGCGTTGCTGCGCTCTCTTTCAGATCGGAACCGGAAATCTGGTAGCCGAGATTCAGCAGCACTTCGGCGATGCCGGCCATGCCGGAGCCGCCGATGCCGAGCAGATGAATGCGGCGCACGCGGCGCATCGGCGACGCGGCGAGTTGCAATTGCGGCGAAGTCACGGGGATCGCGCTCATGCGGCAACTCCGATGCAGATATCCGCGATCGTTTCCGCGGCGTGACTCCAGGCCGCACGCCGCGCGGCTTGCGCCATCTTCACCAGTTCCGCGCGGCGCGACAGCAGGCCTTCGAGCATTTCGGCGAGTACGCTGGGCGTGAGGAAATCTTCCGGCACCATCAGCGCCGCGCCGGCATCGACCAGATACTGGCCGTTGCGGGTTTGGTGATCGTCCACCGCGGCGGGGAAGGGCACCAGCAGCGCGGCACAGCCGGCGGCGGCGAGTTCGGCCACGGTTGAAGCACCGGCGCGGCAGATCACCAGATCGGCCCATTCATACGCAGCCGGCATGTCGTCGATGAAGGCGCTGACTTCGCCGATCACATTCGCGGACGTATAGGCGGCTTGCGCGATGTCGAGCGTGCGGCCGGCCTGATGCCGCACCTGCGGCCGCACACCTTCAGCGATCAACGCGAGTGCCGCGGGTACGATCTGATTGAGCGCGCGCGCACCCTGGCTGCCGCCGATCACCAGAACATGCCCGCGGCCGGCGCGCGCACTGAGTCGCAGCGCGGGATCAGCCAATTCGGCGAAACCGGCACGCACCGGATTACCCACAGTGCGCGCATCGACGAAAGTTTTCGGGAACGCTTGCAGCACCACGCGCGCCAGATGCCGCAGCAGGCGATTGGTCAAACCCGGCGCGGCATTCTGCTCGTGGATCACCAGCGGACGCCGCAGCAGCCACGCGGCCAATCCACCCGGCCCGGCCGCGAAGCCACCCATGCCGAGCACCACGGCGGGCTGCTGACGGCGCAGTGCGGCGAGCGCTTCGCGCACTGCGCGCAGCAATTTCAAGGGCGCACCGAACCAGCTCATCGCGCCCTTGCCGCGCAGACCTTTGACGTGGATCGTCTCCATCGCAATGCCGTGCTTGACGACAGTGCGCGACTCGAAACTTTCCGGTGCGCCCATCCACACCACTTCGTGACCGCGGGTGCGCAGCACCGCAGCGACGGCGAGCGCGGGGAAAACATGACCGCCGGTGCCGCCGGCGCAGATCATCACTTTCATGCGTCGCGCTCCGGCAGCACGCGCCGCCGGCGTTCGAGCCAGTTACGAAAGCCGGATCTCGACGTTTGCGATGATGCAGCTTGAGTGCCGCTCCAGCGCGGACCCGTGGGTGCGCGGCTCGCGCCAGTATTCATCGCAGCGCCGATCGAATTGCGCGCGATACTGCGTTGCCCCGGATGCCCGGCGCTGTCCATGCGATTCTCGTGATCGACGCGCAGCAGCAGGCCGAGCATCACGCAAACCGTAATCAGGCTCGATCCGCCATAGCTGATGAAGGGCAGCGTCAAACCCTTGGTCGGCAACGCGCCCATGTTCACGGCCATGTTGATCATCGCCTGCAGACCGAGCCAGCTCGACAGGCCATAGCAGAGATAAGCCTTGAAACGCTCACCGAGCGCATCGGCATTCGCGCCGATGGCAAAGCCGCGCCAGACCAGCGTTGCGAACAGCGCCAGCAACACGGTCACGCCGACCAGTCCGAATTCCTCGGCCAGAATGGCGAAGATGAAATCAGTGTGCATTTCCGGCAGGTACAAGAGCTTTTGTACGCTGTTGCCGAGCCCCACACCCCACCATTCGCCGCGGCCGACCGCGATCAGCGATTGCGTCAGCTGCCAGCCGCTGTTCTCGGCATCGGCCCACGGGTCGGTGAACGTCAGCAAGCGGCGCATGCGGTACGCAGCGGTGATGACCAGTAGCGTCATGCCAGTGCCGACCACGGCGAATAATCCGCCGAGATACAGCAGGCGCGCGCCACCGAGGAACAGCATCAACATGGATACGCCGATGAGGATTGCAGTGGCGCCGAAATCCGGCTCCAGCAGTAGCAACAGGCTGATGATGCCGAGCGGAATGAACGGCACCGCCAGACCGAGAAGGCTGTTCTGCAGGGTCGCCTGGCGCCGCACGATGTAGCCGGCGAGATACAGAATCACCGCGAGACGCGCCGGCTCCGAGGCTTGCAGGCGGAACAATCCGAAATCGAGCCAGCGGCGCGCGTGGTTGACCTTCACGCCGACGCCGGGGATCAGCACGACGATGAGCAGGAAGAACGCCAGCACCAGCAGGATCGGCCCACTCGCCTCCCAGCTTTTCATCGGCACTGCGAACGCAATCGCGCCGAACAGCGCGCCGATGCCGGCGAACGCCAGCTGGCGGATGAAGAAATACATGGTCGTGCCGACCATCTTTTCGCCGATGGCGACCGAGGCCGAGGCCACCATCACCAAACCCCAGGCGAGCAGGATCGCAACGGTCAGGCACAGCGCGGTATCGAGGCCGTAGCGCGCGCGCGGAAACTGGAAACGGGCGGCGGGAACGGGCGTGCTCATGCCGCAGCGCTCAACACCAGCGCACGGAACTGCGCGCCGCGATCTTCGTAATTGCGGAATTGATCGAGGCTGGCGCAGGCCGGCGACAGCAGCACGCGATCGCCGGCTTGCGCGACGCGGCGTGCCAGCTGCACCGCATTGCCGAGATTATCCACGCGCGCCGTTTTGATCGCGCGGCCGAGTTCGGTTTCGATGCGCACAGCATCCGCGCCGAACACAATCGCGGCGCGTGCTTTCTGCTGCAAGGGCACGCGCAATGCGCCGAAATCCTGGCCTTTACCCTGACCGCCGCCAAGCCACACCAGCGGCCCGCTCAAACCCTGCAACGCGGCCAGGGTTGCGCCGACATTGGTGCCTTTGGAGTCGTTGATCCAGGTCACGCCGCCGATATCCGCCACCCACTCGCAGCGATGCGGCAGGCCCTTGAACTCGACGAGTGCGCGCAAGGCCGCAGCGCGATCGATGCCTGCAGCATCGGCCAGCGCGAGTGCGGCGAGCGCATTGGCGGCATTGTGCAGACCCTGCAATTTCAGCGCGTTCAGCAGCAGCAGAGGTTCATCGCCGGCAGCGAGCCAAGATTTGCCATCGCGTTCGATCAGGCCATAATTGTTTTGCTGATTCTGCTGACTTTGCGCAGGCCGATCCAGACCGAAACTGACGATGCGCCGCGCGGTGTGCGCCTGCGCATGCGTGGCCTGATCGTCACGATTCACCACCGCGGTTTTCGCATGCGCGTAGATGCGCGCTTTGGCGGCGATGTAACGCTCCAACGAGCCGTGACGATCGAGATGATCCGGCGAGATGTTCAGCATCGTCGCCGCGATCAGGTTCAGCGAAGAAGTCGTTTCGAGTTGAAAACTCGACAGTTCCAGCACATACAACTGGCAGGCATCGTCGAGCAGATCAAGCGCGGGTGTGCCGAGATTGCCGCCGACCGCGACGCGCAAGCCGGCGGCCTCGGCCATCTTCCCGACCAGTGTCGTCACCGTGCTCTTGCCATTGCTGCCGGTGATGCCGATTACCGGCGAATTGGCCACACGCGCGAACAGTTCGATATCGCCCAGCAAATCGACGCCCGCGGCATTCAGCTGCGCGACAAAAGGATCGTCCAGCGGCACGCCGGGTGACAGCACCGCGAAGTCGTATTGCGAGAGCGGCGCGGCGGCGGCGAATGCGCCGAGATGAAACTCCGCCTGCGGCAACGCGGCGCGCAAGTCGTCGATCGCAGGCGGTGCGCTGCGCGAATCGGTGAGCGTCAACACCGCACCTTCGCGCGCCAGATAACGTGCCGTGGCCGCACCACTCTTGCCGAGTCCGACGACGAGAATTTTCTGATTGCGATAAAGCTCGCGGCTGAGGTTCGCCATCAGCGCACCTTCAACGTCGACAGACCGATCAACACCAGAATCAGCGTGACGATCCAGAAGCGCACGATGATCTTCGGCTCGGGCCAGCCTTTGAGTTCGTAGTGATGATGCAGCGGCGCCATGCGAAAGATGCGCTTGCCGCCACTGTATTTGAAGTAACCGACCTGCAGGGCGACCGAAACCGTTTCGGCGACGAATACGCCGCCCATGATTGCCAGCACGATTTCCTGCCGCACCAGCACCGCGACGACGCCGAGTGCCGCACCGAGCGCGAGCGCGCCGACATCGCCCATGAAGACTTGCGCCGGGTAGGCGTTGAACCACAAAAAGCCGAGGCCGGCGCCGGCGATCGAGGTGCAGAAAATCGAAAGTTCACCGACACCGCGAATAAACGGAATGCCGAGATATTCGGCGATCTTGGCGTTGCCGGTGGCGTAGGCGAAAATCGCCAGTGCGGCGGCGACCAGCACCGTCGGCATGATGGCGAGGCCATCGAGACCATCGGTGAGATTCACTGCATTGCTGCTGCCGACGATCACCAGATAACACCAAGGCACGAAGAAAACGCCGAGCGGAATCGACACGTTTTTCAGGAACGGCACCAGCAGCGCGGTCGATGAACTGTCGTGCATCGAGGGCATCAAACTCCACGGCATGCCGGCCGGCACACTGCTCGCATAGATCGCCAGCGAGACGCCGAAACCAGCCAGCGAGAGCCAGAAATATTTCTGCCTGGCAGCGAGACCTTTTGGATTCTTGCGCGCGATCTTGAGCCAGTCGTCGACGAAGCCGACGATGCCGAACGCGAGCGTGACGATCAATGCGAACCAGATGAAGCGATTGCTCAGATCGGCCCACAACAACGTGGAAATGGCGATCGCGGCGATGATCATCGCGCCGCCCATCGTCGGCGTACCGGTCTTCGCCAGATGGCTCGCCGGGCCGTCGCTGCGCACCACCTGGCCGAACTTGAAAATCTGCAATCGGCGGATGATCCACGGGCCGAGCACGAAGCAGAACGTCAGCGCGGTGAGCACGCCGAGGATCGAGCGGAACGTCAGATAGCTGAAGACGTTGAAGCCGCTGACATAGCTGCGCAAATGCTCGGCGAGTGCGTACAACATCAGTGCGAGGCCTCGCTGGTATTGCCGGTGAGTGCGGCGACGACCCGTTCCATACGCGACGAGCGCGAGCCTTTCACCAGCAGCGAAACACCGCTATCGAGTTCGTCGCGCAGCGCATCGACCAATGCATCGAGTTGATCGAACGCGCGGCCTTTGCCGAAGCCTTCCGCCGCGTATCGCGCCAGCGGCCCCAGCGTGTAAACACGATCGATGCCGAGCACGCGCGCTTCGCGGCCGGCGGCTTCATGCATTGCGGCCGAGTCGGCGCCGAGTTCCTTCATGTCGCCTAGCACCAGCCAGCGCTTACCGGGCAGCGCGACGAGTGTTTCCATCGCGGCACGCAAGCTGGTCGGGTTGGCGTTGTAGCTGTCGTCGAACAGCCGTGCGCCTTCGCGCGTGACTTTCAGATTCATCCGTCCTGCCGCCGGAATCGCGCGCGATAAACCTTCGGCGATCTGTATCGGCGAGAGGTTCAGCGCGATGCCGGCGGCAGCGGCGGCGAGCGCATTGGCGATGTTGTGCTTGCCTGGCAAGGGCAGTTCGACCTCGGCGCGACCGCTCGGCGTAAGCAACTTGAAGCGGCTGCCCGTGGGCGTTAACACGATGGCTTCGGCGCGCACATCGGCATGCTCCGAAAAGCCGAATCGCAGCTGCGATGCGCGCGACGCCAGCTGCTGCCAAAGTGCCGCGTAGGCGTCGTCGGCATTGATGATCGCAACGCCGTCATCGAGCGCAGCGAACAGCTCGCCCTTGGCGCGCGCAACCCCTTCGCGGCTGCCGAAACCTTCCAGATGCGCGTCGCCGGCTTGCGTGACGATTCCGATCTGCGGCCGAGCAATTGCTGTGAGCTGCGCGATTTCACCCGCGTGGTTGGCGCCCATTTCGATTACCGCAGTCGCGTGCTCGGCGCGTAGCCGCAGCAAGGTCAATGGCACGCCGATGTGATTGTTCAGATTGCCTTCGGTCGCCAGCACCGCACCGCGCGCGGCGAGCACTGCGGCCAATAGTTGTTTGGTGGTGGTTTTGCCGCTGCTGCCGGTGACGCCGATCACCGGCAGGTCGAAATCTGCACGCCAGCTTTTCGCGTAATTCTGCAAGGCCAGCAAGGTATCGCCGGCAATCACTTGCGATTCCGCACCGTCAACCCGATGCGCCACCAGGCTGCCGGCGGCGCCGAGTTCGCTGGCAGCGCGCACAAAATCGTGGCCATCGAAACGCTCGCCTTGCAGGGCAACGAACAGATCGCCAGCGCGCAGCGCGCGCGTGTCGGTGACGACGCGCGCGAAGATTTTATCGGTGCCGATCAGTTTCGCATCGAGACGTTGCGCCAATGACGAGAGCCGCTCCATCGCCGGCGCATGGGTTTCAGTTTGTGGCATCGCGGTCACGCGGGCGACTCCGCACCGACCAGCGCCGCAACGAAAGCGCGGTCGGAAAAACGGCGCCGCTCGCGGCCGTACATCTGCGTGTCCTCGTGACCTTTGCCGGCGATCACCACGACATCGTCGATGCCAGCGCTGCGAACTGCCTGTTCGATCGCACGAGCACGATCATGTTCGATGCGAATCTTGCTACGCGATTCGGGCGGAATTCCGGCGATGATTTCGGCAACGATCGCGGCAGGATTTTCGCTGCGTGGATTGTCGTCGGTGACGATGGCGATATCCGCGAGTGCGGCAGCCGCAGCGCCCATCAAGGGACGCTTGCCGCGGTCCTTATCGCCGCCGCAGCCGAACACGCAAACCAGTTTGCCAGCGGTGTGTCCACGCAAGGCATTCAGCACGGCGATCAGCGCTTGCGGGGTGTGTGCGTAATCGACCACGACCAGCGGTTGATCCGCGCCGCCACGAAACGCTTCGATACGCCCCGGCACAGTGCTCGACGCAGCCAGCGCTGCAACCGCTTCGTGCAGCGGCACATCGGCGTTCAACAGCGCGGCGAGCGCGGCCAATAAATTGTAGACATTGAAGCGACCGAGCAGTCGGCTTTCGAGCCGCGCTTCGCCCCAGCTGCTGCGGATATCGAAGCACAGACCTGAGTTGCGCGGTTCGAGATTGAGACCGAAAACGAAGCGGCATTCATCACGAGCGACGCGGTCGATATTGTCGAGGCCGTACAAGGTCACACGCGGCAAAGACGATCCCACTTGGCCCTGAGCGCTCAAGGCGCGCGCCCATTCCGCACCCTGCGCATCGTCTCCATTCAACACCGCCATGCGCAGGCCGGGCATGGCGAACAGCTTTCTCTTGGCGAGTGCGTAGGTTTCGATATCGCCGTGATAATCGAGATGATCGCGGCCGATGTTGGTGAGTATTGCGAGATCGAACTCCACACCATTGACGCGGCCTTGATCGAGCGCATGCGAGGACACTTCCATCGCGCAGGCTTGCGCGCCGGCATCGCGCTCGACGGCGAGCAGTTGCTGCAAACGCACCGCGTCGGGCGTGGTGTGCGAAGCCGCTTTCAGCGCGCCGAGGCGGCCATAGCCGATGGTGCCGAAATAGGCGCTGGGCCGCGCGAGCCGATCGAAGGCTTGCGCGATCAAGTGAGCGGTGGACGTCTTGCCATCGGTGCCGGTGACGCCGACCGTGAACAGGTCGCGGCTCGGATGCCGATAGAACCGCGCGGCGATTTCGCCGGCATGTGCGCCTAGTTTTTCGATCGAAAAAGCCGGTACCGGCAAGTCGGGATTGGCGATGTCAGAGGCGGGTTCCCAGGCGACTGCGGCGGCTCCGCGTTGAAGTGCTTCGTCGACGAAATTCAGGCCGTGTTGCAGATGACCTTGGGTTGCGAGGAACAGCCCGCCGGGAATCACGCGGCGGCTATCGAGTTCGATGCCGGTGACGGCGAGATCGGGCGCTAGCGCGGCGGCGAAACCTTCAAACAATGCGGGCAGACGGGCAGTCATCAGTGCGGCATTCAAGGCGCTGCTCCGGCCAGCGCCGCGGCGGG
>CAJCJH010000074.1 GCA_903970615.1 Rhodospirillales bacterium
TTCAGGCGTGCCGTTTGCAGAATCGGCCCACAGGAGAACCCCGACTATTGTGAATACACCGAAAGTCGTTGCGACGACATCCGAGATCACGTTCCCGTTGGTAAATCGTTCGGCTGCCAGCTCGCTTCCAGCGGCGACATTTTTGTCTTTCTTCAAATCAAATTCCGACTCGGCGAACGCCAGACCCGAGAAAAATAAAGCGATCCCGGCCAACAAGGATATGATTGATTTCATGTTTAGTGTGCTCCGAAGATTGCATAATCCTACAAAAATGATGCCAAGTCGCCTCTGCCTCGATTTAACTATAGCAGTGACCGAGAAAGCTAGCCATAGTTCTTCATCCCCAAGCCTGACTGGCCTCATCATTATTGCTCGGCAGCGATTCTCGCTTTGACGATGTGGCATGCCTTACACTGGATTCAGATCATACAGAATTTACTCCGGGGGAGTGATGCTGCAGCCATGTTAGAAGGCCTCCGGCGCAGCCACCCCGGACGCAAGGCTCGTCGGGCGCTGTCAAGACGTCATCAGGACCGAAGCACCGCGCTAGCGAGGCGTTTTGGGCTGTTCGCCATGTTGTTGGTCACTGCGACTACCGGCGCGAAGGCGGCTAATTTCGATAACAGCTTCAATACGACCAACGATTTCGGCGATGTCGGGCTGATGCAAACGCCGTCCGCGCGCATGCGGGCCGATGGCGAATTTGGTGTCGGCATTTCCACGGTCTATCCGTATAGCCAAGTGCATATTTTCCTGCAGCCGCTGCCGTGGGTCGAAACTGCGGTGCGCTATACGCAGGTCTCCAATCGTCTTTATGGCGCGGAGGATTTCAGCGGTAATCAATCCTACAAAGATAAAAGTGCGGACTTCAAAATTCATCTGCTGAGCGAGGGCGAATATCAGCCTTCGCTGGCCTTGGGCGTGCAGGATATCGGCGGCACCGGGCTTTTTTCCGGCGAATATCTGGTCGGCGGCTATCATTATTATTCGCTCGATTTCTCGTTCGGCCTGGGTTGGGGAAGGCTGGGTTCCGGCGGCAGCATTCGCAATCCGCTGGGGCTTTTATCCAATCATTTCGATAACGACCGCACGACATCGGCAGCGGGAAGCACCGGTTTTTCGCGCCTGTTCACCGGCCGCGATATCGGGCCTTTCGGCGGCGTGCAATGGCTTACGCCGCTGAAGGGACTGGCCCTGCAAATCGAGTACGACGGCAACGATTATCAGCACGAAGCGCTGGGCAATAATCGGAGGCAATCCAGCCGCATCAACGTCGCGCTGAACTACCGGAATATTCCGGGTATGGATGTCGGCATTGGCTATGAGCGCGGCAACACGGTGATGGCGCGAGTCTCGCTGCATCTCAATTTCCAGGACTTCCGCGGCGTCTTCAAGAGCGCAGATCCGCTGCCGATCAGGGTGCGGCCTGCCGAGCAATCTCACCCGGCTCAAAGCCTGGCGTCGTCGCCGGATTCATCCAGCGGCGCGGCGAGCGGTGCTGAATCAGCGACGTCATCGGCGAACCCGGCTGCGCCTGCTAGCGCTGCGCCGCTGGAGTCGCCGCCTGTGGCTTCAGCACCGGTTTTGAAGATGGATCATCAACTATCGACGGACAAGCAAGCTGCCTTGGCGATACAGCTCAAAACCGCTTTGCACGATCAAGGCTTCGAACTGGCGGCGATGAACTACGACGTCTATTCCGGCGAGCTTCAAGTCTGGACCAGCCGCAGGAAATTCCGCAATCCGGCGCAAGCCGCCGGCCGCTTGGCCCGCGTACTTTCGGCGCTCTCGCCGCCGGAAGTGGCGCGATTCACCTTGATCCACATAGAAGCCGGGCTTGAGGTTTATCGCATCAGCCTTCCGCGCGAGGAGTTCGAAAAGGTCATGCGCGGCCAGGCGGCGCCGACCGCGATCGAACCCGGCACCGTGCTGTCGGGGCCGGATGGCGGCTACGATCGTGCGAAATTCATCGACGCGACACAGGCGCCGGCGTTCAGCTGGGATGCGGGACCGGCAATCCGGCAATACATCGGCGGGCCGGATAATTTCTATATTGGCCAGCTTTTCGTGCGCTTCGATGGCGGCATCAAGCTCACTGACCATTGGAGTTTTTCCGCGGCCGCCGGCGTCAACGTCATCAATAATTTCGGCGAGCTGAAGCAGATGTCGAATAGCGTGTTGCCGCATGTTCGCAGCGATATCGTCGAATACCTGAAGGATGGGCAAAACGGCATCATCAAGGTCGAAACCAATTACATCTGGTCGCCGATGCCCGATCTTTATGCGCGCGTTTCCGGCGGCATTTTCGAGGAGATGTACGCCGGCGTTGCGGGAGAATTGTTGTATCGACCTTATGGCTGGCCCTGGGCGCTGGGTGTGGACGTCAATCGTGTCTGGCAGCGCGGCTACGATCAGTTGCTGGATTTCCGCGATTACAGCGTGGCGACCGGCTTCGTGACCTTGTACTACCAATTGCCGGTTTATGACGTGCTCGCCAAACTGACCGCCGGCCGTTATCTGGCGCGCGACAAAGGCGCAACGCTGGATCTCTCGCGTGAGTTCGCCAATGGCATTCGCGCAGGCGCCTGGGCGACGAAGACCAATGTCTCGGCCGCACAATTTGGCGAAGGCAGCTTCGATAAAGGCATTTATCTGGTGGTGCCGCTGGATCTGTTTTTCCCTCAGTCGACGCGCCGCGTGGCGTCATTCCCGTTCCGTCCGTTGACGCGCGATGGTGGTCAGCGTGCGCGCGACGGTATCGATTTATACGGCATCGTCGAGCAAGGTCAGCCGCGCGATTTTGCAGCGGATTGGGGCGGCTTGGGTCAGTAGTCAGTCTTTCTTGAGTGATGCCATCTCTGCTCGATCACCGTGCGTGAGCCATTGGAAATGGAAGATGTAACGAATGGAAGACGTGACGGAATATGAGATCATCGGCATTCGAGGCTGTGATCCATCTACCGCTGCGAAACACTGCTCCGAAGCGCTGAGCAAGTCTGGGTTCGCCGCTGCAGAGTCCTCTGCACAAGCGCTGCAAATGTCGAGCGCCATCAACAGATGGGTCAGCGCAGCCGCACTTTCAACTGAAGTTTGAAACCTTATGTTCAAGCAAATCCTCACGGTCTGCACCGGCAACATTTGCCGCAGCCCGCTGGCAGAGGCGCTGTTGCGGCGCGAATTCGCAGGCTGCGATATGCATATCGAGTCTGCAGGGATCGCAGCACTCGTCGGTATGCCTGCCGACGTTTTTGCGCGGGAGGTCGCCGCCGAACATGGCCTCGATATCAGCGCGCATCGCGCCAGGCAGTTGACGCGCGAACGGATGGTCTCGAACGACCTGATTCTCGTTCTGGACGAGACGCACGAGCAGTGGATCAACCGGCGCTTCCCGGAATTTCGCGGCAAGACGTTTCGCCTGGGCAAGTGGAACAGCAATCGGAATATTGCAGATCCTTACGGCGAGCCCAAAGCGGCGTTCACACTCGCGTTGCGCGAGATCAATGAGGACGTCATCGCTTGGAAGCAACGGCTGATCAAGCGATCCTGAAATCGCCAGGATTAACGGCGCGCGCCGCGTTGTCGCTACTTTTACCGGGAATCCTGAAGCCGACGGCGCTACCGCAGCAGTTTCGTCTGTTCAACCTGCACCCGCAACTCGCCGCGCGCCAGTTGAACCCGCAAGTGCTCGCCGCGGATCGTCGACGCCGCATCGCGCAGCGCCGTTCCATTCGTATCGCGGACGATGGCGTAGCCGCGACTCAGTACATGGTTCGGATTGAAGCTCGCAAGAATCGCCGCTTGATGCGCCAGCTTTTCCTGATGCCTGATATGGCGATGACCTCGCGCCGCCTTCAAGCGCGTGCTCAAGCCCGACAGCATCTGTCGCAGATGCCCGAGCCTAGTATCGATGCTCAGGCGCGTCAGGCTTTGCTGCGAAACGACGAACTGCCGGCGACACTCCTGGATACGCAAATCCATAACCCGGCTCATTCGCAGTTCCAGTTCATCGAGGCGCTGCGCGCGCTCATTCATTCGGCGTAATGGACGCTTTGATTGCAGGCGGGTTGCGTAATTCTGAAGCTGCGTTTCGATGGCCTCGAACTGCCATTCGATCTGGTTCGTCAGCGTCATCAGCACAGACTCAATTCGATCGCTGAATTCGATCTGATCCGGCGTCGTCAGCTCCGCCGCTGCAGTTGGCGTGGCCGCACGCAGATCGGCAGCGAGATCGGCGATGGTGATATCGATTTCATGGCCGACGCCGGTGACGATCGGAATCGCGCAGTCGCGTATCGCGCGCGCAACGTGTTCGTCATTGAACGCCCACAAGTCTTCGATCGAGCCGCCGCCACGCACCAGCAGCAGCGTATCGACATCACGCGCCTCGGAGAATCGATGTAGCGCTTTGACAATCGCGGCAGGCGCATCGGCACCCTGCACGGGCACCGGATAAAACAGCACTTGCGCCAGCGGCCAGCGCCGCGCCAGCGTCGTCAGAACATCGTGAACCGCAGCACCGGTTGCAGAAGTGACGAGACCAATCCGTTTCGGAATGGCGGTGATCGGCCGTTTGCGCGCGGCATCGAACAGGCCTTCTGCGGCGAGTCTTTGTTTCAATTCCTCGAACGCGCGCAGCAGCGAGCCGGTGCCGGCTGGCTCCAGATGTTCGACGATCAACTGCAATTCGCCGCGTCCCGGATAGACCGAAGCTTTCGCGCGCACCAGCACCGCATCGCCGTTCTGCGGCAACGGGCGAATGTAGTAATTGGCCTTGCGAAACATCGCGCAGCGAATCTGCGCCTGTTCGTCCTTCAGCGTGAAATACCAGTGGCCGGAAGACGGTTTGGAGAAATTGGAAATCTCGCCTTGTATCCACAAGCTCGGCAGGCTGTCCTCGACCAGCGCACGCAGAATCTCGGTTACTTCGGAGATGCCATAAACCGTGCGCGCCGCCGCGCTGCCGGTTTTCTGCGGTTCGCCGGCCGTGCCGATTCGCACCTCAGCCATGCGCGATCAAGGCTTCCACTTGTTCAGGAAATCGTTCACCGATTGCACATCCATGTGCCGCATGTCCTCAAACTCGCCATGCTGTTGCGCGAACAGCACCTTGCCGTTTTCATCGAGTACCGCAAGCGCGGGCACGCCTTTTTTCAGCGGGATGCCATAGCGTTCGGCGATGTCGAGATTCTGGTCGACATGGCCGACATTCACATGCACCAGCACGAAGCCGGAATCCAGCAGCGCGATGTTTTCCGGCTTGTGGAAATTGGCGTCCAGCGCTTTGCAGTCGCCGCACCAATCGCCGCCGAAATCGATCAGCGCGCGTTTGTGATTTTTTGCGGCATCGATCAAAGCCTGGCGGATATCGCCTTCGGCCGCGGCCGGTTCCGGATAAATCGGCGCGGCGGCATGGGCGATCGTCAGGCCGAAAATGGCAGCGGTTACGAGGATCAAACGAGTCAAGGAAAATATTTTCAGGTTTCGCATGGCTTGAGGCATAAACAGGCAGAAAGTTGAATGGAAATGATCGCGCGGCAGCGCAAATGTTCGCAAAGTGCCGCCTCATCTTTCCGTATAATACGTCTTTGCCGGAGCCCTAAATGCCCAAGCTTTCTCCCGACTCCCGCATCGATCTCGAAGCGCTGACTTTCGACGACGTACTGCTGCAGCCTGCCTATTCGGAAGTGCTGCCGCGCCAGGTGGATTTACGCACGCGGCTGACGTCGCGCATCACGCTGAACATTCCGCTGCTGTCGGCGGCGATGGATACCGTTACCGAAGCCGAACTGGCGATTGCGCTGGCGCAGGAAGGCGGCATCGGCATCGTGCACAAGAATATGTCTGCCGAGCGGCAGGCGGCCGAAGTGCGGCAGGTGAAAAAATTCGAGAGCGGCATTATCGCCGACCCGATCACGGTGCCGCCGACGATGACGATCGGCGAAGTGCTGGCGTTGACGCGCGCGAATCATATTTCCGGCGTGCCGGTGGTCGATGGCAACAGCCTGGTCGGCATCGTCACCAGCCGCGACCTGCGGTTTGAAACGCGGATGGATCAGCCGGTCTCGAAAATCATGACGCCGAAAGCGCGCCTCGTCACCGTCAAGGAAGGCGCGCCGCGCGAAGAAGTGATCGCTCTGTTGCACCAGCATCGCATCGAAAAAGTGCTGGTCGTCAATGGCAAATTCCAGTTGCGCGGCATGATTACGGTGAAGGACATCCAGAAGTCCACCGAACATCCGCTCGCCTGCAAGGATGAGCATGGGCGTCTGCGTGTCGGCGCTGCGGTCGGCACCGGGCCAGATACGGATGAACGGGTTGCTGCGCTGGTCGAAGCGGGTGTCGATGTGATTGTGGTCGATACCGCGCATGGTCATTCCAAGGGCGTGATCGATCGTGTGGCAATGATCAAGAAACGCTATGGCGATTTACAGATCATCGGCGGCAACATCGCCACCGGCGACGCCGCGCGCGCGCTGGTGGATGCGGGTGCGGACGCGGTGAAAGTTGGCATTGGTCCCGGCTCAATTTGTACTACGCGCATCGTTGCCGGCGTCGGCGTGCCGCAGATCAGTGCGGTGATGTCAGTCGCCGCCGGCCTGGCGAAATCCGGCACGCCATTGATCGCGGATGGCGGTGTGCGTTACTCCGGCGACTTCGCCAAGGCGATCGCCGCGGGCGCATTCGCGGTGATGGCCGGCAGCCTGTTCGCCGGCACCGAAGAAGCGCCGGGCGAAGTCGAGTTGTATCAAGGCCGTTCATACAAATCCTATCGCGGCATGGGGTCGCTCGGCGCGATGTCGCAAGGCTCGAAGGATCGCTACTTCCAGGACACCACCAGCGAAGTCGAAAAGCTGGTGCCGGAGGGCATCGAAGGCCGCGTGCCGTACAAAGGCCCGATGGGCACGATCGTGCATCAGATGCTGGGCGGCCTGCGCGCCGCGATGGGCTACACCGGCTGCCAGAATGTCGAAGAACTTCGCACCAAAACGCGCTTCGTCAAGATCACCGGCGCTGGCATCAAGGAAAGCCACGTACACGATGTGAGCATCGTCAAGGAAGCACCGAATTATCGGGTCGAGAATTAAGGCCTATAAAGCCTCATTCCGATTCAAGGCAGCAGCACGATCTTGCCGGTGACTTTGCGATCGAGCATGTCGCGCAGTGCTTGCGCGGCGTCCTTCAGCGGATAAGTTTTCGAGACGTAAGGCTTCAATTCGCCGGCGGCGATCCAGGCGAACAATTGCTGGTGATTTTGTAGGCTGACCTGCGGCTCGCGTGCGATGAACGCGCCCCAGAACACGCCGAGCGTTGCCGCACCTTTGAGCAGCAGTCGATTCAGCGCGATTTCCGGAATCGTGCCGGCGGCGAAACCGACCACCAGATGGCGGCCGCTCCAGGCGATCGACGAAAAGCATTCCTGTGCAAGCTCGCCACCGACCGGATCGAAAATCACATCCGCGCCTTGGCCGCGCGTCAGTTTCTTCACCGCTTCCTTGAGGCTTTCCTGCGAGTAGTCGATCACCTCGTCAGCGCCTTGCGCCCTGCACAGTGCAAGCTTGTCGGCGCTCGATGCCGCTGCGATCACGCGCGCGCCCATCCGCTTGCCGATCTGGACTGCGGCCAGGCCGACGCCGCCCGCCGCGCCCAGCACCAATAGGGTTTCACCCGCCTTCAAGCTGCCGCGCTGCTTTAGCGCATGCATCACCGTGCCGTAAGCGAGCAGGAAACCGCCGCCCATCACCAGATCGAAATCGGCGGGCAAGGGCATCACCGCTTCTTCGGCCGCGTTGACGGCTTCGGCATAGCCGCCGATCGGCACCACCGCCGCAACGGCATCGCCAATCTTCAGGCGTTTGACCTTGCTGCCGACAGCGATCACCAGGCCCGCGACTTCCGCTCCCGGCGTGAAAGGCGGCGTGCCCCTGAACTGGTATTTGCCCTGGATAATCAAGGTATCGGGAAAATTCACGCCGGCACTGACGACCTTGATCCGCACTTCATTCGCGGCCGGCGCGATGTCGGCGACCTCTTCATAGACCAGTGATTCGGGCGGGCCTAGCTCTTTACAAACGATCGCTTTCATGAGGTTTTCCAGGAGACTATTTCAGTTTTGAGGATACTGCCTGGCCGCTCAGTGATGGATGTGCGATCAGCAAAAAGGCAGACGAACATCCAGCGGCGCGTCGCACCGGTCCGGATTCTGAAGTGCGAAGAATAACCCGATGCGATTACGCAGGCCGATCAATGCGACGGATGTGCGGCGTGGTTGCGGCGATGCCAATGCAGCAGTCCGCTGGCGCGTGCGTTGAGCAGATGAGCTGCGCAGAGCAGCAGCGCGCCGGCGACGGTCAGGCGCGTCTCGTCGAGGCCGGAAAGCCCGGCGAATTCGGGGCCGAATGCCGCGCAGCTCAACAGACTCACGCCGATTATGCCTATCCATGCAATGCCATACGCCCGGCGGCGGAAGCAGGCCGCACCCAGCGCCAGCGCGCTGACCGGCACTACGCCCAACAGCATCCAGCGATGGAAGCGTTCGTCGATGAACACGGCGCCCGCAGTGAGCGGCAGCAGCGCGAGTAGCAGCGGCAGTGCAAGGCAATGCAGCAAGCATGCGAATGAGAAAAACATGCCGAGTGCATCGAGCGAAGCTTCGGGCACGGACGATCGATTGGTGATGGATTGATTCGACGTTGATCGATTCGGCAATGATTTCCTGGGCGCGGTTGTCATCGTTATAAAATAACACAACGATGTTATAAAGTATCAACGCATGTCAGGCTCGATGTGAGCGCTGAATTATCAGCCTGGCGGAAATTCAGGATATCAATTGGTCTTGCGGCACTTGGCACAGCGTCCGCGTACTTCGATCACCTCGCTTTCCGCCGCGAAGCCGCGGCGCTTGGCATCTTCCTGCAGCAAGGCATGCACGCGATTGTCGACCGCTTCATCCGCGCTGCCGCATTGGTTGCATAAAAACAGGATGCTGTGATGCGGCTCGCCCGGCGAAGCGCAGGCGATATAGCTGCTGCCGCTTTCGAGCCGGTGGATCAGGCCGCGTTCCACCAGTTGCGAGAGCGCGCGATAAATTGTCGGCGGATGCAAGCGCCGGTTCAATTTTTTTTGCACACTGTCGATCAGGTCGTAAGCTGTCAGCGGCGCCGCCGCCTGATTCAGCCGCGCATAAACCGCTTCGGGCACTTCGCGTAATTTTTCTGCAACCACGGCGCTGCCCAGCGGTGAAAATGTTCGCGCTGATTTCTTCGCCGTCGCAGCCGCGCGCGCAGAGGATTTCGGCAGCGTTGCAGGCTTCTTGGTCACGGCGGTCTCCTCAAGGCGAGCTGGCAGTTTAAGCGCATCGGCAGCGTTGCGATCGAAAAAACCGATCGCCGCGCGGGTGCAATTACTGCTGTCGCTGCTGTGCAGCGGCGCGACGATTTAACCAAACCAGGCTCGGCTCGGCCGCGCAAGTCTTTTGAATCGCAATTGACTTGGAGCATGCAACGTCAATCAAGCGGAATTGATCACCGCAACGCGACCTCGCGCCAGCCGCTGTCCCGCCGCGTCCACCGAAAATTCATAGAGCCAGCCGTCGCCGCTGGCCAGCAGACGTGTCGCCTGCACGTCGAGATCGGCCTCGATGTTGTCGATGCGGTCGACTTCAAACGCGACTTCGCGCACCAAGGCCAGCACGCCCGACCGCGCGACCGAGCCATTGGCTTGCGCGATCAGTCCGCCATGAATCGCCATCGCCTGCGCACCGTATTCGATCAGATGCAAGGCCGCGAGACGCCCCGCAATCGCCAGCGGATGCAGCGGATCGCGGTGACTGCGCGCGCGGCAAAGGATCGATTGCGCATCCCAATGCAGCACCGCGTCGAACAGGCACATCGCGCCCTGATGCGGAATCAGTTTGCTCAGCGCCGGGCGTTCTAGCAGCACCTTGCTCACGCGAGTGTTTCGATATCGATCCGCAAGCGACGGCCGCCGGCAGCTTCGATCAAGACGCGATCGTTGCGCTGCTGCGCCAGCGTTTGTAGCAAGGGCAGCGCGCGTGCTGCTGGATTCGACAGGCGTAGCACATCGAGTCCGGCATCGCCGCAGGTCGTCGGCGCGATATCGTTCAAGGCTTCCAGCGTCAGGCGCAGGCTCGCGCAACTGCTGGCGATGCGCTCGCGCGTGATGATCAGTGCCACGCTCACTGCGCTGGTGATCGGATGCTGATCGAGCAACGGCTTCGGCTGCGGCACGTCGTACATCACCAGCAGCACGATGGCTTCGTCGAGCAGCAGTGCCGCGGCTTCGAGCAGGCCGGCGGCAACGGTAGTGTCGTGCGCGCCGATGCTGGTGGATGTGCGGCGCGCATGCGTGGCGATACTCCAATAACCGGCGGCCGCGTTGTGAACCGAATTGTGAAAGTCGGTCGGCGATACCAGACGCGAAGGTTCGGCCAGCGCCGAACAGATGCGGTGCAGCACGTTCATATCGGCATCGGACGAGGCGAACACGCTGGCGAGTTCGGCCGCGTCGCAGGCGCTCTGGCGGATCGCATCTTCCGCCGCGCGAAAGGCTTGCCGCACCACTGGCGTTGCACGCCGCCGCTCATTCGCGGGCAATCGCTCGGGTTGATACGGCGGCAGCTCCGCGGCGACGAATGCCTGCTCGCCACGCAGCACTGCCTCCGCCGATCGCCAATCCGGCAGACCGGGTGCGGCGAGGCCGATCGCCTCGACATAAAATTGCAAGGATCGTTCTGGATGACCGTTTTTATTGATATCCACGGCCAAACTCACGCACGTCTTCCCAGCAGCAGACTGCAATTGTTGCCACCGAAACCGAAAGAGTTTGACAGCACGCGACGCAACTCCGCAGTGCGCGATTGCAGCAGGATATTGCTGCACAAAGCAGCATCCTTTTCGCGCGTATTGAGGCTGCGCGGCAGCAGGCCTTCGCGCAGGCACAGCAAGCAAAATACCGCTTCGAGAATGCCGGCCGCACCCAGCGTATGACCGCTCCAGCCCTTGGTCGAACTGCAGGGCGTGCCGCTGCCGAACAGTGCGACCACGGCTTTGTCTTCGGCCAGATCGTTGGCCGGCGTGCCGGTGCCGTGCAGGTTGATGTAGTCGATCGCATGCGCCTCGACGCCGCCGCGTTGCAGGGCATCGCGCATCGCTGCCGCAGCGCCGCGGCCTTCCGGATCGGGCGTCGACATGTGGTGCGCGTCGCTGCTTTCGCCATAGCCTTCGAGCAAGAATTCGCTGCTGCCATCATCCAGCGTCAACAAGGCAAATCCAGCCGCTTCGCCGAGCGACAGACCTTGTCGTCGCGCGTCCGCCGGGCGGCAGATATCCGGCGAAACCAGTTGCAGAGCGTTAAAGCCATAAAGCGTGGTCAGGCATAGCGAATCCACACCGCCGACCACGGCAACATCGCACAGGCCGGCGCGCATCGCGCGATGCGCCGAGGCGAAGACTTTTGCACTCGATGAACACGCGGTCGAAATTGCCACCGCAACGCCGTTGAGCTGCAAGCGCAGCCGCACGAAATCAGCGACTGAAAACGTGCTTTGCGTGGTGCGCAGATTGAACCAGCCGGGCAGGCGATCGAGCGCGCGATCGCGTTCGCCGTAGGCCAGCTCGGTTTGCTGCACGCCGGACGTGCTGGTGCCGATGAACACGCCAATGCGATCGGCGCCGTAACACCGGCGCGCGTGCGCGATCGCATCGATGAAACCATCCTGCTGCAAGCCCAGATCGGCGAGCCGGTTGTTGCGGCAATCCCAATCCTTGAAGGCGTCCGCGAGCGGTTGATCGAGACCTTCGACTTGGCCGATCCAGCCAGCCAGCGTGCTGCTTTCAAACGGCCGCTGGCGCAGGCCGCTGCGTTCGCTGCGCAAGCCATCGACATGCGGTTGCAGGCCACGGCCAAGGCTGGACGTGACGGTGAAGCGGCTAATCCCGAGCGGGTTCATCCGGCCAGAAATCAAAGAAGTTAAACCAATTGTACGGTGCTGCGCGGGCGTACGATTCGAGCCGGTCCGCATAGGCTTGCGCAGCCGCCTGCGCATGCGCGGCGCGCTCGGCGCGCGGCACGGTTTGGGCCTTGCTCAAGGTCTCGAAATGCAGCGTGTAGCGATTGCCACCTTCGTAGATGCCGAAGCAGATTACTACCGGCAAGCCAAGTGCCGCCGCCAGCTTCCACGGACCGGAAGGCAGGCGCGCGCGGGCGCCGAGAAAATTCACTGCGATGCCGGGATCGTCGCCAGCCACGCGGTCCGCCATCATGCCGACCACGCAACCCTGCGCGAGCGCTTCATGCAGCCGCAGCACCAGTTGCGGGCCGCCACCGGCATCGATGATCTCGCTGTCGAAATGCGGGTTCAGCTGCGCCAGCACATCGGTAATCATGCGGCCCTGCACGCGATCCATGACGATACGCAGCTTGAGCTTGCGGCGATCCTTGAACACCACGCGCAGCACGTCGAAGCTGCCCAGATGCGCGGTCAGCAGAATCGCTGGCGCGCCGGCGCCGGCATAGTTGAGGCCGCTGCCGGTGGCGCTGACGTCGATCGAAAAATCCTGGTCGCGGCCGGTCAGTAAAAATACACGGTCGAGCGCGCAGGCGGCGAAGTAGAAAATCTGTTTGTAGGTGTCGGTCCAACGCGGCGCATGCGGCAGCACGCGCGTTAGAAAACGCTGCGACTGACGACGCACCGCCGGGCTGGTCAACTGGAAATAAGCCGCGATCGGCCACAGCAAAAGACGCGCGATGCGGCGGCCGCTGTGCCGCGCAAACCAGACGATCAGCTTCACCCAGAACGGCGTGCTGCGCTCGCGCAGATGCTTCCAGGCTGGTTGCGACGACGGCTCCATCGATCGTGCTTAGACGCGATTCAAAGCTTGCGGAAACCCAGTTCGCCGTGTGCGGCGAGATGGTCTTCGACGTGCAGGCGAAAACCTGCGCGATGGCGCGTCGCATCGATCGCAAGCTGCACATCGATTGGCTGATCGGGCAGCACCGGCAACAGGAATTTCGCGCTGTGCACCGCGGTGATGTGCGCCGTGCCCAGTTGTTCCTGCAAGGCGCGGGCAACGGTTTCGAGCAGCAGCACGGCAGGCACCAGCGGCCGACCGGGAAAGTGGCCGGGCACGCAAGGGTGATCGCCTGCGATGGTGACGCGCTTGCTGAAGGCAGCCAAGGATTCAGACATGAGGTTGGGGCATGGGATTCAGGCAAGCGGTTCAGGCATGAGTTTCAGACCTTGACTTCAAGCCTTGATTCAAGCCTCAGGCATTGACGAGCAATTTCTGCAGCGCGTGCCGCGGCAGTTTGCCGACCTTGTTGCGCGGCAGTTCAGCCACCTTGCGCAGCGGTCGTGGCAGGAAAACCGGGTCGATCAGTTGCGCGAGCGCGGCGAGGATTTCGTTTTCGCTGAGGCCCGGTGCGACCACCAAGGCGATCGGCCGCTGCACCCGCGTGTCGTCGTTCGCCTCGCTCTGGAATACGACCGCATCGATCACGCCGGGAATCGATTGCAGCTTCAGCGTGAGGTCGGCGAGCGAGGCGCGTTTGCCGCCGACCTTGAGCATGTCGCTGCTGCGGCCGATCAGGCGGAAGCCGTCGCCGTCGATTTCGAGAATATCCTGCAAATTGATTTCGGCATCGTTGTCGATCGAGACAAAGCTGCCGCATTCGGTGCTGCGCAAACTCACGCCGTCGAGCAGCTGCCAGCGCTCGCCCTGCAAAGTGCGGCGCGAGGCGATGCTGCCGGTTTCTGTGCTGCCGTAAATTTCCATCACCGGCGCATCGAACTGGATTTCCGCGCGCTCCGCGAGATCAACGGAAAGCGGCGCGGTGGCGGAAATGATCGCGGCCAGCGCCGGCAATCGCGTTTCGGCGTTGAGCAGCGCGCGGATATGGACTGGCGTAGTCACCAGCACACGCGGCGCCGGCATCGCCGCCAAAGCGCTGCGGATATCTTCCGGGAATACCGGCCGTTCGATGCTGACTGCGTGCATCGATACCAGCGGCACGGCGATGCTGGTTTCGAGGCCGTACATGTGTTGCTGCGGAACCGTGGCGAGCACATTGGCGTGCCCGAATGCGGCCATTAGCTGCGTTGAAATGATGCTGCCGGAATGATGGATCGAAGCCCAGGTTTTCAGATGCGCCTGCGGTTCGCCGGAGCTGCCGGAGGTGAAAACCATTGCGGCGGGATGCGTATCCGCGATCATCGGTGCGGCGTGCAGCGAAGCGCCGTTCGGCACGCGCGGCACCAGCACGCCGTCGCGCACAGCGTCGTCCCACAACACATAACTGTCGGGATATTTGGCACGCAGTGCCGCCAGTGCCGCCGGACTGCTGGACGCCGGCAGCAGATTGGTTTGACCGCGTGCGATCGCCGCAGCGAAGGCGCTGGCAAATGCGAAGCGGTTTTCGCAGACGTTGATCGCATAACGCGCCACAGGCAGCCGCTCGGCAAGTGCGGCAACGCTGGCGGCAAAACCGGCGCGCGACACCGGCAAGCCGCGCAGCCAGAACATCGGCCGATCGGCGGCGCCGAGTTCCAGCAGCGGCCGAAAGCCTGGCGCGGAAAATTCTGGCGCGGATTCAGCCGACATGCGCGCGCGCCTGAATGATCGTGCGCAGGTTGTCGACGAAGCCCTGCTGCTCGATGCCGCGGAAGCGAATGCGCCGGACGATGTATTCGATGACGAACACCGCGCCGACAAAAATGTAGCCGATGAAATTCGCCCACAAAGACCATTGCTCGCGGCTGCCGAAAGCGAGCAGCGCGGCATCGATTGCCAGAATGGCGATAAGGATCAGCGTCCAGCTCCAGGTCACGGCGCACGTGTAGGCCGGCAGTTCATCCGGCAATGTGCCGCCGTGCGCGGCGGTGGCGATTTGCGTCACCAGCGGCGTGCGGCCGGGCAGCAGGGAGCCAGCGAACTTCAGCAGCGCCAGCGCCGGAAAAATCATCGGCGGCAGGAACAGCGCATAGGTTTGGGTATCGATCCACATGAGACCGCCGATGGCCGCTGCAAATGCGGCGCACGCCAGCCATTCGCCGCGCCGGCCGCGGCGCAATTCCGCATAAAAGCAGGCGCCGAACAGCACCATCAAGGCCAGCCATTCGAGGCGCGATTGGCGCCGCACCAGCGCAAAATGCGATAGCAGCGGATAACACAGGGCGAGCAGCCAGCGCATGATTTTTCAGACCGGCGCGCGATGAGCGGCCACGTATTCCGCCAGCGTGCGGATCGAGGTGAATGCGCGGCGCGTGGCTTCTTCGTCGGCGCGCAACTCCACACCGTATTTCTGCTGGATCGCCAGCGCCACTTCCAGCGCATCGATCGAATCCAGACCCCAGCCGACATCGTGCGCGCCAAACAAGGGCGCTTGCGGATCGACCGCATCCGCATCGCGCCCCTCGATGTTCAGCGCGGCGATCAACAACCCCGCCACTTCGCGCTCCAGCGCCTGTTCAACCACCGTTATCATGAATGCAAATTCCTGGAATTGTCGTCTGACGGATCAATAGTTCCGGCAGATCGGATTTTTCAGCGATCCACCTTTGCACCGCCAGTGGCGGCTGCGCACGACTCCCATTTAAGCTAGCGATCCCGAGATGGCCGACATCATCACCCGTCTTGAGCAAGTGTTCATGTTGCAGCCTTTGCACAATTGTCTCATTAAGCGGGTCCGGCGGGGGAAATCGGGAGCGGGTTTATGGATTTGAAGTTGACGTGCCGGAGCGAGCTGCTGATGAACGGAGCGGCCGAAATCAAGGTCTTGATGTCGCACGGTACGAGCGACCCTCAGGCCGCGCGATTTCCTGATCCGTCGGTCAGCCTGCACAAGCGCGCCGCTCACAAACGCTGATAGTCCCCAGAACCGACTGAAAATGACGGCAAGCGAAGCAAATCCTGTGCGGCATTCTCCGCAGTGGCCAGCGCGCCCTTACGCAATCGTCGAGCTTGCGCCGGCCGAGCTGTCGGCCGCACTTTCCGATCGCGTGCTGTGCCAGGTGATTTACGGCAACGCCGCTTCGAGCGTAGATGCCGCTGACGATCCGCGCCGCGTGGTCGCGCCTTTGCAGCCGCTGACCGGCACGCGCGGCGCTGAATGCTGGCTCAGCCCGACGCCGGTTCGCAGCGCTCGCGCAGGGCGTTTTGCGTATGCCGAAAACGATACGGTGATGATGCTCAGCCTGCGCGTCGCCGAAGCTGATCTGTCGCCGCTCGAAGACTCGGTTCGCAGCATTTATGCAGAGTTGATCAAACTGATCGAAGCGCGCGGTTATCCGCATTTGCTGCGCATCTGGAATTATCTCGGCGACATCAACCGGGGTGAAGGCGACGCCGAGCGTTATCGGCAATTTTGTCTTGGCCGTTTCGTCGCGATTGCGCGGCCGGGTTTTGAAACGCAGCTGCCCGCAGCGAGTGCGATCGGCTCGCGCGGCAGCGAAGGTTTCACGCTGATCGTGCTGGCCAGCAAGCACGCCGGAATCCAGGTTGAAAATCCACGCCAGCTCAGCGCGTTTCGCTATCCGCGCGTGTACGGCGAACGCAGCCCGAGCTTCTCGCGCGCCACACTGTTGCCGTGGGCAGATGGAGCCGAGCTGCTGGTTTCCGGCACCGCCAGCATTGTCGGTCATGCCACCGCGCATGCAGGTGATGCGCTCGCGCAATTGCGGCAGACTGCAGCCAATCTCGAAGCCTTGCGCACGCACGCGATGCAGATGCGCAAGCAGGCCGGTGTACCGATCGGCGAACTGCGGCCGCATTGTTATCTGCTGTATTTGCGCCATGCCGAAGATCTGCCGACGATTGCGCCCGCCATCAAACAGCTATTTGGCGATGCGCCGCTGCAAGTGTTGATCGGTGATATCTGCCGCAGTGAACTGCTGCTCGAAGTCGAAGCGATTTATCGAAGCGCAACCGAGCCGGCCAAGCCATGCTGAGCCGCGTGCTCGATCACGCTTGGCGATTACTCGCCACCGCGGTCTCGTTCATCGTGTTTGGCCTCAGCGCCTTGCTGCTATCGATCACCGTGTGTCCCTTGCTGGCGCTGACCGCGCCGTCGCAAGCGCTCGCCCGCGCGCGCATCCAGCGCGCCTTGCATCATGCCTGCCGCTGCTTCGTCGGCTTGATGAAAATCGTCGGTGTGATCTCCTATGAACTACACGGCGTCGAGCGGCTTGCCGAGCTCAAGAATCTTTCCAAAGGACGCTTGATCCTGGCAAATCATCCGAGCCTGATCGACGCGGTTTTTCTGCTGGCGTGGACGCCGAACGCGGTCTGCATCATGAAGCAGGCGATCCGGCACAATGCCTTTCTCTGCTGGACGGTGAGCTGGTCCGGTTATGTCAGCAACGACACGCCGGCGCGGCTGATTCAAAACTGCGTGTCAACCCTGAATGACGGCCAATCGCTCATCATGTTTCCCGAAGGCACCCGCAGCGTTCCTGGCCAGCCCTGCGAATTCAAGCGCGGCGCGGCGTGGATCGCCTTGCGATCGAAAGCCGAAATTCTGCCGGTGGTGATCCGCTGCGAGCCGATCATGCTGACCAAGGGCATGCGCTGGTATCAACTTCCACCGCGCGCAGGCCATTACACCATCGTCGTCGGCGCGCCTTTGTTGCCGGCCGGTTATCGTCCGCCCGGCAGTTCGCCGGCGCAGGCGGTGGCGCGATTGACCGAAAAACTCCAGCAGATTCTCGATCCGCAAAGGATCGGCCATACCATTGCCGCACCGGCATGGTCGCTGCATTGACCACCTGAATCGAAAGCGCGAACCGATGCTCTTCAGACCCTGCCTGGTGGTGCCCTATTATCGTCACGAACGCGCCATCATTGCGCTGATCGCGCGGCTCAAACCGCATGGCGTGGTGTGCTGGCTGGTGGATGATGGCAGCGGCGGCGAAGCCAGCCGGGTGGTGCAGGAAATCGCGTTGCGCGAAAGCAGCTGGCTGCGGCTGCTGAGTCTGGGCGCGAATGCTGGCAAGGGTGTTGCCGTGCGCGCGGGCTGTTTTGCGGCGGATGCAGCCGGTTTCACCCACGCCTTGCAGATCGATGCGGATGGGCAGCACGATGCTGCCGATGTTCCGAAGCTGCTCGAAATCGCCGCTGCGAATCCGCAAGCGGTCGTCACCGGCGTGCCGGTTTACGATGCCTCGGTGCCGACAGTGCGGCTCTACGGCCGCCGCATCACGCACGCTTTGGTATGGTTGCATACCTTATCGTTCGAGATCGTCGATTCCATGTGCGGCATGCGGGTTTATCCGCTCGAAAACGCGCTGGATTTATGGTCGCGCGAAGCGGTCGCACAGCGTATGGATTTCGACACCGATATTCTGGTGCGCCTGTACTGGCGTGGCTCGCGCGTGATCAGCGTGCCGACCCGCGTAACGTATCCCAGCGACGGCGTTTCGCATTTTCATTATCTGCGCGACAACCTGCGCATGGCGCGCATGCATCTGCGATTGTTTGGCGGCATGCTGCGCCGCGCGCCGGGCTGGCTATGGCAGCGTCTGCGCAGCCGCAGAGCCGATGGAGCAATCGCGTGAAAGGATTTTGCAAGCTGGCGTGGCCCCCGGTTCTGACTGGAGCGCTGCTGTCGATGGCGATAACGATTCGCGCCGACGACGCAACCGTCACCGAAGTTTTCCAGCATCCCGCCAGCGCTACCGAATTAACCACGCTGCTCGGCGCGGTGGCGAAAACCAGCAGCGCTGCGGCGGTGCTGCGCGGCAATTTCGTGCAGCGCAAATTCCTGCACGAATTGCCGCAGCCCTTGCAATCGTCCGGCGAATTTCTGGTCGCGCGCGGCGCCGGTGTGGATTGGCACACGCTTAAACCTTTCGATTCCGAAGTCTTGATGACGCCGAAAGCGCTGATCCAGCGTGGGCCGGATGGCAAGCCGCAGCGCGTCAATGCCAGCCAGCAGCCGGGCCTGGCTGCGGTTTCGCAGGTGTTCGACGCGCTGTTCGCGCTGGATATCGACACGCTTTCGCAGAGCTTCAGGCTGTTCGGCGAGAAAGACGCGAGCAGCACCGGTGGCTGGCGACTGGGCCTGGTGCCGCGCGAGCCGGCGTTTGCCAAGCTGATTGCGCGCATCGTCGTCAACGGCGCAGACGAGCCGAAGTTGATTACCTTGTTCGAGGCCAGCGGCGACCGCACTGAAATTGAACTCGCCGATATCAAGACCGCGACTGCGCTGACCGACGCCGATCGTCAGCGCTTCCAGTAATGCCCGCGCGCGGACTGGAGTTTGCGATTTGAGTCTGGCGCGGCGGTTCCAGTTCTGGAGTGCCGCGGTCGCCTTGCTACTGGCGGTTTTCGTGTTCGATGTGCTGCCGCATTTCAAGCTCGAAACCAATATCCTCGCGCTGCTGCCGCCGAGTGAAACCGACCCCGCAATCGACCGCGCACTCGATCGTTTTACCGACCTGCTGGGCCGCGATGTGGTGTTCCTGATCGGCAGCGACGATTTCGATCAAGCCAAAAACATCGCGGCAAAATTTGCCCAAAACCTGCAAGGCTCGGCCGCGTTCAGCCAGGTTCGATTCAAGGTCGATAGCCGCTATCTGGCGCAGACCAGCGATAGCTATCTGCCGTACCGCGATGGCCTGCTGTCGACGCGCATGCGCAGCTGGCTTGCCGCTGGCGACGACGCGGCGGTACTGGCCGCCGCCGAGCAGGCGCTGTATTCGCCCGCCGCATTCCTGCGGCGCAGCGGTGCCGGCGATGATCCGCTGAATCTGTTCGGCGATTTCTTGTCGCAGGCCTCGCAGGCCAGCGGCCGGCTCAGCTTGCGCGACGAGGTGCTGACGACCTCGACCGCCGAACCCGCACGCGACTATGTAATGGTTAGCGCAGTGCTGGCCGGCGATGCCTTCTCCGGCGATGAGCAGGATGTCGCACGGCCGGTGCTTGCGCAGGCGGTGGCGGACGCGCGCGCGGCGGGCGCGAGCGTTGCCGGTGCCGGCTTCGTGCTGCACGCCATCGCCGCCGCAGGTTTGGCGAAGCACGAGATCGATCTATTCGGCGGCATTCAATTTGCCGGCCTGCTGCTGGTGCTGTGGTGGGTGTTCCGCTCCGGCCGCATGTTGTGGTTGTCGGCGGCGACGCTCACGATTGGCGTGATCGCGGCATTGACCATCACGCATTACGTCTTCGCCAAATTGCAGGTGCTGGCGCTGGTGTTTTGCAGCAATCTGGCCGGCGTCGCCATCGACTATTCGATCTATTACTGCGCCGATCAATTCCGTGCGCCCGGCCGTTGGCGTGCGGTGGATGCAGCCAGTCATATCGGTCCGGCGATCACCATGAGTTGCGCTGCCACGGTGCTCAGTTACGCGCTGCTCGCGGTGGCGCCGTTTCCCGGTTTGCGGCAGGGCGCCTTGTTCTGCTGCATCGGTCTGGCTGCGGCGTATGCCTGCGTGATGGCGTGGTTTCCGCGCTGGGTAGAACCGGCACCGCTGGCGCATGCCGAGCGCATCACCGCGAGCTTCGACCGGCTGATGCAGGTGCGCGAGAAATTCGTCGGGCGGCCGGTGCGCTGGCTGTGGCCGTTGCTGGCGATCTTCATCATTGCCGGTTTGTTCAAGCTGAATTTCGTCGACGACATCCGCGTGCTGCAGCCGGATACGCCGCAACTAACCGCCGAGGAAATCCAGGTGCGCGATCTCGTCGGCAATCTGCCGGATGGCCGCTTTTTCCTGGTGCGCGGGCGCGATCCGCAAGCCGTTCTGCGTAACGAAGAGCAGTTGACTGCGCGGCTCGATCCGCTGATCGCCGGGCCGGCGCCGATCGCAGCGTCGTACAACGCGGTGTCGCAGGCGCTGCCTTCGCTGGCGCGTCAACAGGACAATCATCAATTGCTCGCGGCGCACATTTACGGCGGCAAGGATGGCGGCCTGCTGGCGATCTTCATGCATCAATTGGGCTTCAGTGACGAAGCCATCGCGCAGCGTCAGCGCGCGTTCGCCGAAGCCCCGCCGTTGACTCCGGAGGTCTGGCTCGCCAGCACCGGGGCAGAGCCGTATCGTCATCAATGGCTGGGTGATATCGGCGGTGTTTACGCGACCGTCGTCACCCTTGCCGATGTGCATGATGCGGCGGCGCTGGCGCGTGTAGCGCAAGGCTTGCCCGGCGTGCAGCTGGTCGATCGCGTCAGCGAAATCTCGGGCCTGCTGAAGCGTTACCGCGAACGCGCGATGATATTGGTGACGATCGCCGGCTTCGCTTCGGCGCTGCTGCTGGCGATGGCTTACGGCCTGCGCCGCGGCGGCCTGTTGATGGCCACGCCGGTGGCCGCGTGCCTCGCCACGCTCGCGGTGTTCGGCTTCGCGTCGGTGCAGGTGACGTTTTTTCACATCGTCGCGCTACATCTGGTAATGGGTCTCGGCATGGAGTACGCCATCCTGTTGAACATCGCCGAACTGCGCAGTCCGGCGGCGCTGTTGTCGGCCACGCTGGCGGCGGGCTTGGCGCTGCTCGCGTTCGGTTTGCTGGCCTTGAGTTCAACGCCATTCATTCACAGTCTCGGCATCAGCGTCTTTATCGGCGTACTGTTCGGCTTTGCTTTTGCGCTGCTGGTGGGCACACTGGCGGCCAACAAGGGGTCGACAACATGAATCTCGCGGACGATGTGGATGTTCTGGTAATCGGCGCGGGACCGGCGGGCGCACTGGCGGCGGCGTATGCGCGACGTCAGGGTTTATCCGTGCGGGTGCTGGAGCGGCAGCAGTTTCCGCGCTTCTCGATCGGCGAAAGCCTGTTGCCGGCCTGCATGAATCTGCTCGCCGAAGCCGGCATGGTCGAAGCGGTGGAGCAGTTCGGCTTTCAATATAAAAACGGTGCGCAGATCGCGCGCGGCGAGCGCCATGTCGATTTTGAATTCGCCGATAAAACCACCGATGGCTACTCGCACACATTTGAAGTCACCCGCGCAGACTTCGATCAGCTGCTGATCCGCGAAGCCGAGAAGCAGGGCGCGGAAGTGCATTTTCTCGAAGAGATCACCGCGGTGGATTTCAGCGCTCAGCCGCGCGTGTTCAGCCAGGATGTGCAGCGGCGCAAAACCGAGCATCGCGCGCGTTTCGTGGTCGATGCCAGCGGCTTCGGCCGCGTGCTGCCGCGCCTGCTCGATCTCGATGCGCCTTCGGATTTTCCGGTGCGTGCGGCGCTGTTCACGCATGTCGAAGACCACATCAGCGACCCGGCTTACGACCGCAACAAGATTCGCGTCGGCATTCATCCGCAAAATCGGCAAGTCTGGTATTGGCTGATTCCGTTTTCACACGGCCGTGCCTCGATCGGCGTGGTCGCCAGCGATGAATTTCTGCGGCTCAATGGCGCCGATGCGGACAAGCGCCTGTGGGAAATGATCAACCAGGAACCGGGCATGAAACGCCTGCTCGGCGATGCGCGCCAGCTGTTTCCCGCGCGCGAAATCCGCGGCTATGCGGCCAAGGTTCATCGGTTGCACGGCAAGGGTTTCGCGCTGCTCGGCAATGCCGGCGAATTTCTCGATCCGGTGTTTTCGTCGGGCGTCACCATCGCGATGAAATCCGCGCAGTTGGCGATGAAGCTGGTCGGCCGTCAATTGGCAGGCGAGACGATCGACTGGGATGCCGAATATGCAAAACCTCTGATGCTCGGCATCGATACGTTCCGCGGTTATGTCGAAACCTGGTACGAAGGCGGGTTGCAGGATGTGATGTTCAGCTCCGTGCAGCCGCCGCGCCTGCGCGCGATGATGTGCAGCGTGCTCGCCGGCTATGCCTGGGATGCGCAAAATCCCTACGTCGGGCATTCCGGCCGGCGCCTGCGCACGCTCGCGCAACTGGTTCGCGCGAACGGCACTGCGGCGGTTTTCTAGTCGTCGGCATGCAGGGCCGCAGTTTCGTTTATGCAGGTTTTCGCAAGGCGATGTTGATGCCACTCGCATTGCGTGCTTCGCTGCTGATGGCGAGCTTATGGCTTTCGGCCTGCGCCTTGTTGCCGCAGCTGCCGCCACCGCCGTTGCCGTTGCTGACGCCGGCGTCGCTGGGCATGCCGCGTACATCGAGCCAGGTGCTGGATGTCGCCTTCCGCCAGCGCGAATTCACGCTGCAATGCGTAGTGCAGGTCACTCCGCAGGAGATGACCTTGATCGCGCTGGCGCCGCTCGGTCAGCGTGCTTTCACCCTGAGTTACGACGGCCAGAACCTGACTGCCGATATCAGCCCGTACGTGCCGAAAGATTTGCCGCCGCAGCGCGTGCTGGCCGATCTGCAACTCGCGCTGTGGCCGCTGAGCGCCTGGCAAGCACAGAACGCGACCGGCAGCGAATGGCAAGTGAGCGAACCGCGCGCCGGCTTGCGGCGGCTGCGGTACAACGGCCGCTTGATCGAAGAAGTGCATTACGCCGACGCCGACCCTTGGAACGGTCGATTCTGGCTGGTGAATATCGCGCTCGGCTATACGCTCGATATCCAGTCTTCGAGTCAATGAATCATTTGGACGGAAGTGATCGTCGCTGGATTCTGGTGACCGGCAGCAACCGCGGCATCGGCCGCGCGACGGCGCTGAAGCTCGCAGGCGACGGCTTTGGCGTGGTGCTGCATTGTCGCGGCGAAGTCGAGCGTTTGCAGGCTCTGCGCGATGACATCGCAGCCTTCGGCGGCGCGTCGCGCGCGCTGGTTTTCGATATCGCCGATCGCGCGGCTTGCCGTGCGCAGATCGAGGCCGATATCGTCGCCAGTGGCAGTTATTACGGCGTCATTTGCAATGCCGGCCTTGCGCGCGATGCGGTATTTCCGGGTATGGCGGACGACGCCTGGGATACCGTTCTGCGCACCAATCTCGATGGCTTTTTCAACGTATTGAAACCGGCCTTGATGCCGATGATCCGCAGTCGGCGTGGCGGCCGCATCGTGGTGCTATCGTCGGTCGCCGGCCAGATCGGTAATCGCGGGCAAGTCAACTACAGCGCCTCCAAAGCCGGGCTGATCGGCGCCGCCAAATCGCTGGCGCTGGAACTCGCCAGCCGCAATATCACCGTCAACTGCATCGCGCCCGGCCTGATCGAAACGGACATGATCGAGTCCGCGCCGCGCCAGGAAATCCTCAAGCAGATTCCAGCCGGCCGGCTCGGCAGCGCCGATGAAGTGGCCGCGCTGGCGGCCTACCTGTGTTCCGATGCCGCGGCGTACATCACGCGGCAGGTGATCGGCATCAATGGTGGGATGATTTGAGCCCGTCCGCGTGGCGATCAGCGTAGGTGGTCGGCGGCGCCGATCAAGCCGTATAAGTCGCCAGGCAGTTTTGTTCGTTACCGAACAATGAATCGGTAAATTAAAGGCGGCAGTTCGGCGATGCGTAATTTCGATTGGCCGTTTAACGGCTGGAAATCTACCGCTCGTCGAACAGTTTTTGATGAATCTCGAATCAGAGGATGTTCGTGGCACAGTCCTAGCATCCCAGCTCCGTCAGCTTCTGACGTTGCCCACTCGCAGCGTCATGCTCTAATTATTCTGGGGAATTTCATCAATGCGTGTGAAACATTCGCGGCCGGCGCGTCCGGTCCTAGCGGTGCTACTGTCTTGCCTGCTGTTTCCTTTAACTGCTTCGGTGGGCGCCGCGCCGGCAGCTAACTGGGCGTCGACCGATACGACGGCTTTCAATCTGAACCTGATCCCGAATGCGGCCGACCTGGGTCCTGCGTCTTCGTCAACGCCCCTGCAACTGCTGGTGTCCTTGCAACTGCAGAACACCAGCGTGATGTATGCCTACTTCCAGCACATCACCACGCCGGGCGATGCGCTTTACGGCCACTATCTTAATCCGAGCGAGTTCGCTGCGATGTACTCGCCGTCGATGGCGCAGGCCGAGCAGGTGATCGGCTATCTGCATGCGATCGGCTTCACCGATATTTCGCTGTCAGACAATCGCACGCTGATCCGCATGACCGGCACAGTCGGCCTCGCGCAAACTGCATTTTCGACGCAGTTGCACCAGATGCAATACAACGGCCAGACCGTGCTGGTGAATACGCTGCCGGCGCTGGTGCCGGCTGCACTTGGCAATCTGGTGTTGTCTATCACGGGTCTGGATACTGTGCCGAAGATGCATTTCAATCATCCGATCAAGGCCGGCACCACTCCGTCTTCGATCGGCATACCCGATGCCGGCTCACTTAGCGGCTATTCACCACAGAATTTCCAGTCGATTTACGACGCAGATTTGACGCTCGATCCCAGCGCCACGAAAGTCCCCAATCCTGTCCCGAAAGGCTATCAGTTCAGCGATACCGAACTGAACGATGGTCGCAACGCTACCATCGCCATCATCGCGGAAGGCGACCTCACCAGCGTTCTCTCCGACCTCAAAATATTTGAGTTCAACCAGGAACTCCCCACGGTCACGCCGATCGTGATCAAGACCGCACCCCCTGCATTGATTACGGATACCAGCGGTGCGGATGAATTCGATCTCGATACGCAAAGCTCCACCGGCCTGGCTAACAACGTCAAGAATCTCTACATCTACGACATCGCGTCTCTATTCGATACCGAAATCATCAACGGCCTCAATCAATTCGTCAGCGACGATCTCGCTCCAGCGGCCAGCTTCTCGGTCGGCGGCTGTGAGACTTTCGAAATCCCCGAATTGTCGGCGTACAACCAGGTTTTCACGCAGATGGCGATTCAGGGGCAGACGCTGTTTGCCTCTACGGGAGATTCCGGCGCCAGCTGTTTCAATCCGGCCGGCAATGGCGTGCCTGTTGGCGTACCGGGTGTCGAGTTCCCGGCGGCTTCGCCTTATGTCGTCGGTGTCGGCGGCACCACACTCCTCGAACAGGCCAGTACGACACAGCCCGCACCCTATAACGAGGTATATGACGTGGAAGTTGCCTGGTACTCCGGCGGCGGCGGCACCAGCATTTTCCAGATTGCGCCTTCTTGGCAGATCCCGGTGTTGCCAACCGGTGCAGTGACCAGCACCAACACGCCGCGCGGCGTTCCCGATATCGCCATGGATGCCGACGCGAATACGCCGGCCAATGTCGTCGTCAGTGGTGTCTCCGAAGGCGTCGGCGGTACCAGCCTTGCCTCGCCGCTGGCACTTGGCGCCTGGGCGCGCATGCAGTCGATACACGGCAACAATCTTGGCTATGCGCCACCCGATCTATATGCGCTGGACTCTGGTCCATTGACGGCGGCCAGCGGCTTCCACGACATCATCGTCGGAGATAATGTCGGCTACGCGGCAACGCCAGGCTGGGACTACACCACCGGCCTAGGCTCGTTCGATATCGCTGAGATCACCCCGCTGCTTAAACCGATCGCAGCCGCGATCACTCCGAACCCGGTCGTCAATACCGGCAACATCTGTACAGCACCCGGACTCCTGCTTGCACAAAACACGGTTGCGGGCATCGATACGCCGACCACTGGCCATGATCCCGAGAAGCTTTATGTCGCCGAGCTCTATGCACCAAATACTCCGGAATCCGACGCGCTGACGTTCACGCTGGATGTCGACAGCATTGCGCAATCAACCTTGTATCTGGTTTATTTCAGTACCAACGATGGCGTGCAGCATTATCTGGCTTACGAAAGCACCACCGATGGCACCACGCCATTTACCTACGGCCATATCACTTATTCGACCGACCCGACCATGACTGGTCTACTGTCCATGCAGGTTTTCAATAATGACGGCGTGCTGGACTCGGCAAGCATGGCGGATACCACCAATAACGATATCGTTTTCGTATTGCCCAAGTCCGATATCACGATGATCGATGGCACTGTATCGCCGGACAATACGCTGAGCCGGCTTTACGGTGAAGCGGGTACGGAGGTTGGATTCCTCGATACCGGAACAGTGGGCTACGACGAGCTCGGTGTTACCAGCACCTACGACACCCCGCAGTCCAGCTATACGCCGATCGGCAACGCATCCTGCTCATCCACAGCGAGCGGCACTTCGACCGGTGGAACCTCGGGTGGCACGACTGGCGGAACGTCTACTGGCGGTACCAGCGGTGGATCGTCCACCGGCGGCACATCCGGCGGAAGCTCCAGTGGCGGTACTTCGGGTGGATCATCCACCGGTGGCACGTCTGGCGGCAGTTCGACCGGCGGCACCAGCGGTGGAAGTTCCACGGGTGGCACTTCCGGCGGCTCGTCGACTGGCGGTACTTCCGGTGGCACTACGGGTGGCAGCACCTCGGGCGGTGGCTCGACAGGCGGCACCAGCGGTGGGACATCTACCGGTGGCACTTCGGGCGGCTCATCAACCGGCGGCACCAGCGGCGGCGCTACTGCGGGCGGCACCTCCGGCGGTACGACCACGGGTGGCGGAGTTGGCACCACGACCGGTGGCACGTCTACTGGCGGTAGCAGCGCTGGCGGCACGTCCACGGGTGGAACGTCAACCGGCGGTGAATCGAGCACCGGTGGTTCGAG
>CAJCJH010000075.1 GCA_903970615.1 Rhodospirillales bacterium
TGCCAGAGCCAGTCGATATCTCCCGACAAGCTGCGCTCCGCTCAGTCCGTCAGCGTAAGCCCAAATGTGAAGGTTGCCAGCACTGCTTCCTACTTGGGCCGTGCGCAATTATGGGGAGGCGTACTTGGTAGTGCGGTCGGCGCAATAGCCGGCCAGGCTGCCAACAAGGATGTTCCCGATCAGATCAAGCTTTACCTCGCGCAACAGAACATCGATCCTGGGCAGATTGTTCGTGCGGAATTTCAAAAAGGTCTGCGGGCAGACCCAAGGTTTGCCAATCGAGTCGTAGACGTTGGAAGCGCTCACTTTGAACTCAATGTTTTCATCTACGGATTGACCGAGAGTGGCCCATTTTCTTCGGGCTACAAACCTTGGCTGTCAGTGCAGGCCACGCTGATCGATGCTTCTGGGAAAACCGTATGGCAAGGCAAAAACTGGGTCGGCGCCCATAGCGATATCGCTGAAGTTCCGTTTGATCAGTATTTTGCTGACCCTGCGACATTCCGGAACGCGCTGACAATCGCCGCCGACGAAGTTACACGATCGCTCCTTAAGGACATGGGAAATTAAGGCATAAGTTTTATAGCGGATTCGCTGATGGCTGAAGCCGATCCGACCTGTAGTAGGGCATGGCGTAGGCTGGGCATCGTCCCGGCGCTCGCCTCGGCGAGCCGTGTCAGGCAATCCGCGCAACGTCTCGTGGTCGAGGGTGGCAGCTACGCGGAAGCAGCGCGAATAAATCAAGGTTTAGTAGCGCAGCAGCAAGCGCATAACGATCAGATCGAGGCGCTTGCACAACGCTCAGTGGTCTCCACATTGACCGCTGCGGCGATGCACTCTACCGTCGCGCGATCCATTTCCAGAATGTAGCCATGAACGCTTCGATTGATTCCACCGCAAACGCAGTTGCCGCCGTGGCCAGCGCAGAAACGCCGCGCGCAAAATTGCCGGCGCGGCGTCTGTCCGATTTGAGCGGGCTTTGGCCGTTCCTGCGGCCGTATCGCGGCAAAATTCTGTTGGCGTTCGTATTGCTGTGCGCCGCGTCCGCGACGATGCTGACGGTGCCGCTGGCGCTGCGCGATCTGATCGATCACGGCTTCGTTGCCGGCAGCGCGATCAACTCGCATTTCATCGGGCTGTTCGGCGTTGCCTTGCTATGGGGATTTCTGGTCGCGGGCCGTTTCTATGTCGTCAGCTGGATCGGCGAGCGCGTGACCGCCGATCTGCGCAGCGCGGTGTATTCGCGCACGCTGACCCAGTCGCCGGAATTTTTCGAGACCACCAAGACCGGCGAAGTTGTGTCGCGCCTGACCGCCGACACTACGCTGGTGCAGACCGTGGTCGGCTCGTCGATTTCGATGGGCCTGCGCAGCAGTTTTCAGTTCGTCGGCGGCATGGTGATGCTCGCCGTGACCAGCCTGAAGCTGTTTGCGATCATCCTCGTGCTGCTGCTGGTGGTGGTGCTGCCGCTGATCGCGGTGGGCCGCGGCGTCAAGCGTTTGTCGCGCGAATCGCAGGATCGGATTGCGGATACCTCTGCGGTCGCCGGCGAAATTCTCAACGCGATTCCCACGGTGCAGGCGTTCACGCACGAGCAGTTTGAAATCGACCGTTACGATCGCTCGGTCGAGCAGAGTTTTGTGTCAGCCATCCGCCGCACGCAACTGCGCGCCGGAATGTCCGCGGGCATCATTACCGGCGTTTTCGGCGCCATCGTTTTTGTGCTGTGGCTGGGTGCGCAGTCGGTCGTGGCTGGCAGCATGACGGCGGGCGATCTGGCCTCGTTTATCGTGTATGCCGGTTTGACTGCGGGTGGCGTTGGCGTGGTGGCCGAAGTCTGGGGCGATGTGATGCGCGCTGCCGGCGCAACCGGCCGATTGATGGAACTGCTCGCCGCCGAGCCCGTGATCCGCAAACCCGCCATGCCGGAAAAATTGCCGGAATCGCGGCTCGCCAGCGTGCGCTTCGAGCAGGTGCGTTTCCACTATCCGTCGCGCCCGAAAACCGCAGCGCTCGATGGCGTCAGCCTCGATATCCGCGAGGGCGAAACCGTCGCGCTGGTCGGCCCGAGCGGTGCGGGCAAGACGACGATGTTCCAGCTGCTGCTGCGTTTTTATGATGTCGCCGGCGGTGCGATTCGCATCAACGGCATCGATATCCGCAAGCTCGATCCGGCTGAATTGCGCAGTCATATCGGCATCGTGCCGCAGGATGCGGTGATTTTTTCGGCGGATGCTTTCGAGAACATCCGCTATGGCCGCGCCGATGCCAGCGATGCCGAAGTGATCGAAGCGGCGCGCACCGCGCGTGCGGATGAATTCATCGTGCGCCTGCCGGAAGGCTACAAGACGTTTCTCGGCGAACGCGGCGTGCGGTTATCCGGCGGCCAGCGTCAGCGCATTGCCATCGCGCGCGCGGTGCTGAAGAATCCGCCGCTGTTGCTGCTCGACGAAGCCACCAGTGCGCTCGACGCCGAGAGCGAAGCGCTGGTGCAGCGCGGTCTGGAAGCGGCCATGCAGAATCGCACCACGCTGATCATCGCGCATCGCTTGTCGACGGTGCAGCGCGCCGATCGGTTGGTGGTGATGGAAGACGGCCGCATCGTCGAAATCGGCACGCCTGCGGAATTGAAGCGCAATGGTGGCCTGTACGCGCGGCTCGCGAGCCTGCAACTGGCCAGCTGAATTGCCGTCGGCGTCGGCAAATGTAGATATCAGCAAATGCTGGGCTTCAGGCGTTTTAATGAAGGTTACGGCAATCTGCGATGACGCCAGCTTGCGTCGCTAGTGTCAGTTATTCTCCAGCCGGCGGAATCGCGGGAGCGGGCTCCGCGGCGGGCGGCGGCGCGGTTGTCGGTGTGGCCGAATCGGTGCTCGATTCGGCTTCTGCCGGCGGTTTTGGCGCGCAGGCGTTCATTGCCAGACCGCGGATTTTTGCCGGCATCAGCGCTTCGTGCGCGCTGTAATAATCGAAGCCGATCTGCTTCTGCAGTTTATTGATCGCGCACTCGCAGGAATCGAAAATGGGTTGCAGGCTCGACGCGGCGTTGTCAAAAAAATCCGGCGGCAATTCATCTTCGTTGGTCATCGTCAGGTAAGCCTGCGCAACGCTGTCGCGCGCGCTTTGCTTGCAGGCTTCGGCGGCTTCGGTCCTGGCTTCGGGCGGCCACGGCACCAGTTCCGCAGCAGTTGCCGATTCGGCGAAAATCATTACGAGAGCGGAGAAAATAATCGATCGAAGCATAAGGATTTCTCAAAGTAGGCCGAAAGCTTAGCGCCAGTGCGTGGATTTGGCGTGACTTTCAACTCCATCTAACAGTGGCAGACGCGTCGGTGTGCGCTGCGTGCGCCACTTGAGACTGCGGCAGCAGTTTATCGTGCGATGGACGCGTGCGGCCAGCAGCATTGTCGTGCGATGGCCCGGCGACTGGTTCGGCGCAGGCGCAAGCACGAAGCGCGGCTTTGATCGATCAATCGGGGATTATCCGGCGATTATTTTTCGCTTCAAGCGCTGCGGTGATCGAACCGGATTCGGTGCCCGTGTACGATGTCGCATGAGTGCTGAATCCTTCGACGCCAACGAATTCCGCCGCGCGCTCGGCAGTTTCGCCACTGGCGTGACCATCATTACTACGCGCGACACGGATGGCGTTGCGGCCGGGTTGACGGTGAACAGTTTCAATTCGGTTTCGCTGAATCCGCCGCTGGTGCTGTGGAGTCTTTCGACCGGCTCGCAAAGCCTGCCGGCATTCCAGTCGGCGCCGCACTGGGCGGTGCATGTTCTGGCCGCTGATCAGCATCATCTTTCCGGCCGCTTCGCCACGCGCGGCAAGGATAAATTTGCCGGGCTGGAAACCGATGCCGGCATCGGCGCAGTGCCGCTGCTACACGGGTGCATGGCGCGGTTCCAGTGCCGCACTGCGTTTCAATACGAAGGCGGCGATCACGTTATTTTTATCGGCGAAGTGTTGTCATTCGATTACAAAAACGCTGCGCCGCTGGTGTTTCATGGCGGCCGCTACGCACACGCCACAGTGCGCGACCCGCTCGACTTACAGCGCGCTGCGAGTGCCGGCACGGGCATCATCGATGACGATTTTCTCGGCACTCAGTTGAGTCGAAATCATTTCCGGTTCTTCGGGCAATTGCGCCGCGCGCTGGCCGAGTTACAGCTCAGCGAGGAAGATTTTTATCTACTCGCAGCGCTCGCCGATCAGCCGGGCGCGAGCGAAGCCGAACTCGGCGAAAGCCTTGCCGGGATTGTCGATGTCGATGCCCGTGCGGTATCGGCATCGCTGATGCGGCGCGGATGGATTCAGGCAACGTCGAGCGATCAAAACCGCTACGAACTCACTGCCGCAGGGCGTGCAATGGCCGTGCGCGTCGCCAATCTCGCCAGAGCGCTGGAGCAGCAAATTCTGCTGCGCCTGAATCCGGGCGAGGCGGCAGCGCTGAAATCGCTATTGGCGCGGCTGCAGAATGTGATCGACCCGGCCGCCCGTGCGCTGTGGCAGGAAAAATCTGCGGCGGAGGAAATCGCACCGGCGGCACGTCAATAAGTGCCAGTGGCTTGTCGAATCGTGATCGAGCTCCAATCGAACTCTGCCAGCCAGTTTGCAAGCCCCGGCGCCGCAACAAAAATTTGCGCGCCGTGGTTGTGTCGAAAATACCGCGCCGCTATACTGTTCGACTTCGCGGTGCGGGGTGGAGCAGTCTGGCAGCTCGTCGGGCTCATAACCCGAAGGTCGTAGGTTCGAATCCTACCCCCGCTACCAACAACTGGTTGCAGTACCAGGGGCCCCGCGAGGGCCTTTTTTATTGGTCGTTCCGGGCCTCGAAGTTGCCAGTGGGCATCGTTGATCCGGCGCCGCTTGGTCAGGTTTGAGCAGGCGTGTTCAGGATTCAGAGTGCCCGCTTGCGGAGGGAAATTTGGCAGTAGTGAGCAACAGATTGAATGACTTGCTGGAGCCGGTCGTCGCCGACCTGGGCTATGAGCTGGTTTTGCTCGAATTCAACCCCTACAAGGGTGGCGCGACGCTGCGCCTGTATATCGATATCGCTGCCTCCGCGCGGGTCGATGTGGCTGAAAATGATAGCGATGCCGAGGCAGGCATCAAGCTGGAAGATTGCGAACGTGTGAGCCGCGAAGTGGCGGCGCTGCTGGATGTCGAAGACGCCATTCAGCAGGCCTATCGGCTGGAAGTGTCCTCGCCGGGGCTCGACCGGCCACTGGTGAAGCCGGCGCATTTTCAGCGGTTTGCAGGCGAGGAAGCGAAGGTGCAGATGTTGGTGCCGCAGAACGGGCGCAAACGCTTTCAGGGCGTGATCGCCGGATGTGATGTCGAGTCGGTGGTTCTCGAAGCACCCGAGGGCCGCTATGTGTTGCCGCTGGCCGATATCGAGCGGGCGCGGCTGGTACCTAATTTTGCCCCCACATTGAATCCAGGAAAAACGGGCTGATGAACAACAAAGATCTCCTGCAGATGGCAGAAGTCCTGTCGAACGAGAAGGGCGTTGACCAGGAAGTGGTGTTCGACGCGCTCGAAGCCGCGCTCGCCTCGGCCAGCAAGGAACACTACGGTGCCGACTGGGACATCCGCGTCTCGATCGACCGCAAGAGCGGCGAATACGAAACCTTCCGCGTCTGGACGGTGCTTGACGATGAAGACGAAAACTTTGAAACGCCGGTGCGACAGATTCTACTTGCGCGTGCGCAGATGGACGATCCGGAGGCCAAGGTCGGCGACGTGCGCGAACAGGCGCTGCCGTCGATCGAATTCGGCCGCATCGCCGCGCAGAAAGCCAAGCAGGTGATTTTCCAGCGCGTGCGCGATGCCGAGCGTGCGCGCACCGTGGAAGCGTTCCAGGATCGCGTTGGCGAACTGATGACCGGTATCGTCAAGCGCATGGAGCGTGGTGCGGTGATCGTTGATCTCGGCGGTACCACCGAAGCCATCATTCCGCGCGAGCATGTGGTGCCGCGCGAACCGCTGCGTCCAGGCGATCGGGTGCGCGGCTATCTTTACGAAGTCAGCCCGCAGCTGCGCGGCCCGCAATTGTTCCTGAGCCGCACGTCGCCGAAATTCCTGATGGAGCTGTTCAAGCTCGAAGTGCCGGAAATCGCGCAGGGCTTGATCGAAATCAAGGGCGCAGCACGCGATCCCGGCTTGCGCGCGAAGATTGCGGTGCAGGCCAAGGACAAGCGTATCGATCCGGTCGGTGCCTGCGTCGGCATGCGCGGATCGCGCGTGCAGAGTGTATCCAACGAACTCGCTGGCGAGCGTGTCGACATCGTGCCGTGGGACGAAAACATTGCGCAGTTCGTCATCAACGCGATGGCCCCGGCAGAAGTGGAGTCGATCATCGTCGATGAAGAAGCGCATGCGATGGCGATCGCTGTCGCGGAAGAAAAGCTGGCACAGGCGATCGGCCGTGGCGGCCAGAACGTGCGCCTCGCTTCCGAACTCACCGGCTGGGTGCTGAATGTGATGACGGCGACCGAGGCCGAGAGCAAGAAGGATCAGGAAAACCAGGCGGTTCTGCAGCTTTTCATGGAGCAGCTGGATGTCGACGCCGATATCGCTTCGATCCTGATGCAGGAAGGCTTTGCTTCTGTCGAAGAAGTGGCTTACGTGCCGGCCGAGGAATTGCTCGGCATCGCGGAATTCGACGAGCAGGTGGTCGAGGAACTCCGCAACCGTGCGCGCGATGTGCTGATGAACAAGGCACTCGCCAAGGCCGACGAAGCTGCGTCCGCAAAGCCGGCGGCCGATCTGCTTGCAGTGTCCGGTGTCGACGAAGAACTCGGCTATAAGCTGGCCGCAGCCGGTGTCGTCACCAAGGAAGATCTGGCCGATCTTGCGACCGACGAACTGCTCGAAAAAATCCCCCATCTCGATGAAGCCGCAGCCCAGCAGTTGATCATGACTGCGCGTGGTTTCAGCACTCAACAAGCTTAATTAAAGAGTCCGAATGAGCACACTGACGGTATCCGATCTGGCAGCCGAGCTGCATAAGCCGGTGCCCGAAATGCTTGCGCAGTTGAAGCTGGCAGGTGTGGCCGTGGCGAATGAAAAATCGCCGGTGAGTCCCACCGACAAACTGGCGCTGCTGGCGCATCTGCAAAAGACGGCGCGTTCGTCCACCGTGCTGAATACCGGCAATCCCGGGCGCATTACCTTGAAGCGCAAGGAAACCACCGAACTGAAACTCGGTGGCGGCCGCGGTGCGCCGGCCAAGACCGTGAGCATCGAAGTACGCAAGCGCCGTACGTACGTCAAGAGCGACGAAGCTGAAAATACCGACGAGGCCGCCGAGGCCGCGATCGAAGCCGCCGAAGCCGCCGCACAGGCGCAGCGTGAAGCTGCCGCGCATGCCGCCGCCGAAGCCGAGGCGCGGCGCGTGCAGGAAGAAGCCGCGCGCAAGCTGCGCGAAGAGGAAATGCAGCGTCAGCAGGCCGAGGCCGAAGCTTCGCAGGCGCAGCAGGCCGAGCATCAGGAACGGCTGAAAAGCGATCCGATTTATCGCGCCCGCATGGAGGCCGAATCCTCGCGCAAGCGGGCGGCTGAAAATCTGCGCCGCGCGACTGAAGTGCGCATCGTTCCAACGCTTGCGCCAACGCCGCAGCCGGCGGCGAAGAAGCAGCCGGACAAGGAGCGCGCCGCGCCGCGCGGCGGCCGCAACGAATTACATCTGGGCGAAGGCAAGGGCGCGCGCCGCGAGAAGAAATCGAAGAAGCCGAGCGGCCAGATTCGTGTCGACAATCTGCATGTGTTCGAGAAGCCGACCGCGCCGGTGGTGCGTGAAGTCGAAGTGCCGGAAGCGATCACCGTGGGCGAATTGGCCAACCGCATGGCGGTGAAGGCCACCGAACTCATCAAGGTGATGATGAAGAACGGCATGATGGCGACGATCAACCAGACCATCGACCAGGACACGGCGATGCTGATGGTCGAGGAACTCGGCCACAAGGGCCGCGCGGTCAAGGACAGCGATGCCGAAGAAGGCTTGATACAGGCTGTCGCCGGCGACACCAACAAGGATTTGCCGACCGAGCCGCGACCGCCAGTGGTCACCATCATGGGCCATGTCGATCACGGCAAAACTTCGCTGCTGGATTACATCCGCAAGACGCGCGTCGCCGCGGGCGAAGCCGGCGGCATTACACAACACATTGGCGCTTATCATGTGACCACGCCGAAGGGCGTTATCACTTTCCTCGATACACCGGGCCACGCTGCGTTTACGCGGATGCGCGCGCGGGGTGCGCAGATCACCGATATCGTCATTCTGGTGGTGGCCGGCGACGATGGCGTCAAGCCACAAACCAAGGAAGCGATCCAGCACGCCAAGGCTGCGAAGGCGCCGATCATCGTCGCGGTGACCAAGATCGACAAACCCGGCGTCGACATGCAGCGCGTCAAGAACGAGCTGGTGAAGGAAGAAGTGATTCCGGAAGAATACGGCGGCGACGTGCAGTTCGTCGGCGTGTCGTCATTGACCGGCGCTGGCATCGATACCTTGCTCGATGCGATTCTGCTGCAAGCCGAAGTGCTGGAATTGACCTCACCGATCGATGGTTCCGCGCGTGGAACCATCGTCGAATCCTCGCTGGAAAAAGGCCGCGGTCCGGTCGCCACCGTGCTGGTGCGAGCCGGTATTCTGCGGCAGGGCGACATCATTCTCACCGGCCCGTATTTCGGCCGCGTGCGCGCGATGTTCGACGAAGCCGGAAAGCCGATCAAGGAAGCTGGCCCGTCGATTCCGGTCGCGGTGCTGGGTCTTTCCGGTGCGCCCGATGTCGGCGACGATGTGGTTGTCGTCGCCGATGAACGCAAGGCGCGCGAACTCGCCGAACTGCGCGAAATCAAGCTGCGCGAAGCCAAGCTGGCGTCGTCGCAGGCGGTGCGCATGGATCAGGTGTTCTCGCGCATGGGCGATGGCGAGCACAAGGTGCTCAACCTGATGATCAAGGCGGACGTGCAGGGCAGCGCCGAAGCGCTCACCGAAAGCTTGCGCAAGATGCCGAGCGCCGAGGTCAAGATCAACGTGGTGTCGAGCGCGGTCGGCGGCATCAGCGAATCGGATGTCGATCTGGCACTGGCTTCGCGCGCCATCATCATTGGCTTCAATGTCCGTGCCGATAGCGTTGCGCGCCGTCGCATTCAGGACAACGGCGTCGATATGCGTTATTACAGCATCATCTACGAAGTGCTGGATGATGTGGCGAGCGCGGTTTCCGGCCTGCTCGGCACCGAAACGCGCGAGCAGATCGTCGGTGTGGCGCAGGTGCGCGATGTGTTCCGTTCGTCCAAGCTCGGCAACATTGCTGGCTGCCTGGTGATGGATGGCGAAGTGCGTCGCGGCTTGCCGATCCGCGTGCTGCGCAACAACACCGTGATCTACGAAGGCGAGCTTGAAAGCCTGCGGCGCTTCAAGGACGACGTCAACAAGGTCGAAGCTGGCACCGAATGCGGCATCGGCGTGAAGAATTACAACGATGTCAAACCCGGCGATCAGATCGAGTGCTTCGAGCGCGTGGAAGTGAAGCGCACGGTGAAGGCGGAGGCGTAAGCTTTCCGCCGCGCCGATGCCGAAAGAATATCCCCGCGCCGCACGCCTCGCGCCGCAATTGCAGCGCGAATTGACCGAGCTGATCCGCGATGAACTGACCGATCCGCGCATCGGCCAGATCACGGTGACGCATGTCGATTGCTCGCCGGATTTGCGCAACGCCAAGGTTTCGGTCAGCTCCTTCGGCGACGATGAACAACTGCGCATTTCGGTGAAAGTGCTCGAAGGTGCCGCGATGCGGTTGCGGCGCTCGCTCGGTTCGCGGCTGAAAATGCGCTACACGCCGCAACTGCGTTTCGTCGCCGACATGGCGCTGCGCGAAGGCGATCGCATCAGCGGCTTGATCCGCGCCGCCACCGCACGCGATCTTGCCCAGCCCGTGCAGCCGGCGCTGATTCCGGCAGGCGACCCCGGTGAAAAATCGAGTGAAGAACCGTCGCCGAAAAAGTGAGGGCAGAAGTGAGCGCCGCGCCGTCGATGGCGTGCTGTTGCTCGACAAACCTGCCGGCCTGACCTCGAACGCCGCGCTGCAAAGGGTGAAGCGGCTTTTCGGTGCGGAAAAAGCCGGGCACACCGGCAGTCTCGATCCGCTCGCAACCGGCCTGCTGCCGATCTGTTTCGGCCAAGCCACCAAACTTTCCGCGCATCTGCTCGACGCCGATAAGCGCTATCGCGCCAGCGTCCGGCTCGGCATCAAAACCAACACCGGCGATGCCGATGGCAAGCCGATCGCACAATCGATTCCGGCGGCCACGCGCGATGTGTTCGAGGCGCTGATCCCGCAATTTCTCGGCGCGATCCGCCAGGTTCCGCCGATGTTCTCGGCGATCAAACGCGATGGCTTGAAACTCTACAAACTCGCGCGCGACGGTATTGAAATCGAACGCGAGTCGCGCGAGGTTTTCATTCACGAACTGCAATTGACCGCGTTCAATGGCGACACCTTCGAGTTTGAAGTGCGCTGCTCCAAAGGCACTTATGTGCGCACGCTGGCGGAAGACTGGGCCGCCGCCGCCGGCGAATTCGCGCACCTGACGACGTTGCGGCGCCTCGGCCTTGGCCGCTTCGACGAACGCGCGATGATCGATCTGCAAACTCTCGAAGATTGTGCCGACGCCGCGACGCGATGCCGCCAGTTTCTGCAGCCGATGTTGATTCTGCTCGAACATTGGCCGCGTGTTGCGGTCACGCCGATCGAAGCGCGGCAACTGCGCGCCGGCATTCCGATCGCTATTTACGCCAGCTTGCCGACCGGCTTGCTATGCGTCGTTGATGACGCGGGATGGCTGATTTCACTGGCCGAATACGACGGTGAGGGCCTGTTGCTGCCGCGCCGCTGGCTTGGCCGCGAAGCGGCTGAAGCAATCGCACCAACGCCGCCGCGGCAAGAATGTTCGGCGCTACCAGTTGTGGCAAAAGTCGGCGCCAGCTAAAATAGCTTGTTAACCCCTCGAATATCACCCGAATATCATTATCTGGAGCTGTAAATGCCGTTGTCCGTTGATCAAAAACGCGCCGTTGTCGAAAAATTCCAGCGCGCAAAAGCCGATACCGGTTCGCCGGAAGTTCAAGTTGCCCTGCTGACCGAGCGCATCAACAGCCTCGGCGGCCACTTCGAAGCGAACAAGAAAGACCATCATTCGCGCCGCGGTCTGCTGAAGATGGTCAACCAGCGCCGCACGTTGCTCGATTATTTGAAACGGGAAGACGAGAGCCGCTACAGCAAGCTCATCACCGATCTCGGACTGCGCCGTTAAGGCGCAGTTTTCGTTTGCCCTTCCCAAAATAATCAATAAATAAATCAATCGAGCCTATCCAATGGTCAATAACGACGCATATCCCGTCGCTCCCATCAAAAAAACCTTCCGCTACGGCGAACACGAAGTCACGTTTGAAACCGGCGCTATCGCGCGCCAGGCTTCGGCCACCGTTATCGTCACGGTCGATCAGACGGTCGTGATGGTGACGGTCGTCGCCAAGAAGGAAGCCAAAGCCGGTCAGGATTTCTTCCCGCTGACGGTCGATTACATGGAGCGCACCTATGCCGGCGGCCGCATTCCCGGCGGCTTCTTCAAGCGCGAAGGTCGCCCGACCGAAAAGGAAACGCTCACCTCGCGGCTGATCGATCGCCCGCTGCGTCCGCTGTTCCCGGAAGGCTTCTACAACGAAATTCAGGTCGTGGCGATGGTGATGTCGCTGAGCCCGCAGGTTTCGGGCGATATCCCGGCGCTGCTCGGCGCGTCCTGCGCGATGTCCCTCGCCGGTGTGCCGTTCCAAGGGCCGATCGGTGCAGCGCGCATTGGGTACGCCAATGGCGCTTACATCCTCAATCCATCCGAAAAGCAGCTCGAAACTTCGCAGCTTGATCTGGTGGTTGCCGGCACCCGCGACGCGGTGCTGATGGTCGAATCCGAAGCGGATCAATTGTCCGAAGAAGTGATGCTCGGCGCGGTGTTGTTCGGGCATGAGCAGATGCAGGCGGCGATCAAGGCGATCAACGAACTGGTAGCCGAAGCCGGCAAGCCGAAGTGGGATTGGCAGCCGTCCGAATCCGCGCACGAGCTGGTCAGCGCGATCGGCGCGTATGAATCGGAAGTGGTCAAGGCTTACGGCATCGCCGACAAGCATTCGCGGCGCGATCAGTTGGCGATCGTGCGCGCTCAGGCGACCGAAGCGCTGGCCGGCGGCGAGCAGCCGAAGTTTGATGGTGCGAAAGTCAAAACCGCGTTCGAGGAACTGGAATCGCGCGTGGTGCGCAATCGCATCCTCGATGGTCAGCCGCGTATCGATGGCCGCGACAACAAGACCGTTCGCGGCTTATCCATGGGCGTCGGCGTGCTGCCGCGCACGCATGGTTCGGCGATCTTCACGCGCGGCGAAACGCAGGTGCTGGCGGTGGCGACACTCGGCACCGGCAAGGATGCGCAGCTGATCGACGATGTCGGCGGTGAATACCGCGAGCAGTTCATGCTGCACTACAACTTTCCCCCGTATTGCGTTGGTGAAACCGGCCGTCTGAATGCGCCGAAGCGCCGCGAAATCGGCCACGGACGTCTCGCCAAACGCGGCGTCGCCGCAGTGATGCCGGATCTGGAAAAGGATTTTCCGTATGTCGTCCGCATCGTCGCGGAAGTCACGGAATCGAACGGTTCCAGCTCGATGGCGAGCACCTGCGCGGCCAGCTTGGCGCTAATGGACGCAGGCGTGCCGATCAAGGCGCCGGTAGCCGGCGTTGCGATGGGTCTCATCAAGGAAGGCGAGCGCTGGGCCGTGCTCACCGACATTCTCGGCGACGAAGATCATCTCGGCGACATGGATTTCAAGGTCACCGGTACCACCAGCGGAGTTACCGCGCTGCAGATGGATATCAAGATCACCGGCATCACCGGCGAGATCATGAAGGCCGCGCTGGAGCAGGCCAAGGCCGGCCGTCTGCACATCCTCGAATCGATGGTCAAGGTGATCGACAAGCCGCGTTCGGAGATGTCCGAATTCGCGCCGCGCATCACCACCATCAAGGTTCATCCGGACAAGATCCGCGACATCATCGGCAAGGGCGGCGTCACCATTCGCGCGATCACCGAAGAAACCGGCACCAGCATCGATATCGATGACGACGGCACCGTGCGTATCGCTGCAGTTGATGGCGATGCTGCGAAGGCTGCCATCGCGCGCATCGAGGCGCTGACGCGCGATGTGCAGGTCGGCGAAGTTTACGAAGGCAAGGTTGCCAAGCTGATGGATTTCGGCGCGTTCGTGACGATCCTGCCGGGCAAGGATGGCCTCGTACACATCTCGCAGATTTCGGACAAGCGCGTCGAAAGCGTTTCCGACGAACTCAGCGAAGGCCAGACAGTGCGCGTGAAAGTGCTGGAGATCGATCGTCAGGGCCGCATTCGCCTGTCGATGAAATCGATCGACGTCGCGGCTTCGTAATCGCTTGTAAGTAATCGCTTGTAAATCCGGTAGCCGTTGATCGGCCGGCTGACTTTCGAGCTTGATGTCGGAAGTCAGTTGCTGCACAATCTTGGCGCTCGTTGCACCGCTAGCCGCTTCAAAGCAGAGCAGCGTCCGCAACTCACCTAAAAAGAACCCCCGGTATTCTGGGGGTAAGGTGCGAGAAAGGCTTATCGCCTTTCTGGAGGAGGTTTCCGGCAGCGCGCTATTAAAATTCTTTCAGCGCTGTTTGATCGATCGTTGTTGCACTGCACTATAGATCGGCCAATCTAAGGGCGTCAATCAAACGCGATCAAGTTTATTTTCAGGTAATTCAAACACCTGGCGAAATTTAGAGACTTGCATCACATTTCGCCAAGTGATTTTGCGCAATATAGGATGACCCGCAAATAGCGCTGCCGCAGTATCTGCAGCAATCGACAGGCTTATTCGTCGCTCTTGCCATGCAACGGATTTATGGCCTTAGCACGCGACAGGCTCTTCAAAAATTCCTTGCGTACCGAGCGCCAGATCGGCACTTGCTTGTCGGCCAGTTCCTTCAGCCGCTGCACCGGGTGCGTCGCAGCCTGGCCGAGCAAGCCCTTGAGCTGATCGCTGAAATGCTGCTGCTGTTCGAGATACAGCTGCATCGACATTTCCAGGTAACGGCTGATGCTGGTCTGCATCGGATCGCCATACACGCGGATGATGTGCGTCAGCAAATCCGAACTGAAAATCGGATTGCCGCCCTCTTCCTGCTCGGCAATCACCTGCAGCAAAATGCTACGCGTAATGTCTTCCCGCGTACGCTTGTCCTCGACGCGAAATTTCACATTGCCCAGCACCAGCTGCCGCACTTCTTCGAGCGTGATGTAGCGGCTGACGTTGGTGTCGTACAAGCGCCGGTTCGGATATTTTTTGATGATGCGGATATCGTTCATGCGATTCGGATATGACGAGCGCCGCAGCATGCCAGATGCGAGCGCTGCTCACCAACTCGGGACGTTCGCCATCAACCGACCCGATTTATCGGCAATCGTTGCCGCCAGCCGGGGAATGTCCCAGGCCGTGCAAGCCCATTGCAGGATTTCCGCCGCGGCTGCACCTTGCAGTGATGCCGGCGGTTGCTGGCCCAGCGCGGTCAGTCCAGCGAGCAGATTTTCGCTGACGGAACGCCGATCAACCGATTCGGCATGATTCTGCTTGCTCAGTTTACGGCCGTACTGATCGAGCAAGACGGGAACGTGCAGGTAAGCCGGTTGCCGCAGATCGAGCAGCTGTTGCAGGTAACGCTGCCGAAAACTGGAGCCGATCAAATCCGCACCGCGCACCACTTCGGTAATACCCTGCGCCTGCTCATCCACCACGCAGGCCAGCTGATAGCTGATCTGGCCATCCGCGCGACGCACGATGAAATCGCCAACTTCCTGCGCCAGCGCGCGAACCAGAAGTCCCTGACAAGCATCTTCAAACTGCAAGGAAATATCGGCAACGGCTAACCTGACGGCCTTGCCCAGCAGATTTTTTGATTGACCGCGGCAAGTCCCGGCGTAAACCGCGCCGTCGATAGCTGCAATCGAGGTCTGTGCCAATTGCGCGCGGGTACATCCGCAAGCGTACAGAGGTTGGCGGGCCAGCAGTTGTTCAAAAGCAGCTTCGTATTCTTCGATATGCGCGCTTTGCCGTCGCGGCGTTTCGTCCCAGAGCAGACCATGCGCTTCGAGCTGGCGCAGAATCGTGTCGCAATGCTCAGGGCGGCAACGCGCCTGATCCAGATCGTCGATCCGCAACAACCACGTCCCGCCAGCCGCGCGCGCTTGCAGAAAACTGGCCAGCGCCGTCAGCATCGAACCCGCATGCAGCGGCCCGGAAGGAGTGGGTGCGAAGCGTCCGCGATAGCGCATCGGCAGCGCTATAAAAACTTCGGCGGAACGATTGCCCGCGAATGAATTTCAGGCGGATTCGAGACGATCATCGCAGCAGACGATTCCAGTGAAATTCCATCTCGCGCAATCACGCGCCAAGCCGCCAGCTTTTGCGCAAACGACATACCCGCATGTGCCGGGCTGGTCGAAGGCAGGCGTTGATAGTCCAATCCGGATGCGTCGAGTCGCGGCAACACGTCGCGCTGAAAAGTTTCCGCAGCCTTGGCGCCGTTGAAGAACACCCGGCGTATTTTGGGGTGGCGCCGAAAGAACGTCGAAAAATCGTTGGCGATAGCAGACGAAGCTTCGATGTCGGAATCGAGACTGCCGGGCCGAAAGCAGGACGCCAGCACATCCCACAAGGCAATGCCTTGCGATTGCAAAATGCTCAGCCTTTCAGCGTAAGGCAGCTGCGGATGCGCGCCGAAAAGCTCGCCCTGAATCTGCCAGAACGCATTGCGCGGGTGGGCGTAATACTGCTGCGCCCGCAGCGACGCCTGGCCCGGCATGCTGCCGAGAATCAGCACGCTCGCGTTGGTATCGGCGACCGCTGCGAGGCATTGCGCTTGCGACATGGCGCCCGCGCTAGGCCAGCGCTTTTGCCGCCGCTGCGCGGATCATCGCTGCGGCGACCAGGCTCAGCGTCACTGCGTTCAGGCAGTGCCACAACCAGTGCGTACCGAGCGGAAAATGGCTGCACCAGACTTGATCGTTGGTGCGCAAAATCAGCGAGATCAGAAATACGCCCGCAGCGATGAAGAAGGTCAGCGCCTGCGGCTGACGTTTGATCGCCAGCGTCGCGCCCATCAGCAAAATGCCGAGCAGCGCCGGGAAGTAGCGGGTCGAACCGTTGAAGGCATCGGCAGGAAAAATCTGCCCGAGTGCGGCGCCGAACAGCCAAAATCCTGGCAGGCCCAGCAGCGCGAATTTCCATTGCAGGCCGAGGAAATAACGCAGGAAACAGACGATGTAGAAGTAAATAAAAATGCCGATGAAAAGTACATCGAGAATTTCGGCCCAGACCACGGCGAAGCTGTGATAAGCCGTGCTGCCGAAGCCGATCAGCGCGATCAAAACCGGCAGCGCCTGCAAGCTCGCCGGAACCGACCGGCCGGCGTAAGCGCGCCGCAGCAATTGCCACAGCAAAAATGCGGCGATGAAGAACGCCAGATTGCTCAGCGCATTGACGGGTTCGGCGAATAAACCGGGGCCGAGGCGCTCGCAGTATTCGTCCCGTGGCGCGCTCAGGTTCATCGATCAATGATTCTTGAAACCATCCCAGTTCGCCGGCGGCAAATTCACCGGCGGATCGAATTTCGGTACCCAGCCCGTCGCGCGATGCTCGGCGACAACATGCGTATAAATGCCGCCGCGCACGAACCAGTCGGCGGTCAGGCGCATGAAGCGCGGCTGTGTGATCCCGGCGAGATCGTTCAGCAGACGATTCGTCACCGCCTCATGGAATGCGCCTTCATTGCGAAAGCTCCACAGATAAAGCTTCAGCGATTTCAGCTCGACGCAAAGCGCTTCCGGAATGTATTCCAGATACAACGTGGCGAAATCCGGCTGGCCGGTTTTGGGGCACAGACAAGTGAATTCCGGCATCCGCATGCGAATGACGAAATCGCGCTCTGGATTCGGGTTGGCGAAGGTTTCGAGCTGTTTGCTGGGGAGGGTCGACATGGCGTTCCAAAGGTTTCGGGATATTGTGCCACGCGGCTCCAGCCCGGCTGCTGCTCGCCGCGGCCGCTGCAAACTGGCGGCCACAATCCTTTACACTTCGTTTTTGGTCGAACACCCCGCAAACACGACGCCCGGCCCGAGTGCTGCGCGCGATACCCACCAGCCTTCATGCGCCTGTCCGGAATAAAACTCGCCGGTTTCAAATCGTTCGTTGATCCAAGCCATCTGCCGCTGCCCGGCAATCTCACGTCGGTGGTCGGGCCGAATGGCTGCGGCAAATCCAACATCATCGACGCGGTGCGCTGGGTGCTGGGTGAAACCAGCATCAAGAACCTGCGCGGAGCGGATTCCGAAGATGTGATCTTCAACGGCTCGCGTACGCGCAAGCCCGCGGGACGCGCCAGCGTCGAATTGCAATTCGATAATAGCGACCAGCAAATCACCGGGCCGTATGCCGCTTACACCGATATCGCGGTGAAGCGCGAACTCACGCGCGACGGCGGCTCGCAGTATTACCTCAACGGCGCCAAGTGCCTCAAGCGTGACGTGACCGACCTGTTTCTCGGCACCGGCCTCGGCGGCAAAAATCAGTACGCGATCATCGAGCAGGGCATGGTCTCGCGCATGGTCGAAGCCAAGCCCGAGGAACTTCGCCATTGGCTCGAAGAAGCCGCCGGCATATCGAAATACAAGGAACGGCGCCGCGAAACCGAATCGCGCATCCGCGGCGCGCGCGAGAATTTATCGCGCTTGAACGATCTGGAATCCGAACTGCGCAGCCGCCTTGAAGTGCTGGCGCGGCAGGCAGCCGATGCGGAGAAATACAAGAATTTCAAGGAGCAGGAACGGCGTCTGAAAGCGGAACTGCTGCTGCTGCGCTTGCGCGCGTTGAATGCGCAAGCGCAGGCGCATGAGGCGAGCATCTCCGATCTCGAACGCGCGCTCGACAGCGCCAAAACCGCGGTACTCGAAGCCGAGCAGATTCGCGCGCAAAGCGAAGCCGCGCAGCGCGATGCAAGCACGCTGCTAAACGCCGAGCAAGGCCAGGTTTACGAAGCCGAGGCCGCTCTCGCGCGTCACGAGCAGGCGCTGGCGCATGCGCGCGAAATGCAAAGCCTGCGGCAGCGCGAACTGGATCGGCTCGAATCGCAGCTGGCCGAATTGGCGCGTCGCCGCGAGGCCGAAGAACTGCGTCAGCAATCGCTCACCGAAGCGGCGGCGCTGGCGCAATCGCGCGTCGTCGAAATGGAAACGCAGGAAGCCGTAGCACAGCAGAGTTTGATCCGCGCCGAGCAGACTTTGGCCGACGAGCAGCAGCGCTGGGAAGAATTTTCGCAGCGCTCGCAGGCGCCGCTGCTCGAAGCCGAAGGCGAGCGCGTGCGTGTGCAGGGCTTGGAGCGCGCCGCCGTGCAGTTCGAAGAACGCCTGCGCCGTTTGCAAACCGAGCGCGGCAGCCTCGACATCACGCCGATTCAAGCCTCGCTGTTCGATGCCGACAACGAATTAGCCACGCTCGAAACGCAGCTCAGCGAATCGCAAGGAAAGCTGCAGATCGCCGACGGTGAACTGCAAGGTCTGCGCGATCAGCGCGCCGAGCTGGAAAAAACGCTACATGCCTCACGCCAGATGCTGGCGGATGTGCGCGGCCGTCAGGGTTCGCTGGAAACCTTGCAGCAGGCCGCGCTTCGCCAAGACGACGCCGAACATGCGGCCTGGCTACGCCGCAGCGGTTTCGCTGATCTGCCGCGGCTGGCGGCGAAGCTCGCGGTCGAGGCCGGTTGGGAATCCGCCGTCGAGCATGTCATCGCGTTCTGGCTGCAGGCGCCGTTGGTTAACGCCGGGCAATTGCCGTCACAGCCGCCCGCACTGAACGACTTGCCGAAAAGCGGTGCGGCCTTGCTGTTGGCTGATCAGGGCGCGGATCGCGGCGCAGACCAAAGTGCGGCGCACGAGGCCAATCGACTCGCGGCCAAAGTCAGCGGACCTGTGGCGCTGACCGAACTGCTGTACGGCATTTATCTCGCCGACGACGCCGATTCATTCGAGCGCATCGCGCGCGATCTGCGTCCCGGCGAATCGGTCATCAATCGTGATGGCGTCTGGCGCGGTATCGGCTGGTCGCGTTATCCGAGCCGCGATCCGGATCATTCCGGCGTGATCGCGCGCGGCCGTATGCTCAAGCAATTGAAGGCGCAGATGGCGGAAATCGCCAACAGTGTCGCGGCGAGTGAAACCGCGCTGGCGGAATTGCGTGCGCAGCAGGCGCAAAAGGAAAACGATCGGCGCGCGCTGGCGCAGATGTTCGATCAGTCGCGCGGACGTCAGGCGCAACGATTGGCGCATCGTCAGGCGCAAGCGGTGCGGCTCGAACAAACACAATCCCGCCAGCGCGCGCTGACGCAGGAAATCGACACGCTCACCGCACAGCACACCCAGCAAACCCAGGAACTCGAAGCCACGCGCGCGCGCTTGATCGAACTCGAACGCACCGCCGACGCGCTACGCAATGAACGGGTTGAACGCAATCGCTCGCTCGTGAGCGCCCGCGAAACGGTGCAGGCCGCTCGTGCCGGTTTGCAGCGCAGTGCGCAGGTGCGCGGTCAGGCGCAGGTTCATCTGGCGGCACAAACTAGTGCGCTCGGCGCGGTCACGCAGGCGCTGGCGTCGCTGGCCGAGCAGAGTGAATCGCTGGCCGCACAACGCGCTGCTGGTGAGTCCGCCGGTCTCGATTTTGAACAGCCGATTTTGTTGCAAACCGCCGAAGCGGAAGCGGCGCGCGGAGTGGTGCGGGCGGCGCGCGAGCGTTTGCGCTTGGCGCGCGAGCAGTTGATCGTGCTTGAAACAGGTTTAAGCGAAGCGGTGCGCCGTTTGCGCGAATGCGAATCCAGCCGCGAGATTGCGCGCGAGCATTTGCAGCAATCGCGCCTGGAGTTCGAAAATCTGCGCGCTCGCCGGGAGGCGCTCGATGCGCAGTTCGTCGAAACCGGCTTTGAACATGCGGAGCTGGCGCAAGGGCTCGACGAGCGTTCCGAAGTCGCCGCCTGGGAAGAAGAACTCGCGCGTGTGATGCGCCGCATCGAACGGCTCGGCGCGATCAATCTTGCCGCGATTCAGGAGCTGGACGAAGCGCGTACGCGCGAGGCTTATCTCGCCGCCCAACATGCCGACGTCGCCGATGCGCTGGCAACGCTCGAAGATGCGATGCGCAAGCTGGATCACGAAACCGAGTCGCGTTTCAAGGAAACCTTCGACACCGTCAACGGTATTTTCAAGGCGCGATTCCCGCAGCTGTTCGGCGGCGGCGAGGCGTATCTGGAATTGACCGGCGACGATCTGCTCGAAACCGGCATTCGCGTGATGGCGCGTCCGCCGGGCAAGCGCAATTCCACCATTCAACTGTTATCCGGCGGCGAGAAAGCGATGACGGCGGTGGCGCTGCTGCTCGGCCTGTTCCAGCTCAACCCGGCGCCGTTCTGCCTGATGGACGAAGTCGATGCGCCGCTCGACGATGCCAACGTCGGCCGGTTTTGCGAAGTGGTGCGGGAAATGGCACAAAATGTCCAATTCATTATCATTACGCACAACAAGATCACGATGGAGCTGGCCGAGCAGTTGCACGGCGTGACGATGCAGGAGCCGGGTGTGTCGCGGCTGGTGAGTGTCGATGTCAAGCAGGCGGTGCAGCTGGCCGGTGTGGCGGAAGTCCCCAATCACGCGGCGAAGGCGGAAGCGATATGAGTCCATTGCAGTGGGCGCTGTTGATTCTTGGTGCGATCGCCATCGTCGCGCTGTATCTTTTTTCGCGCCGCGATCGCCGCGCGATGCAGAAATTCGATCCCACCGACGGTGCCGAGCCGCTGCTGCCGCCGCCAACCGAACAGCAGCTCGACATCTTCAATGCCCAGAAGCAGCAATACGATGAATTCGGCGTTGGCAGACCGCGCCGGATTCCGCCGACATTCGATGAATTCGAGGAAGGCTTCGAGCCCGAAACGGATGCGCCGCAGCCACCCGGCGTCGGTTCGCCAGCCGCAATTCGCCCGCAGACTGGCCCTGTGCCGACGGCCCCACTGAAGCCGAGCGCGCCGGCCAAGAAGGAAAAAATCGTTTCGCTGTTGATCGCCGAACGCGATGGCGCGCCGATCGATGGACCCAAGCTGCATCAGGCCTTGCAGCGTCAAAAACTCGAATACGGCGCGCGCCAGATTTATCACCGGCTTTATAAAAACGAGATCGTATTCAGCGTCGCCAGCCTGCTGAAGCCGGGCATTCTCGATCCGCAATTGGCGAAACAACTGGCGACGCCCGGCCTCACGCTTTTCATGCTGCTGCCCGGCCCACAGAAGCCCGCCGACGCGCTGCGCGACATGCTGCTGACTGCCGAGGTACTGGCGAAAGCGCTGAATGCCGAAGTCTACGATGGCAAACGCGAGCTGTTTTCAGTCGATGCAGCACGCGCCTTGACCGCCGAAGTCGATGCCTGGGCGCGCGCCGGCAACTGAAGCCGCAGCCGAAAATCCGGTGTCATCGGTGGGGCCCAAAAAAAACGTAGCGGACGCAGGTTCATCAGAGGATTTCGCAGCGCGTGTCGCCGCCCTGCGCCAGCAACTCGAAGACGCCAACCATCGCTATTACGTGCTCGATGCGCCAAGTCTGAGCGATGCCGAGTACGATCGCTTGTTCAGCGAATTGCAGGCGCTCGAAGCCGAGCATCCTGAACTGCGCCGTGCGGATTCGCCGACTCAGCGCGTAGGCGCCGCGCCCGCAAAGGAATTCCGCGCGGTGCGGCATTTGCAGCCGATGCTGAGCCTGCGCAAGGCCGACGACGAAGCCGCGCTCGAAGATTTCGATCGTCGCGTGCGCGAGACTTTGGGCCTGAATCAGGTTGACTACGTTGCCGAACCCAAGCTTGACGGTCTTGCCGTTTCGCTGATCTACGAGTACGGCGCGTTCGTGCGTGGGGCTACGCGCGGCGACGGCAGCAGCGGCGAAGACATTACTGAAAATTTGCGCACGATCCGGCAGATTCCGCTGCGCTTGCACAATGCTGCGCCGCCGTTGCTGGAAGTGCGCGGCGAAGTTTATCTGCCGCTGGCTGGCTTTCGCCGCATGGTCGACGATGCCACTGCGCGAGGCGAGAAGCCACCGGTGAATCCGCGCAACGCCGCAGCCGGCAGCCTGCGTCAACTCGATGCGTCGATTACGGCCAAGCGGCCGCTGGCGTTCTACGCGTATGGGGTCGGCGCGAGCGAAGGCTGGGCCGCGCCGGCGTTGCATTCGCAGATATTGGCGCAGTTGCGCGAGTGGGGATTCCCGGTCTCCGACTTGGCGCAAGTGGTGCGCGGCGCGCCGGGCTGCCTGCGTTATTTCGAGATGATTAGCCGGCAGCGCGCGCAATTGCCGTTCGATATCGATGGTGTGGTTTTCAAGCTCGACGATCTGGCCGGACGCGAAGAACTCGGCGCGGTATCGCGCGAGCCACGCTGGGCCTGCGCCTACAAATTCGCCGCCGAGGAAGCGCAGACGCGGATCGAAAATATCGAATTCCAGGTCGGACGTACCGGCACCTTGACGCCGGTTGCGCGGCTGGCGCCGGTGTTCGTCGGTGGCGCCAATGTCAGCAACGCGACCTTGCACAACCTCGATGAAGTCGTGCGCAAAGATGTGCGGGTGGGCGATACCGTGCTGGTGCGGCGTGCGGGCGACGTGATTCCGGAAGTCGTCGGCATCGTGCTGGCGGATGAATACGCGCGCATCGCGCACCAAGCGCGCGCGCCGCTGACGCCGCCACCGGCCTGCCCGGTTTGCGGCGGTCATGTCGAACGGCTCGCGGGCGAGGCGGCTTTGCGCTGCACCAACGGGCTGTCGTGCCGCGCGCAATTGCACGGCGCGCTGATCCACTTCGTTTCGCGCAAGGCAATGGATATCGAAGGCTTGGGCGAAAAGCTGCTGGCGCAGTTGATCGATGGCGGCTTCGTCGCAACACCAGCAGATATCTATTTGAAACTCGATGTGCCGACATTGGCCGCGCTCGATCGCATGGGCGAAAAATCCGCGCAGAACATCGTCGAAGCGATCGACAAAAGCCGCGAAACCACATTCGAGCGTTTCCTTTATGCGCTCGGCATTCAGGTCGTCGGTGAAACCACGGCACGTGATCTCGCACGGCATTTCGGTTCGATCGAAGCGCTGATCGAAGCGGCGGCGCGCGATGGCGAACACGAACAGGCGCAGCGGCAAAAGATCGAGCAGCGCAAGGCTGCGGAAGCTGAATCCGGCAAACGCATGCCGAAGTCGGCGGAAGAAAAACTGCCGCCATTTCCGCATTTGCAAGCGGTGGCCGATGTCGGCCCGACCGTCGCCGCGTCGATCACCAGCTTTCTTGCCGAATCCAGCAATCGCGCCGTGATCGATGCGCTGGTCGCGCCGATCGATGCGGGCGGCTGCGGCATTCGCTGGCCCGCTCCGAAAGCCGCGTTTGGTGGTGCGCTAGCGGGAAAATCCTTCGTTATCACCGGCGCGCTGGAAGGCTTCAGTCGCGAGCAGGCGGCCGCCTTGATCGAAACTAACGGCGGCCGCGTGGCCGGTAGTGTTTCCGCTAAAACGGACTACCTGCTGGCGGGAGAAGCGGCCGGTTCAAAGCTGGCGAAAGCCGAAAAATTGGGCGTTGCGGTGCTGAATCTCGAACAATTGCGCGCCATGCTTGCCAGATGACGGCATGAAAGCGGCATAATCCAGTCAATAAAAATCAATTTCGTAAAAGGGAATATTTTTGATTGCGCTGAATTATGTGCCTAGCCTGGCGGGGCCATCTTGGAATTTCGATCGCCGGGCTGTTCGTCTGGATGCTCGAATTTTGACGAAGATTGCGAAAGTGGGGAAGCATCTGCTGCGCGTTGCCCTGGTTGCCGCGCTGCTGTTTGCTTGCGCGAGAGATTGGCCGGAAAGCGCTTTGCGCGTCGAGATCGAAAGCTTGCCGGACTTCAACTATCTCGCCGCCGCCGACGGCCTGCGCATCGAGAATCGTTATTCAGAAGCGCTGCTGGTGGTCGAAACCGGCTATCTGTATGCGCCCGCGGCAATGCAGCCGCAATTGCTGGACGAACACGCGCAGATCGAGGCCGAGCGCGATAGTCTGCTGCGCCGCGTGCGCGAAGTCGGGTACGGCGCCTTGACCGGGCAGGGCAGCAGCAACGAAGCGCTAGCGGGCGCTGTGGCGTCGGATTTACTCGTGGTCGGCGATTTCCGCGATCTGACGATTCAAGGCCTGCATGCGGTTCGCGGCGAGGCCACCGACGATACGATCATGGCCTTGTCCGCCGCCGGCATAGGCTTCACCTTCGCACCGGAAGTGGACTGGGGTGTCGCCCTACTGAAGTTCGCGCGGCGCGCCAGTGCGCTGACCGACAATTTCGCCAGGAGCATTGCCAGGCTGGCGCGGCGCGCACTGCAAATGCACAGCAAGGACGAGCTGATGCAGGTCGGCAACGATGTAGCGGAGCTTTCGCGCAACGCCAAACCTGCCGCGGCCATCGGCATATTGCGGCATGTGGACGATCCCGAAATGCTGCATCGCGCCGCCTGGTTTTCGGGCGAGCCCGGCGGCGCCTTGACCTTGTGGCTGGGTGAAGACAAGGCGCTGCAATGGCTCAAGACTGCGGATGCCGGCAGCGATCATTGGCTGCTGCGCGCCGGCCGTAAAGGCCGTGCGGGCATCGACCTGCTCGCCGCCAATGGCAGCGTTTTCGCGCAGCCGCATTTCCTGCTGGGACTGCTGAAAGGTTTCTACAAAGGCAATGTGCCGGCGCTGCTGGAGGGCTGGATCGCGGAGTATGCCGAGGCGATTATCGGCGTGATCTGCGGCTGGCTGCTATACGAACTGGTGCTGTTGATTGCGGCTGTCGCGCCCGCGCGGAAGCGTGCATGAATGCCCGGCTTCGATCACCCGATTGAATGATGGGCATTGATCGGTGGCATCAAGCTGATATCAAGCTGGCATCAATGATAATCAGGAATAGATTGCTCATCCGCCGTCATCCCGCCAGCCGTGCAGCTCAAGCTAAAGCCGGCCAAGCGCTTTAAGATGTCGATGGCTGTTATGGCGCGAATGCCGCCGTTCACCTGGATGGCCCTTCGGCGCGAACCACGATGCAAGAACTTTCGACCCGCAAGCTGACGCTGTCGTATGTGATTGCGCTGACCATCATCGCATCGCTCAGCCTGTCGTCCAGCCTTACTTTCAGCCGTGTGCTCAAGCAGCACCAAGGCTCGGCCGCTTTAATCAATATCTGTGGACGTCAGGGCATGCTGTCGCAGCGCATCGCCAGCCTGGCGAGCCAGCTGGCCTTGGGCGATGAGTCGGTGCGTACGGATCTGATCAGCGCGATCGATCAGCTCGAAACGGCCGCGCACGATCTCGCCTATGGCGACGGCAAGGATCTGCCCGAACTTTCGCCGAGGGTGAGGTCGATCTATTTTGAAGGCAGCCATCCGCTGTATCAGCAGATCACCGATTACCTCAAACTCGCGCGCCGGATTGCCGGCATGAAAGCCGGCGATCCCGCGCTGCGCAACGAACTGGCGCCGCTGCTCGAAGCCGCGCGCAAACCGCTGTTCACCGGTTTCGATGTGGTGGTCGGCCTGCGCGAACTCGAAAGCGAAGATCGGCTGTCGTATCTGCAATGGATTCAGGCGATGACGCTCGCCGGCACGTTGGCCACGCTGGCGGTGGAAGCAATCCTGATCTTCCGGCCGATGATCCGCCGCATCGCCGAATATGCAAAGAATCTGCTGCTGCTGGCGACCACCGATCCGCTCACCGGCCTGCTCAACCGGCGCAGTTTCATGTCGCGCGCGGCCAGCGAAATCATGCGGCGTCAGCGTATGCCCGGCCCGATGACGGCGATGATGGTGGACGCCGATCACTTCAAGAAAGTCAACGATACTTATGGCCACGATGCCGGCGATGCGGTGCTGAAAGCGCTGGCAACGGCGCTGCAAAACGGCATACGTGAGACCGACATCCTCGCGCGTTTCGGCGGTGAGGAATTTGCGCTGCTGCTGCCGGGCGTGGATGTCGATGGCGCTTGCGAACTTGCCGGACGCCTGCTGCGCGAGATCGCTGCCTTGGTGATCTGGATGGATCAAAAACCGATCCGCTTTACCGTCAGCATCGGCGTTGCCGGCGCGGGTGAAAAAGCCGCAATCGACCTGATGCTGAAAAGCGCGGATGAAGCCTTGTATCTGGCGAAAACCAGCGGCCGCAATCGGTGGATGGTGGCGCCTTAGCGCAATCGCTGGCGCGCCGGAATCGAATCCGGCAAGTCGATTTTGACGAGGCGCTCAGCGCGTTAGCGTAGTGAGTTCCTCGGGCGTGCGCGCGGTGATCGAGAGCGCGTGAATCTCGCCACCCATTTGTGCCGCCAGCGCGTCGTAAACCATGCGATGCCGCGCGATCAGCGGCCGCCCGCTGAATTTTTCGGCGACGATATGAACGCGGAAATGACCGCCGCCACTTGCCGCCGCACCGGCGTGGCCGGCGTGCGCAGCGCTGTCGTCAAAAATTTCCAGGCTGAGCGGCTGGAGTTGCGTTTCCAGCGCGCTACGGAGCTTCTCGATTCGGCTGCTCATCAGACAGATATTTTCCCAGGAATGGCGCATGCAAAAGAATGAAGGCGAAGATCATCAGACTGAAGCCGTAGAGCTTGAAATTCACCCAGACCGCGTCGCTGTAGTTGCGTGCGATGAACAGGTTCAAGCCAGCGCACAGCGCGAAGAAAATCGCCCAGGACAAATTCACCCGGCGCCAGATATTTTCCGGCAGCCGGATCGAGCTTTCGCCGAGGCGCGCCATCATCACGCGTTTGCCGATGAACTGGCTGCCGAGCAGAACCAGCGAAAATACGCCGTAAATCAGCGACAGTTTCAGCTTGAGGAATTCCGGATCGTGCAGCCACAACGTCAGGCCGCCGAACACCACGGCGCTGGCGGCGACGAACATCTGGCTTTTGCGCAGCTGGCGCGTGCGCAGCCAGCTGACCATCAACATCACCAGACTGACCGCGATCAGCACGCCGGTGGCGACATAAAAATCGTAGAGCTTGTACGCCGCGTAAAACGCCAGCGCGGGAATGAAATCGATCAGCAAATCCATGAGGTTTTAGAGCTTTGCGCGACCGGCGCGCAGATGATTTTCGGTGACGATATGGTAACCGGCGCTGTCGCGCGGCACACGCCGGCTCGAATCCGCGACAATGGCCGCCCGTCGGAACTTGTTGCTGCCGGCATCGGTCCGCAAGGCGGCGTCGAAGCGGGTTTCGCCGCGGCGCCGGATGATGCATCGACGCGGCAATTTTCACCTTCAATCCATCGCAACCCCACAGCAACCGAATTTGATTCCGCATGGCTGAATGGCTGCAACTGCACCCGATCGATCCGCAGCGGCGCTTTCTGACGCGTGCGGTCGAGTGCGTGCGCGCTGGCGGCGTGATCGCGTATCCCACCGATTCCTGTTACGCGCTCGGCTGCCAGCTGGGCGACAAGGATGCGGTGGAGCGCATCCGTGCGATCCGCCAGTTTGAAAAGCAGCATCTGCTGACGCTGGTATGCCGCGATCTTTCCGAAATCGCAACCTATGCGCGGGTCGACAACTGGCAATATCGCCTGTTGAAAACACTGACGCCTGGCCCGTATACCTTTGTGCTGGAAGCGACCAAGGAACTGCCGCGCCGGGTGCTGCACGAGAAGCGCAAAACCATCGGAATCCGCGTGCCGGATCATCGCGTGGTGCAGACACTGCTCGAACTGCTCGGCGAGCCGATTCTCAGCTGCACGCTGCAATTCCCGCGCGAATCACAGCCGGTGAACGATCCCAACGAAGTGCGTGCGCGGCTCGATCGACAAGTCGATCTGGTGCTCGATGGCGGTGCCTGCGGTCTGGTGCCGACCACGATCGTCGATGTCACCGGCGACGCGCCGCTGCTGATCCGCGCCGGGCTGGGCGATGTGGCCGCGCTCGGAATCGAAAGCGGCTAGACCATATCTCGCAAACGACGGTACCCAGTATTTTGCGCGCCATCCGCACGCAAGCGTCCTCCGTTTGCTTTGCGCGTGAGACGAGTTGTGCTTGCGCTACGCTCAGCCGTGCGTGCTGCGGCAGTCAATCGCGTCATCAACACAAATCGTTTTCACGCAGGCCCGCGCAAGGGCGCGGGCACCGGGCCGCCGTTATAATGCCGCGATGTCTTCCCTCACTCTTGTTCAGCGTCTGGCGATTTACGCGCTGCCGCTGATTCTGGCGCTCACCGTGCGTGAAATGGTGCGCGGCCGCGTGGCGTACTGGCTCGGCGACAACAGCGGCGCACAGGCTGGCCGCCTCAGCCTCAATCCGCTGAATCATGTCGATCCGCTCGGCACCTTGCTGTTGCCGGGCTTGATGCTCGCGCTCAGTTCGAGCGGTCTCGGCGGCATTCTTTTCGGCTGGCCGAAATTGATCCCGATCGATCTGCGCCGCTTCCGCGATCCGCGCCGCGATCTCGGCCTGATCGCCGTTTCCGGCCTCGGCGCCAATCTGCTGATGGCCTTCATCTGGGGCGTGCTGCTGAAAATCACCATGATCCAGGGCGGCGATGCCGATGAAGGCATCTGGCTCGGCATGCGTTTGATGTCGGTTGCCGGCATCACCCTCAACGCCGGTTTCTTCGTCATCAACCTGCTGCCGATTCCGCCGTTCGATGGCGGCCGTGTACTGCTGAGTTTGCTGCCGCCGCGTCAGGCCGAAAAGCTGGCGGCGATCGAGCCGTACACGTTTTTCATTCTGCTGGCGCTGATGGTGACCAATCTGATCAGCGTGATTCTGGTGCCGCCGATGCAGCTCGTCGTCAGCATCATCGCCGCCGTGCTGTCGCTGAACGACGCCTGAGTCCGCGCGCATGAGCGAGCCTTTCAAATCTGCAGCAAATTTTTTACTAATTCCCTCGTGACTCCATCGTCATCAACGCGCCCTGTCGTGCTCTCCGGCATCCAGCCTTCCGGCCGGCTCACGCTCGGCAATTATCTCGGCGCGATCAAGAACTGGCTGCCGCTGTCGGCCACTTACGATTGCTATTACATGCTGGTGGATTTGCACGCGATCACTGTGCGGCAGGAACCGGCGATTCTGCGCGAGCGTTGTTACGAATTCCTAGCGCTGTATATCGCCTGCGGACTTGATCCCGCCAACAACACACTGTTCGTGCAAAGCCATGTGCCGGCGCATGCGCGGCTCGCATGGATACTCAACTGCTACACGCAATTCGGCGAGCTGAGCCGGATGACGCAGTTCAAGGACAAGAGCGCCAAGCATGTCGATAACATCAACGCCGGCCTGTTCGATTATCCGGTGCTGATGGCGGCAGACATCCTGTTGTACCAAGCCGCGCAGGTGCCGGTCGGCGACGACCAGAAGCAGCACCTGGAACTCACGCGCGATATCGCGCTGCGTTTCAACAATCTTTACGGCAACGTCTTCAAAGTGCCGGAGCCGATGATCCCGCCGGTCGGCGCGCGCATCATGGGTTTGCAGGAACCGACCGGCAAAATGAGCAAGTCGGACGACGCCGAAACCAACGCGCTGTATCTGCTCGATCCGCCGGACACGATCGTGCGCAAGATCAAGCGCGCGGTGACGGATATGGACAACAGCGTGCGCTTCTCCATCGCCGAAAAGCCTGGCGTGTCGAATCTTTTATCGATCTTGTCTGCGACCACGGGCGAAGCCATTCCAGCGCTCGAAAGCCGCTTTGCAGGGCAAGGTTACGGCGCGTTCAAATCCGCAGTTGCCGATGCGGTGGTCGAATGTCTCAAGCCCGTGCAAGCGAAGTATCACGACATCCGCGAAGACCGCGAAGGCCTGCGCCGCGTATTGCAGGATGGCGCGCATCGCGCATCCGCACGCGCCGATGCCACGCTGAAAAACGTCCACGAAGTGCTCGGCTTCATTCCCGAATGAACGCAGTCGCGGATGTTGCCGAAACCAATGCAACGGAAGCTGGCGTAACGGAGACCAGCGCAACGCCCGAAGCGAAGATGCCGCGCGTGCGTGGCGAAGCGCTCACCGAGTTGCCGCACGATCTCTACATTCCGCCGGATGCGCTGGAAGTTTTTCTCGATGCGTTTGAAGGTCCGCTCGATCTGTTGCTGTATCTGATCCGCAAACAGAACATCGACATCCTCGATATTCCGGTGCTGAAAATCACCCAGCAGTACATGAACTACATCGCGCTGATGCAGAGCCTGCGCTGGGAACTCGCCGCCGAATATCTGGTGATGGCGGCATGGCTGGCTGAAATCAAATCGCGCATTCTGCTGCCGCGGCCGCCGTCGGTTGAGGAAGAAGTCGGCGACCCGCGCATGGAACTGGTGCGGCGTTTGCAGGAATACGAACGCTTCAAAACGGCCGCCGAAGCGCTCGATGCGCTGCCGCGTGCGGGCCGCGAAATCTTCATCGCACAAGCGCGGCCGGAACGCCGCACCAGCGATGCGCCGCTGCCGGTGCCCGGTTTGCGCGAGCTGATGCTGGCGTTCCGCGACGTGCTGCTGCGCGCCGAAATGTTCAGCAAGCACAGCGTGCAGCGCGAGCCGCTTTCTGTGCGTGAACGCATGAGCCATATTCTCGATCGCATCAAAACCGGCCCGCTGCGTTTCGAGCAGTTGATCGATCTTGCAGAAGGTCATGCCGGCGTTGTGGTCTGCCTGCTGGCGGTGCTGGAATTGGTGAAAGGCCACCTGCTGGAAATCGCCCAGACCGCGCCCTTCGCCGCACTCACGCTCGGCGCGCCGCAAGCGGCTGAAAGCGCGATCGAAGCCGCGGCCTGATCGCAAGCTGATCGAAATTTATGGACGAATCCGCCATCCAAATTGCAGAAGACACCGCGCCCGCATCGAGTGTTGATCTCGACGCCTCCGCGCGCATCGTCGAAGCGCTGCTACTGGCGGCAGACGGCCCGCTGTCGCTCGACGCGCTGCAACGCTTCGTCGGCGCGGAGCTCAATCTCAGCCGTAAGGATCTGCGCGATGCGCTGCTGCGATTGAGTGAACGCTATGCCGATTCCGCCGCACAACTGTGCGAAGTCGCCAGCGGCTGGCGCCTGCAAGTGCGGCCCGAGTTCGGCGAATGGGTGAGCCGTCTGTGGCAGGAAAAGCCGCCGAAATATTCGCGCGCCGCGCTCGAAACGCTGGCGCTGGTGGTCTATCGCCAGCCGATCACGCGCGGCGAAATCGAAGACATCCGCGGCGTCGCCGTCTCCACCAACATCCTGCGCACGCTGCTCGAACGCGGCTGGGTGCGCGAAGTTGGCGTGAAGGAATCGCCCGGCCGGCCATCGCTGTACGGCACCACCTCGCAGTTTCTCGATGACTTCAATCTGAAATCGCTGGATCAGTTGCCAGCCTTGCCCGAGATCAAGGATCTGGAACAACTCGAAGCGGCGATGAACAAGCTCGGCCTTGCGACTGAGTTGACGCCGGCGAAGCTTGCCGAGAACGCGAATGAAGGCACCGATAAAAATGCCGATAAAGATGCCAAGAAAACCGTGATCGCCGATGACGCAAGCGTGATCGAAGCTGCTGCCGAAACGCTGGCGACGGAAGATGCGGCTCACGAGCACGCGAGCGACGACTTCAATCAGTCGCCAGCCAGCGACGATGTCGAAGCCAGCCATCCCGAAAGCGATTCCGAAACTCCGCATTCCGAAGACGCGTCGCTCTGACGATGACGGACGCGCGTATCCAGAAAGTCCTTGCCGAAGCTGGTGTCGCCTCGCGCCGCGCGGTCGAAAAGCTGATCGCCGAAGGCCGCGTCAAGGTCAATGGCGAAGTTGCAACGCCCGGCCAGAAAGTCAGGCTCGAAGATCGCGTGCAGGTGGATGGCCGCGGTGTGCGGCTGGCGAAAGTGGCGGAAGTGACACGCGTGCTGCTGTACAAAAAGCGCGTCGGCGAGTTGGTGACGCGCGACGATCCCGAAGGCCGCAAAACCGTCTTCAGGAAATTGCCGGAACTGGAGAACGGCCGCTGGATCGCCGTCGGCCGTCTCGACCTCAACACGTCCGGCCTGCTGCTGCTGACCAACGATGGCGAACTCGCGCGGCGGCTGACGCATCCGAGTTTTGAGCTCGAACGCGAATACGCCGTGCGCGTGCTCGGCGACATGAACGATGACGTGCTGGAGCGCCTGCGCAAAGGCGTGCGGCTCGACGATGGCATGGCACACTTCGACAGCATCGAACGCGGCGACAACGAAGATGGCGAAGGCGCGAATCAATGGTGGCGTGTCACGCTCAAGGAAGGCCGCAACCGCGAAGTGCGGCGCTTGTTCGAGTCGCAACGCCTGCAAGTCAGCCGCCTGATTCGCGTGCGCTATGGCCCGGTCACTCTCGGCCACGGCGTCAAGTCCAGCGGATACCGCGAACTCACCGCTGATGAAATGCGTGCCCTGCGTGCCGCGGTAAAACTGGAAACGGCCGCGGACCTGAAGAAAGCCGCGCCGCGCCGCCGCCCGCGCGATGCCGCCGTGCGCAATGCAGATGTCGAAGTGAGTGCTGCGCCAACCGCCAAGCCCGCACGCTCAGCCGGCAAGGTTCGGCCGCCAAAAGTGGAGCGCAATCTCAAGCCCGCAGGCTGGAAGGGCTATCGGGCGAGGAAGCCGAGCTAAGATCAACTCATCAAACGATTCACTTTGCTTAAACTATTGAGCGAAAATAACGAAAGAGATATCTGGTTTGGGGCATCTTGTTTGTAGTCGCCCTTATTGGGGTGACTTTTGAGCAAAAGCGCTGCGATATTTGCAATTCGAGGGACGTTAATCCCGGCGATGGATAATCATCGGACATAGCATTGGTCTGGTCCGCGTAGCCAGATGAAGCCCGCCTGCTCTGCGTCGATCAGGGGTCGGTCGTCTCAACCAATCGGAGACTGTGATGGCAAAGATCACCGGAATCGGCGGAGTGTTCCTGAAGTGCAAGGGCGATCGCGCGGCGCTGGCGGCGTGGTACCAGCAGCATCTGGGCATGCCGCTGGAAGATTTCGGCGGTGCCATTCTCCGCTGGCCGGACGACAAGGCGGAAGACCGCGGCCTGACGGTGTGGCATCTGGCGGGCAAGGACAGCCAATGGTTCAGCCCGAGCGAGTCTGCCTTCATGATCAACTACCGGGTGGACAATCTCGATGAACTGCTGACGCAGCTGCGCGCGGCGGGTGTAGCTGTGGTTGCCGGCCCGGAGTCGCACGAGAACGGCAAGTTCGCCTGGATCATGGACCCGGATGGCAACAAGGTGGAGCTTTGGGAACCGATGCGCTGGGATGAGAAGAACAAGGGTGCGTGAAGCCCTTGCCGATGCCGCCTGACAATGTACAAATGGCGTTGCTGCAATTCCGCAAGGAATGATGGCTTGCTCTCGCCACGGATTTCGCAAGCGCCCAATCTGAGCCGGCGCCCTCTGCGGCTACGCACAGGCATAGGTAACTTCAACATCCTCGCTACGTCCGCTGAAGGCAATGGTATTTGCCGTATTCGCTGGCATAATTCGGATCGATAATCACCGGGTGCCTCCGCTACGGATGGCAGTGACCCAGGCTGACACTCAAAAATTCGGCGTTGGGGATCAGGGTTCGGGCATGAGCGGAAAGCCGTTGCGATTACTGATGCCCGCGTCGATACCGATGAGTATCGCTGCGGTCGAGTTGCGGACGCGGCTGGCGTGAACGCCAAGCCCTCGTTCTTCGCGGAACTGCAGCGTCGCCACGTCTACAAGGTCGGCGCGATGTACGCCGTCGCCGGCTGGCTGCTGGTGCAGGTCATCACGCAGGTGTTTCCAATCTTCGAGATCTCCGCACTGGTGCAGCGTATTCTGGTGCTCGCGATCATCACCGGCTTTCCGGTGGCGCCGGCGCTGGCCTGGCTGTTCGACATCACGCCGGAGGGCATCGTCAGAACCGGGGGGCTGCCCGCGAGCGGCGAGAGCCCGGCTGCGGTTCGGGAGCGGCGCGGTACCGACCGCAAGCTCAACTACGTGCTGGCTTCCCTGCTGCTGATGGCACTCGGATACTTCATAGCAGAGCGCCTCGGCTACATCCGCGGTGGCGCGCCGCCGCAAGCGGGCGAGGAGAAGTCGATCGCCGTGCTGCCGTTCGCCAACATGTCGGGCGACGCTGCCAACGATTATTTTTCCGACGGCATCAGCGAGCAGATTCTCGACGTGCTGGCGTGTGTGCCGGGCCTGCACGTCGCCGCGCGAACGTCCTCGTTCTCGTTCAAGGGCAAGACGGTGGAGGTGCCCGACATCGCCCGCGCCCTGAACGTGCGTGTGGTGCTGGAGGGCAGCGTGCGCAAGCAGGACGACCGCGTACGTGTGACCGCGCAGTTGATCGACGCCGCCACCGGCTTCCACCTTTGGTCGGAGACCTACGACCGCCAGCTACACGATATTTTCGCGATCCAGGACGAGATTGCCACGGCGATCGGCGACGAGTTGAAGGTGAAGCTCGGCGACGCGCGCGCGGAGGGCCAGCACCGCGCCGGAACCGCGAACCTGCAGGCCTACGATTGGTACTTGCGCGGCATCGCCCTGTGGTCGCAACGGACCCACGAGACGATCGGCCAAGTGATCCACGCTTTCGAACAGGCGACGGCTACCGATCCGCAGTATGCGCAGGGATATGCCGGCCTGGCACTGGCCTACTCCGTCGCCGGCGATTACAGCAATCGAATCTCCTACAGCGATAGCACCGCGTATGCGCGAGATGCTGCCGAGCGTGCGATCGCGCTCGACCCGACGCTGCCTGAGCCTTATGCAGCACTCGGCGTCATCGCGCAGCGCGAGGTGCGCCGTGACACGTCGGCCGCATTGTTACGGCGTTCGATTGCGCTGGGCCCTTCGTTCGCTACGGCATACCAGTGGCTGGGAACGCTGCTATCGAGCAGTGGCGATCTGGCGGGTGGCTTGGAGATGCTGGAACGCGCAAGTGCGCTCGATCCGCGCTCCCCGATCGTGTCCCAGAACCATTCGTTCGCACTGCAGGCGCTCGGCCGCTACGCCGATTCGAAAGCGCTGTGCGAGCACCCCCTGGATGTCGACCCGGACTACGAGGTTTGTCTGGAAGACGTGGGCATGGATGAGCTGCTGCTCGGTCAGTACGATCAGGCGCGCGCGACGCTGCAGCACTTGGCGGCAGTGCAGAATCCCAGTGCTGCCGGGCAGGGTAACGAGCTGGTCGCGGCGCTCACCGGGCATGGCGACCGGCATGCGCTGGCGCTGCGCTACGCCAGCTTGGCGCTCGACAGTGAAAACGAGCCGGGTAGCGGTAACGCACTGGAGGCTTACAACATCCCGGCCTTGCTGGTACTGCTGGGCGAGCACGATCTGGCGCTGGATTTCCTGGAGCGCCTTGCCGGCTTCGCTGGAGGAACCGCGGACTGGGCAATCGTGCTGCCCGCGCTCGATCCCATCCGCTGCGAGCCACGCTTCATTGCCATCGTGCAGCGCCTCAAAATGCACGATCCGCATGCGGAGAAAGTCTGCGCCGGCAGGGTGTTGCAATGAGCCAGCCATCGCTCATGGTTTCGTTTTTTGGCGAACTGCAGCGCCGCCACGTCTACAAGGTCGGCGCGATGTACGCGGTGGCCGGCTGGCTGCTGGTGCAGGTGATCACGCAGGTGTTTCCGATCTATGACATCAGCGCGCATGTTCAGCGTGTGTTCGTCGGCGTGATCGTCGCGGGCTTTCCGGTCGCGGTGGTGCTGGCCTGGCTGTTCGACATCACGCCTGCGGGCATCGTGAGAACCGAAAGCCTGCCCGCAAGCGGCGAAAGCCCGGCTGCGGTTCGGGAGCGGCGTGGCACAGATCGAAAACTCAACTATGTGCTGGGTGCGCTGCTGGTCATCGGCATCGGCTATGTCGTGCTCGAACACGCGCTGCTGAGTCGCCCCGCTGACGCGCCAGCCGTGGCCGCAGCACAAGACAAATCCATTGCCGTACTGCCGTTCGAGAACCTCTCCGACGACAAGGCCAACGCCTATTTCGCCGAAGGCATTCAGGACGAAATCCTGACCCGGCTTGCGAAAATCGGCGCGCTCAAGGTGATCGCACGCACCTCGACACAGGCGCTTGCGGCCAAGCCGGGCAACCTGGCCGAGATCGCCAAGCAGCTCGGTGTCGTCAATATCGTTGAAGGCAGCGTGCAGAAAGTCGGCGATGCCGTCCACATCAACATCCAGCTGATCAAGGCCGCCGACGAAAGCCATCTCTGGGCGGAAAGCTACAACCGCCGGCTTGATGACGTGTTTGCGGTCGAAGGCGAGGTGGCGCAGACCGTGGCCGACACGCTCAACGCGAAGCTCAGCGGACTGGAGCAGCAAGCGGTGACAGCGCGACCGACGACCAATCCAGCTGCCTATGAGGCCTATGCGCGCGGCCGTGCGATCGAGACCGCAGCGTTTGATATGCCGCACGAAGCCAACGCACTGGCGGCCTACGAGGAGGCCGTGCAGCTTGATCCGAATTTCGCCCAAGCCTGGGCCGACATCGGCAGCGTCGCCAGCCTTCTGTATTTCAACGGAGAGAGCATTGCGCCGGATTTCGTCCGCAAAGCCGCGGAGACGGCGATGGCGCTCAATCCGCAGCTTGGCGAAGCCTGGCGCGCGCAAGGCGATTACCGCTACCACGTACTGCGCGATATGGCGGGCGCCGTGCCGTTGTATGAGAAGGCGCAGCAGCTATTGCCCAACGACGCGCGCGTCCATGTCGCGTTGGCGAGAGTGAATCGTCGGCTGGGAAATTGGCAGGAGTCGCTCGCGCACATGCGCGCCGGCGCGGTGCTTGACCCGTCGAATGTGCCATTGCTGGACGAAGAGAGCGATCAGCTCCTTTTCTACCTGCGCCGCTTCGACGAGGAACGCGATGTGCTGAGCCACGCACTGAAGCTGGCACCCGGCGATACTGACGCCATCGCCGCGATGGCGCTGCTGGAGCAGGCGGATGGCCATCTCGATGCCGCTGCCGGCTGGGTATCGCAACTGCCGCCGCACTACGACGTGGCCGGCTGGTATAACTACGCGCCGCTGAACCAATACACGTATGAGCGCCGCAACGACAAGGTAATCGAGCTGGCTGAGGCCAGTCTGCCGCCGGGCGAAGGACCGCTGCCGTTGAATAGCGCGCTCTACATCGCGATCATGCTCGCGCAAGCGCAGATGCGCTCCGGTCACGCCGACGCCGCACGCGCGACGTATTTGCGCGTCATCCGCTCGATCAAGCCGACCGCCGACACCCCGGTGCGGATCGACGATGAAGTCGAGTTGAATACCTTGGCGCTGGCCTATGCGGGTATCGGCGACAAGGCCGCCGCTCAGGACGCGAGTGCACGCGCGCTGGACGCTTACCGCGACGATGCGATCAACCACGCCGCCAGCGAGATCGGCAAGGCGATCGTCGACATCGAGACCGGCAATCGCGAAGCCGCGATCGCCGCACTGCCGCATCTGCTGCAAGTCCCTGCCGGTCTTACCGTCGGCCTGCTCAAGCTGGACCCGGTGTGGGATGCCATCCGCGATGATCCGCGCGTACAGAAGTTGATCGCCGATCACGCGCCGGCTGCCGAAGCGGGGATGAAACCATGAGCATCAAGCCCTCCTTCTTCGCCGAACTCCAGCGCCGCCACGTCTCCAAGGTCGGCGCGATGTATGCCGTGGCTGGCTGGCTGCTGGTGCAGGTCGCCACCCAGGTATTTCCGTTCTTCGAGGTGTCGAATGCGGCGGTGCGATGGGTGGTGATCGCGGTGATCGCCGGCTTCCCCGTCGCGCTGGTGCTGGCCTGGATTTTCGATCTCACACCGCAGGGCCTCGTGCGTACCGCGGACGTTCCGGCGAGCGGCGAAAGTCCGGCAACCCAGAAGCAGCGGCGTGGCATGGATCGCCGGCTCAATTACCTGCTCGGTAGCCTGCTCCTGCTCAGCCTTGGCTATCTGGTACTGGATCACACACTGCTGCGGCGCGCCACATCTGGCGATGGCAATGACGGCTCGATCGCCGTGCTGCCGCTGGCCAATACCAGCGGCGATCCGGCCAACGAGTATTTCTCCGATGGTCTTTCGGAAGAACTGATCGCCGTGCTGGCGAAGATTCCGCATCTCAAGTTGATCGGCCGCAGTTCCTCGTTCCAGTTCAAGAACCAGTCCGTGGATAGCCGCAGCATCGGCGAAAAGCTCGGCGTGGCGAACCTGCTCGAAGGCAGCGTGCGCCGGCAGGGCGAGCGCGTGCGCATCGTCGCCGAGCTGATCCGTGCTGCGGACGGCCGCGAGCTGTGGTCGGAGACCTACGATCGTGAGCTGAAGGATGTGTTCGCGGTGCAGAGCGAAATCGCCGCCGCGGTCGCCGACCAACTCAAGCTGCATCTGCTCGGCGATGTCGGCGCGCCGCGCGCGGCCTCGACCACACAGAACCTCGAAGCCCACAACGCGCTGCTGCAGGGCGATTTCCATTTCGCGCGACTGACGCCGGAAGACTCGCACAAGGCGATCGAGTACTACGACGAAGCCATCCGCCTCGACCCCGGTTACGCGCTGGCCTATGCGCGGCTCTCCATCGCCTGGCGCTTTCTGGCGGCGAGCTACCTGGAGGGTGCGGAAGTCGACGAGGGCTACGCGCACGCGCGCCGCGCCGCCGAGCAGGCGCTCACACTGGCACCCGATCTGGCCCAAGGGCACGAAGCGCTGGGCGGGCTGCGCCTGACGCCCGATCTGGACTTCGCCGCCGCTGAAACCGAACTGCGCCGCGCCGTCGAGCTGGCGCCCGCTCTTGCCGGCGCAAGGCAAGTGCTGGCCTATGTGCTGGCTGCGCAAGGGCGCTACGCCGAGGCCGAAGCCGCATTCCGCCGCGCGATCGAGCTCGATCCGCTGTTGGTCGTGACACAGGTCAACCTGGCGCGCATGCTGGTTGCGCTCGGCCGGCTGGACGAAGCCGAAGCTTTGCTGAGTCACACGATCGCCCAGCAACCCACTGCCTTTCACCAGTACGTCCACCTGGTGACGATTGATCTGCTGCGCCACGATGTCGCCGCCGCAGCCCGCGACGCCGAGCGCGAGCATCCCGGCTTCTGGCTCGACTTCGAACGCGCGCTGGTGAAGCAGGCGCAAGGCGACCCCCACGCCGCCGCCGCCGCGCTGCAGGACTTCATCGCCAAGCATCAGGACACCGGCGCCTTCCAGATCGCCGAGTTGTACGCGCTGCGCAAGGAGCCGGACAAGGTGTTCGAGTGGCTCGATCGCTCCCTTCAGGTGCATGACTCCGGCCTCACGCAACTGGTCACGATGCCCTTCGTCGATGCCTACAAGTCCGACCCGCGCTTCATCGCGCTGTGCCGCAAACTGAAGATCGATCCGGCCGTACTGGCGGAGCTGCCATGAACGCACCGACGGCCCGGCCCTCGTTCTTCGCCGAACTTCAGCGCCGCAACGTCTACAAGGTCGGCGCGATGTACGCGGTGGCCGGCTGGCTGCTGGTGCAGGTCATCACGCAGGTGTTTCCGATCTACGAGATCAGCACGCACGTGCAGCGAATCTTCGTGGGCCTGATCGTCGCAGGCTTCCCGATTGCGCTGGTGCTGGCCTGGCTGTTCGACATCACGCCTGCGGGCATCGTGAGAACCGAAAGCCTGCCCGCAAGCGGCGAAAGCCCGGCCGCGGTTCGCGAGCGGCGCAGTGCCGATCGCAAGCTCAACTACGTGCTCGGTGCACTGCTTGTCATCGGCATCGGCTACGTCATCCTCGATCACAGCCTGCTGCGCCGCTCTGCCGAAGCGCGAGTCACCGATGCGGCGAGCGACAAGTCGATCGCGGTGCTGCCGTTCGAGAATCTCTCCGACGACAAGGCCAATGGTTACTTCGCGGTCGGCATCCAGGACGAGATCCTGACGCGGCTGGCGAAGATTGGCGCACTCAAGGTGGTGTCGCGCACATCCACCGAGCAGTTCGCCAGCCATCCGGGCAATCTGTCAGATATCGCCGGCAAGCTGGGCGTGGCCAACATCGTCGAAGGCACCGTGCAGAAGGCCGGCGAGGCGGTGCACATCAACGTACAGTTGATCCGTGCGGCGACCGACGAGCATCTCTGGGCCGAGACTTACGACCGCAAGCTGGACAACATCTTCGGCGTCGAGGGCGAGGTCGCCGGTGCCATCGCCGATGCCCTCAAGGCGCGGCTCAACGGCAATGAACGTACCGAGCTGGCGAGCAAGCCGACGCTGAACGCCGAAGCCTACGACTTCTACCTGCGCGGCCTGAGCGATTACCGCCGGGTCTTCGGGGTCGAAGACCTGCTGTCCGCGTCCGCCAATTTCGCCGAGGCGGTCAAGCGCGATCCGAATTTCATGCAGGCATGGGCCTACCGCTCGGTCACCGATGGTCTGATCTACTTCCAGGCCATCGACCACAGCGCGGCGCGTCTGGAAGCCGCACGCCGGGGTGCCGAGCGTGCGATGCAGCTTGCGCCGGAGTCTCCCGAGGCCTGGATCGCGCGCGGCGAGTTCCTGTATCGCACGCTGGATTTCGACGGTGCCCGCACCGCCCTGGGCGAGGCGCTCAAGCGTCAGCCCAACAATGCGGAGGCTCTCGCGGAGCTGGGCTATGTCGAGCGCCGCGCCGGCCATTACGAACTGGCCATCGAGCGCCTGCAGCAGGTGCTGCAGGTTGATCCGGGAAATCTCAGAGACCTCACCGGTTTGGGCGAGACCCTGATGTTTGTCGGCCGGCCGGCCGAAGCGCGCCTCTGGGTCGACAAGGCCTTGGCACTGCGGCCGGGCGATGTTTCTGCAACCGTACTCAAGGCCTTGACCTATCTGTACGAGGGCAATCTGGATGTTGCCGGCGCCTTGCTCGACCCGATGCCGCTGCAGCTCGCCGACTATTTCAAACTGCAAACGCAAGTCCAGCTGCGCGACTACCGCCGCGATTTCCACGCCGGCGCCAGCGCCATCCAGGCCCTGCTGTCAGCGCCGGACTTCGCTCTCGATGGGCTCACCGCGCAATGCTATCCGTTGCTGGCTTGGAACCAGCGCTGGGCCGGGGACGAGAACGCCGCGCAGGCTACGTTCAGGGAAGCTCGAGACAAGCTGCGCGCCCTGCGCGAACGTCTGGGCGACAACGGTTACATTGCCTCCAGCCTGGCCCTGATCGAAGCCGGTCTTGGCGACGCGCAGGCCGCCGAACGCGAAGGACGGCTGGGTGTGGAGCTGCCCGGCAAGGACCAGTTCAATCGCGCCGGCCAGCTCACGATTCTGGCCCAGGCACTGGCCCTGTCCGACCGGCGCGACGCGGCGTTTGCCGTCCTCCACGAGCTGGTGGCCAACCCGGTTGGCGAGAGCGCTGCCGATCTGCGCCTGT